>CACZRD010000001.1 GCA_902783545.1 uncultured Bacteroidales bacterium
TTTTAGCAGCAATTAGCACAAGAAACGTCAGTTTCAAAACACTCAAAAGGGTTTATGTAGGTTTATTTTCTTTTTTATGGGACACTATTGTCTTGGTTTATTTTCTAAATTTCTCGCTCGAATACCATTCAGCGCACAAAGTTACGAAAAAATTTCGATATTTGCAAATAAAATCTTTCGATTCTTTTTTTCGAAACATTGCGAAAGAACTATTATTTCGCCTTAATATATTGAAAATATATACCTTATAGCAAAATATTTCGAAGATATGCTTTAGAGCATAATAATAAATTTGGAAAATTCAAAAAAAAGTTGTAACTTTGCGCCGTGAAAAATAAAAATGCGCCTACGCATAAACCGAAACAACATGAAAAAACATCTACTCCTTCTGTTTTCCGCCGCACTGGTACTCGCGGCATGTAATGCCCCCAAGGCTGCTGACGAAGCGGCATCGCCTCTGGACAAAGTCCTTGTGCGTGACTTCTTCCCCGACGTGGCGAACAACCTGCCCGTGACCGAAGTTACCCGTGCCAAGTTCCCGATTATTGATATGCACTCCCATGACTATGTGGAGAATGCCGAGCAGATAGCACAGTGGGTGGCAACGATGGACGCTGTAGGCGTGGAGCACACAGCTCTCATGCACTGCTCGTGGATCGGCCGCCCGTTTGAGGAGGTCGTTGAGCTCTACGCCCCGTACAAGGACCGCTTTCGCTTCTGGTGCTGCTTTGACTACTCCGACCTGAGCGAGGATGGTATTCAGAAGGCTTGCGACCTGCTGGCGCGTTATCATGACGAACTCGGTGCTACCGGCGTCGGCGAGCTCGGTGACAAAGGCGAAGGTGACACCTACGCCCGCCCCGTGGAAGGCAAGGATATCCATATCGACGACCCGCGTATCCAGCCGCTCATCCGCAAAGCCGGTGAGCTGAAGATGCCGATCAGTATTCATATAGCCGAACCTATCTGGATGTACCTGCCGATGGACGACAAGAACGACGGTCTGCCTAATGGCGTAGCATGGCACGTGGATACGACTAACTGCCTGGGGTACAACCAACTGATGGTAACCTTCGAGAACGCTGTGCGCGAGAATCCGGGCACGCTGTTCATCGCTTGCCACTACCTGAATATGACCCACGATTGGCCGCGTCTGGGCGCACTGTTGGACAAGTATCCTAACATGTATGTAGATATCTCCGCCCGCGTAGCGGAGAGCGCACACACGCCACGCGCTACGCGCGAGTTCCTCATCAAGTATCAGGACCGCGTACTCTTCGGTACGGACAACGGCTTTGAACCCTCGATGTACCACGGCATCTTCCGCGTACTCGAGACCAACGACGAGCACTTCTACGTGCCCGAGTACAACTACCATTGGGCACTCTCAGGCTTCAACCTGCCGGACGACGTCCTCAAGAAGATCTACCACGACAACGCCCTCCGCATCCTGAACGAGTACAAGTAATGTTATTATATGGAAAATAAACCCAAATAAAAACGAGGACTACTGCTTGCAGGATATACTTGAAATAGATCATTGAAAATTTATTTATGTTTATTGCCGAAGTTGGCTGTTACATGCATAGCATGTGTGGATTAGACTGATTAGTCGCACGTCAAGCTCGCTTGTAAGAGTGACTAAACAGACTAAGGCACAATAGAAAGACAGACAACTGAGGGGTTTATATAGGTTATTTTCTAAAAACAATAGCGAATATGAAACACAATATTCTATATTTCCTTGGTATAGCGGCATTGCTGACCGCTTGCCAGCCGAAGCCCGACACCGAGCGCCTGATCTGCGCTGAAGCCGACATGCAGTCCTTCCCCTACCAGCAGAACGGTTTGCATATTGTCAAGCAGCAGACCGTCACTCCCGTTGCCGAGTTCCCCGGACTCGAAGTCATCGAGACCCGCTTCATCAACCTCGGCAAGCCGGTTACCGTCAAGGGCTATGAGCTCTGTCGTACTTCCGTTGAGGCGAAGGAAGATGTAGTCTGGTCACTCCAACCCTCATCTACCGCGGCACGTATGGACTGGGTGCTGCCCGTCACCCCGGGATTCAGCAAGCAGAACTACCTCGGCATGAACAACACCGACTACGGCGGAGGAATACCCGTGCTCGACCTCTGGCAGCGTGACGGCGGGCAGGCTATCGGCCTGTTTGAGCCCGTGCTCCGCATGATCTCGATGCCCGTGGAGTGGAAGCGTTATGACAACAAGGTGACAACCTGCCTGCACTACGACCTGCCCAAGCCGAAGGAACTTGCTAAGGGCGACACGCTCACTTGCTTCCGTTCGTTCCGCTATAACCACAATGGCGACTACTTCAACGCCCTGCGCACGTTCTCCGAGTACATGCAGGCGAACCTCGGCATCGAGATGCAGCCCAGCGAACCCGAGGCGTTTGAGCCTGTGTGGTGCGCTTGGGGATACGGTCGTCCGTTTAAGATGGATATGGTGTTAGGTACCTTGGACAAGGTCGCCGAGCTCGGTTTCACGTGGGTGGATATTGATGACGGCTATCAGATTGCCGAAGGCGACTGGAATACGAATGAGTTGTTCCCGGGTGGTGACAAGGATATGCGTCATATCACTGACGAGGTGCATAAGCGCGGCATGAAAGCCAAGTTATGGTGGGCTCCGCTGGCTGCCGACCCCGATACGAAACTCGTCAAGGAGCACCCCGAGATGTTGCTACTCACCGAGGAGTGGGCACATGAGTATATCACTTGGTGGGACAGCTGGTATCTGTCACCTGTCAATCCGGCTGTGGATGCTTATACCAACGATCTGCTGAAGATGTTCATGCTCACCTGGAACTTCGACGGCTTGAAGATCGACGGTCAGCACCTGAACTGCTGCCTGCCCGACTATAATGAGAATACAGGGTTGGATGATGCATGGGAGGCTCCGGAAAAAATGTACACCTATTATGAGAAGATATACAAAGAAGCCCGTGGGTATAAGAAAGACGCTGTTATTCAGATCTGCCCGTGCGGTTGTGCTGTTAACTATTGGATTGTCCCCCAGATCAACCAGGCCGTGGCATCCGACCCGATGTCCTCGCGTCAGGTGCGTATGAAACGTAAAGCCTACGCCGCTATGGCTCCGGCTCTCGCTTATTACGGCGACCATATTGAGTTGACCGACGGCGGTGATGACTTCGCATCGCAGATCGGTACGGGTTCGGTCATCGGTACGAAGTTCACATGGCCGAAAGACAATCCCGACTGGAAGGAAGGTCCGTTCCTCCTCACGCCGGAGAAGGAAGCCCTCATCCGTAAGTGGATGAAGATCTATAAGGACAACAACCTCGCCCGCGGCGAGTACCTCAACCTCTACACCTGGGGCTACGACTATCCCGAGGCGCATGTCATCCGTCAGAACGATGCGCTGTACTACGCGTTCTATGTCGATCCGGCTGAGCCCGAAGGTGCCATGGATCCCGCACACGTGGATGCTGCTACGGTACCCGTTCCGTCGTATAGCGGCACGCTGGAGCTCCGCGGACTCGATCCCGCGAAGACCTACACCGCCATCGAGTACACGGCTGACGAACCGCGTGAGTTCACCGTGGACGGCAGCACCCCGAAGATTGATGTAACCTTTGAAAGAAGTTATCTTTTGAAAGTTGTGGAGAATTAACAATAAGTCAGATCATTGAAAATTTATTTATGTTTATTGCCGAAGTTGACTGTTACATGCGTAGCATGTGTGGATTAGACTGATTAGTCGCACGTCAAGCTCGCTTGTAAGAGTGACTAAACAGACTAAGACACAGTGGAAAGACAGACAACTGAGGGGTTTATATAGGTTTATTTTCTAAATAACGCGAGCACAAAAAAACTAACCCAAAATAAATTAACCCATGAAAAGATTTCCAGCAATCTTATTGAGCCTGATGCTTGCTGTATCGGCATTCGCCGACATCAACGTCAAGGGTAAGGTTATCGATGCCGACGGCTCGGAACCTCTGATTGGTGTAAGTATCCTCGTCGAGGGTACGACACAAGGCACTATTACTGACTTCGACGGAAACTTCGAAATGACAGTGCCCGACAAGGCGGTGTTACAATTCTCGTACATCGGTTACAAGACTATCTCGGTACGTGCCGTAGAGAGTATGTCTGTAATTATGGAATCTGATGCTATCCAGATGCAAGAGGTGGTATCTATCGGTTACTCGGCAGTGAAACGCGCCGAGTTGAGTTCAGCCGTTGTAACGGTTTCAGCAGAGGAACTGACCGATGTGACGACATCGGATATCGGTAACATGCTGCAAGGTAAAGTTGCCGGTGTGCAAGTCAGCAACGCTACAGGTCAGCCGGGTGCCGGTGCCGAAATTCGTATCCGTGGTACAGGTTCTATCACCGCTGCCAGCGATCCTGTCTATGTGGTCGATGGTGTGATGGGTGGTCAGTTCAACCCCAACGACGTAGAGACGATTACCGTACTGAAAGATGCCGGTTCGACAGGTATTTATGGTGCTGCCGCTGCAGGCGGTGTAATCGTTGTTACCACCAAACAAGGTAAGCGCAACGAGAAAGCACGTGTTACCGTTCGTGCAACAGCCGGTTCAACCCAGCCGTTGTTCGGCAATTTCCGTCTGATGAACTCCGAGGAGTTGTATGACTACCACAAGAGTATCTACACATCCATGAACGTATTTAACCAACAACGTCCTATATCGTTGTTGGATAAGGATTACAACTGGCAGAATGAGTTCTTTAAGAACGGTGTGACCCAAGACTACTACATCTCCGTAGCGGGCGGTGGTCAGAAACTCAGTTACTACGGTTCGTTCGACTACTACAAACAAGACGGTACATTCATCAACACCGGTTATGAGAAATTCTCCGGTCGTGTAAACCTGAATGCGGAAGTGTTCAAATGGTTGGACATGAAGGTAAATGCCTATTTCGACAAATCGAATTCCGAGAGTGAGGCTTCGTGGCGTATGATGAATGACGCGTACTACAAGATGCCGTGGGATAACCCGTACGATGCGAATGGTGTTCCTGTATATATCAACTCATCGAAACGTCCGGACGGTACCGATTGGTATTCGCAAGACAAGTGGAACGCATTGCATAACACCCTGTATGATTACTCCAGAGGTGGAGGCTTGTCAATGGGTGCAGACCTGCAATTGAACTTCCATATCACCGATTGGTTGACGCTCCAATCGAGCAATCGATTCTCGCATAGTAACTCCAAATGGACTCTCTATCAGGACCCGCGTACGTTTAATGATGTAGTAGGTGGATATATGGAGGAGGCTTTGGATCAGTCGTATTCGTTTGGTACGACCAACATCTTGAAGGCTGCATACCAATGGGGTGCTCATTCTGTGAACGGTATGGTTGGCTTCGAGTATGGTTTATGGAAGAGCGAATACACCACAGCTGCTGGTAGCGGTATGCCGGAAGGTGTAGATGCCCTCAATGCGACTGTGCCTTATGGCGTAGCCGGATATAAAGTTCCTGGCGCAAGTTGGGCTACGTTCATCCAGGCAGGTTACGATTATGGTAAACGCTACTTCATCAACGCAACATTCCGTGCAGAGGCAAGTTCTATCTTCGCATCGAAGAACCGTGTAGGTTACTTCCCCTCGGTGGCTGCCAGCTGGTTGATTTCGAACGAAGCCTTTATGAAAGACCAGAATGTAGTTAGTTTCTTGAAACTGCGTGCAAGTTATGGCGTAACAGGTAACAATAACATCCCTGCATACAAGTACCTCTCAACGTTTGCACTTGGTGCTTCCTATAATGGCATAACAACAGCTATCGCAAGCCGTTTGGCGAACCCGGAATTACATTGGGAGACCGCTAACATGGCTTCCGTGGGTGTCGACCTCGCTTTCATCAATCGCGTCGATATGTCTATTGACCTGTACAACACGGACAACACCGGCTTGTTGCTGAACGTACCGGTAGCTCCTTCGACAGGTTTCTTTGAGGTAACAAAGAACGCAGGTACCGTTCGTAACCAAGGTATTGAGTTCCGCGTTGATGCGCAAGTGCTGAAAATCAAGGATCTGCGTTGGGATGTCGGCTTCAATATGGGCTTCAACCGTAACCGCGTAATTGATATTCCTGGTCATAAACCTTTCCTCCAGAGTGCTTCCGGTGTAACACAGCAAGTAAAGGAGGGACAGGATATCTATACCTGGTATATGAGAGAATGGGCAGGTGTTGATCCGGCTAACGGTGATCCGTTATGGTATGTTGTGGATGAAAAGGGTGATTACGTATTGGATGCATCCGGCAATAAGACGACAACCAATGATTACAACGCAACCAACCCGCACGCTGTAGGCAAAGCCACTCCGATCTTCCAAGGTGGTCTAAACACACAGATTAGTTGGAAAGGTCTGAGCCTGAGCATCAATACCAACTTCACCTACGGTAATAAGGTGTATAACTACAACCGTCAAGCACTGGATGCTGATGGTGCTTACATGGGCTATAACCAATACTCCATCGCGAACAATAACATGGGGTGGACCCGTTGGGAGCAACCGGGCGACATCGCTACTCACCCGAAGGCTACGCAATTTAATGGCAGCAGCTCGAACGGCATTTCTTCCCGTTATCTGGAGGATGGTAGTTTCTTCCGTCTGAAAAACATAACGCTCAGTTACGACTTCTGCGCTACGCTCATCCCGAAGAAATATATGAGCAAACTCCGCGTCTTTGTTTCTGCGGACAATATCGCTACTGCGTCGAAGTTCTCCGGAATGGATCCTGAGGTTAGTATCACTACTACTACCTACAAGTTGGCAGGTATGTATGCCGACCACTATCCTGTTGCTCGCAACATCGTGGGTGGTATTGAGATAGAGTTCTGATTCCGTAAATCGTAATCACTAAATAACGTAAACACGTAATCACCACTAAAATTATAATGAATATGAAAAAGTTATTATATCTAATCGCAGCACTCGTTGTAGTGCTCGGTTTCAGCAGTTGCAAGCTCGATTACTTCCCGTCCGATGAGCTGAACAGTGATGCGTTGCTCGGCAGTGATGCAGGTGCGGAGTATATCATCGACGGTTGCTATGCGATGCTTAAGGAGCAATACGAGTATGTAGAGTACGAATCAGGAAATTCATACATTCGTCATTATATGATGGATGCAGAATACCCGAGCGACAATATCTGTCTGTCCGGTCAAACCACCGATCCGCTTGCTAAGGCTACTTGGTACAAGATGACCGACAACCTCAAGAATATTGAGACGTTGTGGTGGGTTGGGTACAAGATTATCTATACCGCCAATACTGTGATAGAGACCTTGGAGAAAACTCCGGAGGCAGACCGTTTGCCGGCCACCAACCAATTGCTCGGCGAGGCATATTTCCTCCGTGGTATGGTTCATTTCCATTTGGTAAATCTGTTTGCTTGTCAGTATGTACTGGGGCGGGATAACAAGGGTATACCTCTGCGTACCAGCACCAACACATCAGAGACTTCCCGTGCTTCGGTAGGCGAAGTGTATGACCAGATTGTAAAAGATTTGCGTAAGGCAGCTGATTTGATGGATGCACCGAGACATACTGATGGTAAAAAGATTAACCCGGCATATGCAACGAAGAACGCTGCTCTTGGTTTACTCTCCCGCGTATATCTCTACATGGGCGATAAGAATCAAGAGGTGTTGGATGTTATCAAGGAGATGCCGGAACCCACCGGTAAGTTGGATGGCGATTATCCGACCTATTTCGCGAATGCATTGGATCGCGAAGAGACTCTGTTGGCTGTAGCGCACACTGTATTGGAGGATCGTTCAACATCCAGTATCGGTAGTATGTATAACGGTGACGGCGGAGGCTGGGGCGAAGTTTATGCCAGCGATCCGTTGTTGAATCTCTATGAGCGTTATCCTAATGATAAGCGTTTGAGTTATATCCAATTGCAATTAGAGACCAATAAGGATATTGCTTTGACGGGTAAGGATGTCGTTTTCTTCCCGGTGAAGTCTGATAAAGGTGATGACTTCCGCAGTAACTTATATGCAGAAGTGAAGACGGATGCCGAAGGTAAGTATTGTGAAATCAAAAATGAGGCCGGTACGAATGTTCAATATCGTATCAAAGAAGTAAAAGTGAATGGAATGAATAAGCCTGACGCTGCCGGTGAATATACCTTGTATTATGTAGATTACGACGGAGAAGACAGCCCGGCGCGTATCATCAAGTACCCCATTCACCGTAATACTTATCCGAACTATTTTGTCACCAAATTCAGTTATCAGGATGGTCACCCGCTTCTTTCTTCGCCGGTACTATTGCGTTGGGCAGAGGTCGTACTCAACCGCGCAGAGGCCAATGCCAAATTGGGGCATAATGATGAAGCTTTGGCCGACGTGAATGCAATTCGTCAGCGTGCCGGTTTGTCAGGCAACGAATTGTTTGCCACAGGTAACATGCACGGTTATACGAACGTACTTGATGTAGTACTGGATGAGCGTCGTATGGAGCTTGCGTTTGAGGGACATCGCCGCAACGATGTATATCGCAACAAACTCGATATGGATCGCCGCTATCCGGGTACTCAACCGTGGGAGGTAATCCCTTACACCGCTGATAAGATTCAATATCCGATACCGTACAACGAACGTTCGGTAAGCGGAATAGAGCAAAATCCCGGATACTAATCCGTGATTAATATTTAAAACGTTTTATTTATTAATTTTAAATTTTCATCATCATGAAAAGAACATTTCTATTCGCAAGTATTATTGCTATGGTAGCAGTACTTGCAGTGTCCTGCAAGGAGAAGAATGCAGCAGGTGACGCTCCGAAGGCTCGTTTTGCTTATGCAACCGACGGCTTGGTAGTAACATTCACCAACGCTTCGAAGGACGCAACGGAGTACGCATGGGACTTCGGTGACGGCGCTGAGATCTCTAAAGAGGAGAACCCGGTACACACTTATGCTGCTGCCGGCACTTACAGTGTTAAACTTACAGCAAAAAATGCAGCAGGCGAGAACAGCGCTACAGAAAGCGTCACTGTTGAAGCGAAAGCATTCGAAATCGCTATTGACGGTAACTTCAGCGACTGGAATGACCTGCCTGCAGACAAACTGGCTGAAGCTTCGCTGGATGACATGGGCACCATGGAAGGTCTCCACAACATCAAGTTCATTGCCAATGCTGATTACATCTATTTCTACATGGAGTATGAGGGCGATGGCTCTGTAGGTGTATTGGATATCTTCATGAACATTGATGGCGATGCAGCTACCGGCCACGACAGCTGGCTTTGGGAGAACTCTGGTGCTGACATCTTGTTCGAGGGAGGTACCGATGCGACCAATTGGTATCCTGATTTCTTCACCTTCTTGAACGGTGACGATAACTCCGGTTGGAACTGGGAGCCGCAAGATGCTGAAGGTGCTATTAACTTGAGCGAAATCAAGGCTGTAAACAATGGACATCTTGCATTGGAAGGCTCGATTGTACGTGCAGCTATTCAGGGCATGACATCTTGCTCGGTAGGTTGCCTCGTACAAGGTCCGAACTGGAGCGGCGAAGTAGGTGCTCTTCCTGAGACTTATGTTGACCTTGAGTCGGGTGCATCTGTTGTTCCGCCGATGATCACTGTAAAATTAGACTAATTATTTTGTCGTCGTAGGCGACTGCCCTAACGGGCAGCCGCTTGCGGCGGTTTTTTATTTACACAGATATGAGAAAGCTTGTTTATCCTTTCATCGTATTGTTCGTCTTGGCGTTTGTCTCATGTGACCCCAAGCAAGAAGTTGAACCTAATCCTCAACCGGCTGACACCACCGGCATTCCGGTGGATGATGGCTATCGTCACACCCGACTGGTGGTGACGGATTCATTATTCTGTAATCCCGAGCGCGGATTCCATAAGTGTGTAGAGTGCCATACGGCTTCCCTGTCTGCTTTGTCAGTTTCGGTTGCCCGAGCATACTACAATGCCGGATATACACTTATTCACTTTGATTTTTACATGGAGGACTATCGCGATAAGCTCATCGAGGATTCCTATCTGGATGTAGTCCGCCAAAGTATGCAGGCGCTGCGAGAAAGCGGCTGTAAAGGAGTTATTCGTTTTGCATATACTAATAACGAGAACCAAGAGCCTCGAGAGGCGAAAGAAGAACTCGTATTACAACATATAGCACAAATCAAACCTATTCTACAAGAATATGTAGATGTCATCTTTACAATGGAAGCCGGTTTTATCGGCACATGGGGCGAGTGGTACTATACTACATGGTTTAAACGGACAGACTATGAAAGTCGTCGTCACGTGTTGGATGCTTTGTTAGATGCACTGCCTGTGGAACGTCAACTATGCGTGCGTACACCGCAATTCAAAATGAAATGCTATGGATGGGAGTTAAAAGATACGTTGACTCGTGCAGAGGCTTATTCCGGAACTCCGAAAGCACGTCTGGCTGCCCACGACGACGCGATTATGGCTGATAATTCTGACCTTGGTACATTTAACACGCCCGAGCAACGTGCGTATTGGGAAGCCGAATCGAAATACCTGATTTACGGTGGAGAGTCATGTCCGGGTAGTAATGGTTCAACGGTAGGTTCATGCGATAAGACGATGGATCAATTCCAGAAGATGCACATCTGCTATATCAATAACGACTATTATAGACCTACTATTAATATATGGAACAAAGGTGGATGTTTGGATGAATTCAAGCGTTGCATAGGCTACCGCTTCGAAGGACGTGAAGTGGTCACTACTTATAATCCCAAAGCAGGCGAGGAACTGATGGCAAAACTTACTCTTGTCAATGTTGGCTATTCCACTCCGAAGAACCCACGTGATATAGAAATGTTGCTTATAAACAAAGCTGACCCGAAAGATATTTACCGCGTTGTGCCCGACTGCGATCCGCGCTTCTGGTTCACAGACGTGATGCAGACCATTGAGGTGTCATTCGTACCGAAGAAAGCGGGAGAATACAAACTTTATTTGAATCTCCCAGACCCGATGCCGAACTTGCATAGCAATCCGAGGTACTCTATCCGTCTCGCCAACGAAGGCGTCTGGGACGAACAGACCGGCTACAACTACCTGACTACTGTGACGGTGGAGTAGTCTTCTGAAACTTGAGGGAATGTTGAGGGATTGTTAGGGGAAAGTTAGTCCATTCTCGTAACAATCTCGCGACCATCCCGAACTTGACAATACCGTGACAGAAAGAAACGTAGTATGTCTCGATTGACCGCAATAGTATCCGCCTTGCTGCTGTCATTGGCTTGCAGCGCGCAAGATGAACTCTGGTGGGGAGTGTCCGTAGGTCTGGGACATGAGCAGCCGTTCACTAACCAGCCGCTCTTCGACCTCAACACCGAGGATGCCAACAATCAGTTGGCACCGCTGTTCCTGTCATCGGAAGGCTACTATATATGGTCGAACGTCCCCTTTAACTTCACCACTAAGGACGGTCATCTGCGTCCGTCTATACCGTTGGCTCCGGTTAGGGTAGGTCATTGCCTGCGCGATGCGTATCTCGGTGCACAAGCACGATTCTTCCCCTTCAACGGGCAACTGCCTGATACGCTGCTGTTCGTCCGTCCGCAGTATAACACGTGGATTGAGCTGATGTACGACCAGAATCAGGCGGATATACTCCGCTACGCCCGCGCGGTCATCGACAACGGCTTCCCTGCCGGTGTGCTGATGATCGATGACAACTGGCAGCGTTACTATGGCGACTTCCACTTCAAGGCGGAGCGTTTCCCTGACCCCAAAGCGATGATCCGCGAGCTTCACCGGCTCGGATTCAAGGTCATGGTGTGGGTCTGCCCGTTCGTCAGTCCCGATACGCCGGAGTACCGCGACCTCGCAGCCAGCGGCTACCTGCTCAAAGACCGCGACACCAATACCGTAGCTGTCCTTAACTGGTGGAATGGTCAATCGGCCTGCTACGACCTGACGAACCCTAAGGCTGCGGAGCATTTCGTCAGCCGGCTCCGGCAGGCGCAAGCCGAGTACGGCATTGACGGCTTCAAGTTCGATGCCGGCGACAACAGCTGCTACGCATCAGCCAAGCTCAGAGCCTTCGATACTACGGCAACGAATGTGGATCACACCGCCTCGTGGGCGAAGATCGGTCTGCAGTTCCCCCTGAACGAATACCGCGCCTGCTGGAAGATGGGCGGTCAGCCGCTCGTGCAGCGCCTCGGCGACAAAGACTATAGTTGGGAAGCCGTTCAGCAACTCATCCCGCAGATGTGCGTCGCCGGGTTGTTAGGCTACGCCTACGCCTGCCCGGACATGATCGGCGGCGGACAATACACGGCGTTCCTATACATCCGCCCCGGCGAGTTCGATGAGGCACTCATCGTCCGCTCGGCGCAGGTACATGCGCTGATGCCGATGATGCAGTTCTCCGTCGCACCGTGGCGTATCCTCTCACCGGAGAACCTCGCCATCGTACAACGTATGGCTAAACTGCACACGGAGTTCGCACCGTACATCATGCGATATGCTCATAAGGCAGCCGAGACCGGCGAACCGATAGTCCGGCTGATGGAGTACCAGTTCCCGCACCAAGGACTCGCCGAGGTCAAAGACCAGTTCATGCTCGGCGACCGTTACCTCGTCGCTCCGGTCGTTGACGATCGTCTGGAGCGCGATGTCATCCTCCCTGCCGGCACCTGGCGTGACGACCAAGGCAAGAAGTACAAAGGCGGCAAGACCTATCACATTGAGGTTCCGCTTGAGAGATTACCTTACTTTGAGTTAATAAAATGACCGGCTATGCCTGAAAGAAAAAAGACCGCTGCGCTAAAAGACTAGGTTGTCCCCGATAACCGGGGAAAACCGCCACGGGGAAAAGGGTAGCGCTGAAAAGTAATTAGGCTTTTATCTTTTCTCTTTGAGTGAGCGTAGTAAACGGTCTTTCGACTAAGAATATACGAACGGTCTTTCGACTATAAAAAATAAATATGAGAATACATAATTTTAGGGAACTTGTAGCATGGCAAAAGGCTATGCAACTCACAAAAGAGGTCTATTTGTTGACGAATTCATTCCCTGCAAGTGAAAGATACGGACTAACATCGCAGATTCAAAGAGCTGTAGTATCTATACCATCAAACATAGCTGAAGGCGCAGGAAGACCAGCAGAAAAGGAATTAGTTCACTTTTTATCTTTCGCCTTAGGCTCTGCGTATGAATTGGAAACAGAATTACTACTTGCTGGAGAATTGGACTATATAAGTAGAGAACAATCTGAGAAAATTAATGCTACTGTTGTAGAAATACAAAAATTAGTGTATTCATTAATGAAGAAGTTTAACCCCTCGGAAGGTAATTAGGCTTTTTTCTTTGAGTGAACGAAGAGAACGGTCTTTTTTCTTTCGACTAAAGAACATAAAACATGAAAGACAAACTTTGGTTACTGTTCATCCTCATCACCGTGGTGACATGGGGTGTATGGGGAGCATTCTCTGACCTGCAGATGGACCGCGCAGGGATTCCTGAGACCGTAGTGTATATCCTCTGGGCGCTGACGATGGTACCCTGTGCTATCGTGGCACTGATTATTAACAAAGGCAAGTTCCTCCACGATTGGAAGTCTGCCCTGCTCGGCTGCACCGTCGGTCTGCTTGGCGCAGGCGGACAGCTCGTGCTGTTCAAGGCGCTGTCCATCGGACCGGCGTATATCATCTTCCCCTTCATCTCGATGTCGCCGGTGATCGTCATCACTCTGGCAGCCGTCTTCCTCAAGGAGAAAGCTACCAGCTGGCAGATCGCCGGTATCATTGTTGCCTTGGCGGCTATATTGTTGCTCTCCATCCAGAGCGGCGGTGACGACAGCCCTGTCAGTGGCTGGCTGTGGATTGTACTCGCCGTACTCGTGCTCTTCGCATGGGGCGTTCAGGGCTTCTTTATGAAGTTCGCCAACAACTCGATGGATGCCGAGTCTATCTTCTGCTGGATGGCTCTCAGCGGTCTGGTGCTTATCCCCGTAGCATGGTTCATGAGCCCTGATGCAGCAGCGTTCTTTGCCGGCGAAGAGGTTATGAGTAAGAGCCTCGGCTGTTTTGGTATCCAGATCCTGAACTCTATCGGCGCGTTGACGCTGGTTTACGCTTATCGCTACGGAAAAGCTGTTATTGTTTCGCCGATGGAAGGTTTGTCGCCAATGGTTACAGTACTGCTTTCACTGATTATTCTGAGCGTTATACCTAACCCGCTCCAAATAGCAGGTATTTGCTGCGCTGCATTCGCAATGTACGCCCTGTCAAAATAATGCATCGACCATATATGGGCGATAAAATATAGTTCATTATGAAAAATATCAAATCACAAATCCTTTTAGCTTGCCTGCTGGTTGCAAGTCTATCCTGTACCGCCGCACCGCCTCTGGTGTATTTCGGTGACACGTTGCAATGGAACGATGAGTGGAAACGCACTCAGTGCGGTGTGGTAGGCGATGCTTTGTCACTGCCCGAGGTGTCGGGTATAGCATGTTCGCGTGTGACACCCGGATATATCTGGATGGAGAGCGACGACTACACCCGCGTGGTGGCCACCGATGAGAAAGGCACGCACAAATATACACAGATCAACTTCCCCAACCTCAAATCGTTGCATATCCGCACCTACGATTGGGAAGACATGAGCGGTGGCGTATATGAGGGCACGAACTACCTGTTCATTGGCGCGTTCGGCGATAACGAAGAGGTGGATGATTACTATACGATCATCTATTTTGAGGAGCCGGAAATAACCGATGGGGCGAAAATCAATATTGATCCCGCACAAATCGAGTTCGTCTATCCCGATGGCAAGAGCCACAACTGCGAGGCACTGATGTACGACAACATTGATCAGACGTTGTATATCATCACCAAGGTGTATTACAACGTGTGTCAGGTGTTCAGTCTACCTTTCCGTCTGGACTATGGCGACGAGGTGCAGACCCTCAAATACGAGTGTGACTTGGGGGTAAAGTCTGATCTTGGATCTGGCAGCAAGCCGTACCAAGGATTCCACCTCGTCACGGCAGCCGACATCTCGCCCGATGGCAAGTATATCCTCATTAAGAACCATAATAATATTGTGGCTAAATATAGTTGGGTGTTGCTCTTTACGCGTGAGGAGGGTGAGAGTGTCGCTGAGACGCTCATTCGCCAGACGCACCCTGAACCGTTTAAATGCTACAATTATGAGTGGCAAGGTGAGGCAATCTGCTGGTTGGACTCCACCACGTTCTACACCACCAGTGATAGTGATGGCGAACCGCCCATCTATAAATATACAAAGAAATTCCCGGCCGGCGTAGAATCCGTACAGGCTGACAAGAACAAGGCCGGCAAGAGCCTCGTATATATCGACGGCGCCTTGTATATCCGCAGCAAAGAGGGACTCTTCACTATGGACGGCCGTATGGTTCGTTAGTGGGAAATCCGATCAGGGTTACCCTCCCCAATCAGCGCGGTCAAGCTGCCTGAACTGGATAGCTTGCAGCAGTTGTGATGCACTCAGAGTGTTCGTTATGGGCACCTCGGGGTGCATCGCTGCATCCAGATCGGCTATCGTACGTGCGACCTTCAGAATACGGTCATATGCACGTGCTGACAGACCGTATAATTCCATAGCGGCGTACAGGTACACGGGTGCTTCAGATCGCCGTAATGTCCGCAGGGGCAGGGGTTCATAGCTGCTACGAGCATGAAGTGCGCAGGGTAGTCCACCGTCAGCTTGTTGCGTGCCACAGTGATATGTCCGTCCTCCAGCGGCTGACGCAACACCTCCAGTGCCGAGCGCTTGAATTCGGCATATACAAATGTATGTCGATTATTTTTACTTTTACGGTGCCAAGCAGTTAATGTTTCGTAAACTTGGGAGTGAAAGGCGCAGCAACGGAGCCGATGATGGCATCGTTATGGAAGGAGATGGTTTGTTCCGCATCAAAA
>CACZRD010000002.1 GCA_902783545.1 uncultured Bacteroidales bacterium
AGTAAACCCTAGGATAACCCTTATCCGGTTCGCATGTGCCCTTATGTTGATCCTTACTTTTGGTGTCGGGAGTGTGTGGGGATACACAGGAACATTCACCAATTACACCAATTCTACGCTAATTGACGGATACTATATAATTTGCCCATCAACGTCAGCATCTAACAAAAATTATTGTGCAGGAACAGATGTAAGTAGTAGTCGTATCACGGGCAAATCATTAACCAGCAAGACCAATCCTGCTGATGCATATGTGTGGATTATCGAAAATACAGCAAGTGGTTGGACTTTTAATAGTGTTGGCAGTTCAACTAAATATATTAGGCAAAAAGGAACAAGTTCGGGTGGAGGAATGGAAGTTAACACCACAATTGGATACTTCACTTTGGCTGGTTATAATAGTTCTTCTCCTGTAGGTTATAAATTTACTTCAGCAGATCAAAATAGTAACAACCAATTAAAGTGGAATAATAGTAGCAAATGGTTCGCTAATTATGCGAATGCATATTCTACCTCAATGACACCGGTTTGTCTTTATCGCGACAACACGAAATATCGTGCTAAGACCACACAACCAGCAACTGGAAGTTTCACTGCTAGTGCAACAAGTGCAACATGGGATGGCACAAAAAAACACTTGTCATGGATGTCATCCGGTGCAACCGTAACCCTAACTGCGACTCCTCCGAGCGGAAAAGTAGTCAATGCGTGGACTGTTACGAAAGCCACAGGAGGAACGGTTACCGTAACCTCGACGGGTACAAATACTGCAACTTTCACCATGCCAGCAGATCAAGTAACCGTTACTGTTACATGGAAAGACGCAACATATAACCTTTATCTGGTCAATTCATGCGTGGCACCGGCATTAGGCAGTTACTCAAGTAACAAAGGCACATCCGGATCGGGAACAGGAGTGTACGCTGGATGCACGAAATATAGTGGTATCTCAGCCGGTACGTCCGTTACGATTACAGCTTCGCCTACCTCTGGCTACGTGTTCGATGGTTGGACCGATGGAGGTTATAGCATCATTTTGGATGATGAATCCAACGAGATAACTCCCACATCTACCACTTCCACCACGGCAACAATCACGATGCCTTCATCGGATGTAGTGATCTGGACATGTAACTTCTCTGCAGAGCCAGAATGCACCGCGCCGCACCATGTGGATGTCGGTAGTCAATGGGACTGGTTCAAGGGCGAGACACTCACACTATCCGCAACGGCTTATTCCACCTCGGGATCAGGCTCGCCAATAACATCTGGCATAACCGCTTACCAATGGTACAAGGGCGGCACAGCTGACGGCAACAAGATAGCCGGTGCGACCAGCGCGACCTATACCAAGTCGAACTGTACGTTGGACGATGCAGGAGATTACTACTGCAAGGTCAGCACGGGTTCGTCGTGCCACACGATGAGTAGCGCCTTTGGCGTGAAGATCTATGCGCTGGAGGGCTACACGGGCAATACAACGCAATATAACTTCACACGTATCGGTTCTACAAAGACCGGTTCGGTGCAGATTGATCTGGCAGCAAACTCGTCATATCAGTTCAAAGTGCGTCAAGGCGGCAGTTACTATGGCAACAATGGCACAATAGTAGAAGACGAAAACACGTGGGAGTTCAATACCAGCAATGCGAACAATGTTACAGTGACAACCTATACTGCCGGAAAGTTCACGTTTACGTTGGATTATTCGTCAAATGCAACATCGCCTAAACTGGCAGTGACTTATCCGATGCGAACTTTGTATCTGCAACTATGCAGCGACTGGAAAGCGGCATCTGCCAAGTACGCCATCTATTATTGGCGTACTGCAACAGGATGGTCGGAGGATTTCATGACGGCTACCACCTGCGATGCTGACATATTATATGCATCTATTCCTTCCTGGGCACAATATGTTATCTTTGGTCGATTTGATCCATCCAAAGGTTCAACCGGTAACTGGGATAGCAAATGGAACCAGACAAGCAATCAAACATTGGCATATAATAAGGATTATTTATATAGCGTAAGCGGTTCCAGCGACAGTTATACCGGCACATGGGGTACGTACAGCCCGGCGACATTCACCATTACCTTTGCCGGAAATGGTAACACCAGCGGTTCGATGACTAATGTTACGGGTATCCCTTGCGGCGAAGACCGTACACTTGCGGCTAACGGGTATGTCAAGACCGGATATAACTTCAACAAGTGGAAGACGAATGTAGCGATAACAGTCGGTGGTGCAGCCGTTGCCGCTAATGGCTTGGTAGCCAACCAGGCAACGATTAACAACATAGCCTCCAATATCACCCTGACGGCGCAATGGACGGCCAAGACAACAACCGTCTCGTTCAACCAGAACGGCGGATCGGGCGGCCAGACAAGTTCCCTGACGGCGACTTATGGTTCAGCGATGCCGACACCTATCACCAAACCGACCAAAGATCATTACACCTTTGAAGGATATTACGATGGTTCGGGTGGTACGGGTACAAAGTACTATAATGCAGACGGCACGAGTGCCCGGAACTGGGACAAAGAGGGCTCAACGGCGACCCTGTATGCCAAATGGACGGCGGTGAACTATACCGTAACTTGGTACGCCGGAGGTACAGGATCCGGGAATATAACAACAGCCGGAAGTCCGAGCACAAGTGTGGCTTATAACAGTAAGGTTGCCACATTGCCTTCCACTCCGAACGGAGCAGCATGCGACAAGACTTTTGTCGGCTGGACGAACACCACAAGTTATACGTATGGAACAAGTCTGCTGTTTACGGATGCAGCCGGTTCACCGGCAATCACCGCCGCAACGAATTTCTATGCGGTGTTTGCAACGGGAAGTACACCGGAAACAAAGAACCTGACGAATGCGGAGATTCAGACATTCCATTCAGCAGATGCGACAAACCATGGTAATTATGCAAAAGGTCCATTCACGATAACATCCACCGATGGAAACTGGTATGGCGTATTTGCATCGCAAAATAACAGCAGTGTCTATACCGCTAATATAAAATCGGATAACGTCACTATTAATAGTGTCGCTACACGTCCTTATTTACAATCACCGTCATATAGCAAAGATATAACAAGTGTTTCCATTACACATAACTGCACGGTAAATAGGACATTACTTATATGCTCAAGTGCAACAGCAACTCCCGATGATGATAAGATAGCCTCTATCTCAATCACCCCAAGCAATCAATCTGGAGTTTCAGCTAACATTCCGAGTGGAGTAAGGCAACTATATCTATACTCAAGTTCCGGTGGAATAGTGTTAAAATCCATTGCGGTCACTATCGGCGGTTATTCCGGTCATACACTTACCTGTGAGGATTGCGGTACAAGTATCACTCCGACCTTTACTGCATCGCCTACAGGCGGAACAGTGGCTGTGTCGATTGGCGGAGTAGGAGTATCAAGCGGTAGCACGGTTAAGACATGCTCGAGTGTAGCATTGGCTGTAACCATAACGCCTGATCACCACTCGATAACGAATTTCACAGCTACCGGCCTGACAACCGGTACGGCAACTATATCGCCGACAGTGGCGTCCACACTGCCGAAGTCTGTAGCGCAGACATTCACTGTGACTGTCTCTGCCGGAGCAACAGGTACATTGAACCTCACTCCAACACTCGTGGAGGATGCGTACAGGACAGTTGTATTCAAGAGTAATAACGAGGCACTGTTTGATGATGGTGGAGATGCTGCAACGTTTGATGCAACTAACAAGTGGAAACAGAAAGTTTATGTTGGAGAGAAACCCGTTCTGCCAACAGCATTGGTTGCCGGACAAGCTTGTGATGGTAGTAGCACCACGTTCATGGGTTGGGTAAGAGATAACCAAAGATGGCCGGGCAAATCGGCATCCGGCATGCCTGCAGGCAAGACACTGATCACTGCTGCCAGCGGTTTTGACGCTGCGGCTGCCGGTTCAGGGGAAATAGCTTACCACGCTGTGTGGGCACAATCCAATATGGAGTCGGATGTTATCAACAGATCTGCGACATCGTCAAAATTAAGCGGAACCGGCACTAGTACATGGGTTACAGCATGGGACCTTACCGGCTCAACGGGAGCGAAATATACTATTTATAGTATGGGCACAAGCGGTGGTACTCAAGCATTGCAGTGGAATAGCAACGGATATTTGTATTGCAAAACAGCACCGACGAGTGGAAAGAAACTATTTAGTATAGCCGTTACCGGTACGGATAGCAAGAATGTGGGATTGTATGGAAACGGATCGGCCTATTCAGCTAATAGCGGTGGCACGAGTTTAGGTACATTGGCTACAGGTTCTACCTATACATTTACTGATGAATATGGCTATATCCGAATCACAGGTACAGCTTCGAGTACCCAGATTGAAACCTTGACTATCACATACGGCTCGTACACGAACTATATGACCACGTGTTGTACTTCTACCGGGTTGACGCTGACTGGTCCGACGGGTGATTTGGTATTTATCACCTCCTCGGCAGAGAAGGAAGTGCGCTCGCAAGAGGCGTTCCATATCTCGGGTTGCGGTGTTAGCGGTAGTACAACGGTAAGCTTCGATTTCGGAAGTTCAGCACTAAACGCCAAGTTCACTTGCGGAACAGAAACAGGCGGAACACTAAGCACAACTTGCGACGGACGAATAGATACGGATTTCTATATCTTCTACACTCCGGACGCAGGTGATACAAGTGATGGCATAGACAAATCCACAAGTCTAACCGCAAGCGTTGGTGGCACATTGTCGGCAAGTAGTGATCCGTTGACAACAAAGGCCATCATCGGCCGTCACCTGCCTGCGAACTTCGTGATAGCGGGCAAGAAAAACAACAAGTGGTATGCATTGCCTGCAACGATGAGCACTGGTAGTACTCCTGATCCTGTGGAGATTGCTGTGGATGATATAGATGATCCGACTATTGCTTATACCGCAGCAAGCAATATATACGGATTAGAAGGACCTACAAGTAGTAACATCTCTGGTGGAAACGGTCAATATATCCGTCTAACGATGAGTCCGCTTACTGACGGAACAGGTGCATCCGGCCCAGCTCCATTGTTTGCATCAACGACTGCTAATGTCGGAAAGAACGGAGTAGCTTCGGCCAGTAGCGATTTAAGTGCCGGTTGGTGGTGGACTTTGACTCAAACGAACAGCAGTATCACAAATGCTAATGATGCGAAGTATAATATTAAGAGCCCCAATAATAGCAATACACTGAGCATCAAGAATAGCCCATTTGTTTGGGGACTCTATGCAAGCGGAGTTGATGAGTTACGACTGATTCCTGCACAAACAGCCACCAGTGCAGAAGCATACTTCATTGAATGGGGTGCAAACGGCGGCGTGATAGAAGTGGATGCAGAGACCATTAGTGCAACGAAAGTGAAAGCCACATTTAAGGGCAGCACCAGCACTAAGTCTCTCAGCCAAACATTGACCAGTGGTGGAAAGGCTTCCAAATACAACTATACTGTTGCATTTGACGGTATTGACTTTTCGGCAGCTGATGCAGTGAATAATATATTGCTATTAGAATGGTATAAAGCAAATGATGACTTGGCAGGTGTGACGAATATAATTGTTCCGAAGATCATTGCGACGAGTGCTACAATGAAATCTATCAATTCTGGTGACACCGAATGGTCACAATGGGAAGTACATGTATTGCCTGACGTGACGCTGACTGCTAATGCCGGTGATTTCTCCAGCAATGATGTGACGATCAAGCACTTGGAGATATATCCGGGCGCAACGGTGACAGTGACGAAAGGTGCTGCCAGTTCAGGTACATTGACCGCTACGACCTTGGTGCTGCGCAACGGTTGGAGCCGTGTGGGAGCGAAGACGTATGATGTGGCACGGTTGTTTGTAACGGCGTCCACGGCTACGCTGAAGGCAACGAACGTATATGCGGATTGGTATATTGACTATGATCAGTACTATCCGGTAGCAGTGCCTTGGAATGCGGTGGTAGCGAACTTCACCTATCGCTACTGCACTGTTTCGCCGTCAGTAGGTTATAACCAGAACATCCGTTTGCGTTACTATGACGGTGCGAGTCGTGCAACGAACGTACAGGAAGGTGTAGGCAGTGGCGCTAACTGGAAAGCATACGGCGAAAGCGGTAATCTTTCCGTTCCTGCGACACTGACACCTTCGAGCGGATATGTGATGACTGCCAAACGTCCGACAGGTAAAGCGTTCTCGATCATCCGCATGCCGCTGACATTGCCGAGCGGAACATGGGGAGAAGGTTCGTGGACAACGAACGGTGAGGCAGGCAACGTGAGCACAACGCACAAAGATCAAATAGCCGTTACGGCGCATGGTGTAGTCGAGGATTCTAAAACAGCTTATGCAGAAGGCTGGAACTTGATTGCTAACCCGTATATGGCGTTGCATCAAGGAGCATTGACTTATAACGATGAATCCGGAGATGAAATTGAATATGCAAATGTTCCGGATATAAACTTCACGGAGTACGACCAGTTGCCAATCGCAACAACGAAACTGAAACCATCGAGCGCATTCCTTGTGCAAGCACCGAAAAATGGTACAGTGACCTTCGGTACAGCCAACCGCAAAGCTTCGGCTCCGAGTAGTTACCGCAACGAAGCGCCGAAAGCATCGAAACAAAAGGCATATATCCTTCTGAACGGAAACGAGGCTGAGGATCAGATGGGTATAATCATAGGAGAACAGTACACCGCAGCATATGAGCTGAATGCCGACTTGGAGAAGTTGCTGAGCGACGGAACGAGCCTGCGTACGTACATGCGTTACGGCGACAGGAACATGGCTTACGTGGCAATCAATGAGATGCTGGCGAAAGAGTGGATCCCTGTAACGGTACGTATTCCGGCAGAAGGAGAGTACACGTTCAGCATGCATGAGGCAAGTATAGCGGATGAGCTGGAAGGCATATATCTGACAGACTATCTGACAGGTGCGACGACGAACTTGCTGTATGACAGCTACACGTTCACCGCTGAGGCAGGAACGATAAGCGATCGCTTTGCCATCAATGCCATCATCGGCGAGCACAAGACGCCGACAGGTATCGATGCAGCCAGTGCAGGTGCGGATATACATAGCGACAAGCCGTTCAAGTTCGTATATCGAGACAAGGTATATATCTTGCACCGCGGCGTGATCTATGACGCAACAGGAAAACTTGTAAGTGTAATCAATAAATAAGTTGAGAGTTTAGTGTTTAATGATTAAAAAATTAGAGATTATGAAAGCATTACGATATTTATTGATGGTGGTAATCGTTGCACTGGCAAGTGTGACAGCACAGGCACAACTCACGACACCGTTCAAGAACAGCGAAAACAAACCGGCGTTTAGTCAGCAAGCGACGACAACGTATGCAGTCTATACCACGTCCACGTTGATGGAGTCGGGTTCGAGCTTGCCTATGGCAGCGCGTAACGGCGTAACGATAGGCGCGAGTACACCTAACGATGATACGCCGGCATACGCGCCCGGTCGTGGCGGCTTGCGCAGAGATGTCGGCGGCGGAGGGACTACCGAGGATGAAGACGACCCGGATATTCCTGTTGAGCCGAATCCGATAGGCGACGGGATGTGGGTGCTTCTTCTCCTCGCTGCGGGATTCGCGGCGTACAAGACCCGAATGCGCAGAAAAGAGACAGCGTGATAAATGAACCGAGGCGGTGCGTCAATGACGTGCCGCCTTGGTTTAGATTAGTCAAAAATAACCCAAAATTATCCAAAAATATAGAAAATAAACCGACATAAACCCTGCAAGCAGCAATAAACATACAAAACAGACAATGATGTTGAGATGTTAATAACTGCAATGGATTGGTTTGGCAAAATAAACATTTTTAGGCGAGCTTAAACGTTTTTTTGCTGAATATTTGCATATGTCAGATATTTTTCGTACCTTTGCAGGCGCAAAGGTTATTCCCCTTTCCCTGTAGCGGTTTTCCCCGCTACTACGGGGGAAACCTAGTGTATCTTTGCAGAAAAATTCTGACGGAGAGATTGCAGTATGAATCATTGGCGAGAAATACGGGAGACGTTGCCGGAGGGGGTGACACTGGTGGCTGTGAGTAAGTACCACAGCGTGGAGCAGATAGCCGAGGTGTATGCCGCGGGGTGCCGCGACTTCGGTGAGAGCCGTGTACAGGAGCTCAAGCTCAAACAAGCCACTCTGCCACAAGATATACGATGGCATTTCATCGGGCACCTGCAGACGAACAAAGTGCGCGATCTGCTCAAGCTGCGGCCGCACCTGATTCAGTCGGTGGACTCCGAGCGTCTGCTGCAAGCCATCAACGCCGAAGCAGGCAAGCAAGGCATCGTACAGGATGTACTGCTTGAACTGCACGTAGCTGCGGAAGAGACGAAAAGCGGGATGAGCGTGGAGGAATTCAGAGATCTGATGGCAGCAGTCAGTGGTCAGCAGTATGCGAATGTGCGTATTTGCGGCGTGATGGGGATGGCGACGAACACCGATGACGAGGCAGAGATACGCCGTTGCTTCCGCGCACTGCATGAGCAGTATTCAGAAGTCAGAAGTCAGAAGTCAGAAGTCAGATATCAGCTATCGATGGGGATGTCGGATGACTATCTGATAGCGCTGAGCGAGGGGAGCACGATGGTGCGCATCGGCTCGGCGATATTTAAGGAATAGTACTGATGCTATATAATTAAAGAAAAATACATAAAAAAATACCAAAAATATATTCATATTCGTTCGTATTATTATGTCTATGCACAGATTATTTACCACATTGGTCATTACCTTAGTCAGCGCGCTGACGTTTGCCGGCGAGCCGACAGCGTATGTTGACGACCTCGTTTATACGCTCGATTACGAGCACCGCACAGCCGAGGTAGCAGCTAATCCGAAGACCTCCGGCGACGTGATCATCCCTGCCGAGATCAAGGACGGCGAGGGAAAGACGTACACCGTTGTATCGCTCAGCGCAGACGCGTTCAAGGGCTGCAAGACACTGACATCCATCGTGTTGCCCCAAACGATCAGGCAGCTGTACCGTTCATCGTTGGAGGGCACAGGCGTATACGCCAACCGCGAGCTTTGGAAAGACGGTGCGCTGTATATCGACGGTTGCCTGATAGCCGTGGACAAGACGATACCCAAGCCGAAGTACGAAGTTGCCGGCGGCACGCGCGTGATTGCCGGAGGAGCGTTCCAAGGCAACAAAGTCGTGACGGCAGTGATTATTCCTGCCAGCGTGAGCCGTATAGACGTATTCACATTCAAGGACTGCAAGAGCCTGCAGAAAGTGACGTTCGGACGGCATATCCGCTCTATCGGTCGCGACGCGTTCCTGGGATCGGGAATATACCTCAATGAGAAAAAATGGAAGAAAGGCATCCTGTACGTTGACTCCTGCCTGATAGCGATCAACAAAGAACTTCCCGCCAAGGTGCAGTACAAGACGCCGTACCGGCTGATTGCCGAGGGAGCGTTTGCGCAGAATACGACCATCCAATCCGTAGAGTTATCACCGCTACTGGAGAGTATTCCTGCCGCATGCTTCTACGAGTGCACGAACCTGCGCAGCGTGCAACTGCCGGCAGGACTGAAAGAGGTCGGTGCGTTTGCATTCTACCGCTGCCCGCTGCTCAAAGAAGTACAACTGCCTGCAGGGGTACGGAAGGTCGGTGCAGGAGCGTTCTACGAGTGCAGTGCCCTACCCTCGCTAACACTGCCTGCCGGCGTGGATACGATAGGCAAAGCATGTTTCTTCGGCTGCAAGGCACTGACAGCGTTTCCGATGCCTAAGGCGCTGAAGCATATCGGCGAGGGAGCGTTTGCCGGCTGCATCCACCTGGAGAATCTTAAACTGCCCGAGGCGCTGGAGAGCATGGGCAAGCAGTGCTTCGCCGGATGTACGGCACTGGAGCAGGTCGCAATCCCCGCAAAGGTCGTCGTAGTGCCTGAAGAGGCTTTTGCCGGCTGCAACCATATCTATAAAGTCACGCTGCCGGAGAACCTCTACGCGATCCATAACGGCGCATTCACAGGCTGCGGTCTGCTGGTGCGCATCGATATCCCCGACAGAACATTCGCCATCGGCAAGAATGCTTTTGCAGGCTGCGCATCGCTGGAGCAGGTGACGTTCGGTGAAGACTTGCACACGATAGACGACGGAGCATTCGCCAACTGCGCGCGCATAGAGCAGGTGACCTTGTCCGACGAGGTGACGAGCATCGGCGCCGGTGCGTTCGGCGGGTGCTACGGATTGCGCAAACTGGAACTGTCGAAGCGCCTGCGGTTCATCGATCGCGAGGCGTTCAACGCTTGCCGCGGATTACGCGAGGTGAAACTACCTAAGGGATTAGAGAAGATCGGTGCACGTACGTTTGCGCAATGCAAACAACTACGTAAGGTAGAACTCCCCGCCAAGCTTCAGGAACTGGGCGAGGAAGCGTTCCGCGACTGCGAGATGCTCACCAGCTTTGAACTTGCCCTACCCGACGACTGCATCGTTGGCAAGAACGCGTTCAAGGGCTGCAAAGAGTAAGCGGAATCAGAACATGTTAGCGTTGTAATACCGCGCATCGTACGTCACCTCCTCACCGAGGAAGTCGGGACGAACGAACGGCGCGTCTTCCGAAGGCAGCTCGATCTCTGCCATGACAAGTCCGGCATTCGGCATGCGGAACTCATCAATCTCCCACTTGAGCTTAACGGCTGCGGTGGGAGATGTTGTTTGCGCAGGAGCCTCAGCCGGCAGGATATAGCGCGTCTTATCAATGACCCGATTGCCACAGAGGGGCAGCAGGGCTTGGAAATCGTCCACGGAGATAGGTTTCTCCCACTCGAAGCGTGTGAATGACTCCAGACGGGATTTGATGGTCATAAACGCCTGCTGTGTGCCATCAGCGGCAGTAAGCAGACGGATGCGGACAGTCGGGTTACGGCTGATATAACCTTGGATAATATCGTAGTGCGTGAGCGCCAATGCGCGGAACGAATCGTCGCGCACAAGGAACTTGCGTTCGATCTCTCTGTTCTCCATGGGAATTTGAAGATTTGAAGATTTGAAGATTTGAAGATTTGAGGATTTGAAGATTAATCATCCACCGGGAAGATGCCTGTCGGTCGGCGAATGGTGTATTTGGTCATCTCCTGGTTGGATTCGAAGCCTACGCCCTTGATGACTGTACCTTTGGCCTGTTCGCCCTTCGCTTGGATAGCAGCGGGTGTAGGCGGCTGGATGATCGTGATTGCGGAGTCGGAATAGACGCGTTCGCTCTTCTGCTCCCAGAAGAGTTCAGGAGTCTCGAACTGCTCGCCGTTGACATTGGTGGCATAGACATTGCCCGTCAGGTGCCATATCTCCGCCTGATTGTCATAGTAGGCGTAGTCTGCCCGCAGGGTAGCGGAGATATTGAGCATATTGTCGAACTGCTCGAGATAGATACCTTTCGGAAACTCCCAATACGAAGGCGTAGCGCGGTCGTACATCTGCCACTCGACAGCCGTGATGCGGAAGCGTGTAATGCCCGAATCGGAGATGAGCGTAGTGACCTGCTGCGCATCGAGCACCGGCATCGCTTCGCGATTGCTGATGGCATCCATACGCAGTTTGACCTCCTTGCGGTGGCAGGCGGGAAAGAAGAGTATCGCCACCCAGATGATGGCGATACTCAGGATAATATGTAGTTTATTGTTTAGCTGCACGGCAGGTTGTTGTCTCCTGGATCCAGCCACCTACGGTGAACGAAGCGCCGTCTTGCAACTCCGGCAGGTCGAAGATCTCCTCCTTGGTGGGGAAGTACTTCGAGTAGGAAGCGATCAGTTTGTTGGCATCCTCGGCTACGTCGGGATCGACCATCTTAGCCTTCTGGAACTTATCCACAGCAGCCCAGAACACAGTCTTATTGAGGATAGCAGCTTTGGCAGCAGCCATTCCCTCGCCGTAAGGTTGCGTAGAAGCATAGAGCATACCCATCAGGATATAACAGCGACCTTGGTTAGCCATAAACTCGAGCGAGCGACGCAGATAGGTACGCGACAACTGGTAGGATTTGATCTTGTCGAAGTAGATATACGCGATATTGAACAGATACTCAGCGCGATCCTCCTTGTCATCTTCCGGAGCGAGTTCGATAGCCTGCTCGTAGTAGGTGACAGCGTCCTTGTAGTCGCCCTTCTTCATGCACATCTTGGCGCAACCGGCAGCACTCTCCTCTGTAGGCTCGAGTTTGTGGGCTGCAGCAGCTGCTGCGAAGTAGTTCTCGCTCTCCGTACATTTCACACGGCGGAACATGTTCATGATCTTGTTGAGCATATCGAGGTTATCGATATTATCCTTGACGATCGGGCCAAAGATCTCGTCCAGCTTATCGCAGTTCGCAGCGCCAGAAGAAGCGAACATCTGGTCCACGTAATCCTTGTTCTCCTGCGCACGTGCGGCGTTCTTGTTGGCAGGGTTGGCAGCCTGCTCAGCCAGGATCATCGAAACAACCTGATAGTCGGCAATGTATGCTGCGCCGTACTTCTCCGGATCGAGTTTGTAACGTGCGTTGCTCAGGTCAGCAAACTGCTTGAGCACCTGAATCTGCGATTTCTCCTTCATGCCCATGATAGACTCCTTGAGCCACTCGTAGGCAGGATCCTTCAGCGGATCTTCCTTGTAGAAGTTGCAGTAGTCCACGCCCTTCAAGCCAAGGATATAGGCCTTCGGATACTTCGGGTCGTCGCCGAAATATTTGATACGCTTGTCATGTAACTCCATGAGCAGATCACGCAGTTTGTGATACTCTTCTTCGTCCTGAGTTTGAGAGATCTTCCACTCCACGAGCTCGTCGCCACGGGTGTAGATAGCCTTGTTGGCGTTCGGACACTCCTTATACACCTGCCACCAGGGATCCCATGCGTCGGCATACTGCTTGTTCTTAACCGACTCGTTGAAGAGCGATACGTTGATTACACACTCCTCGGTGATGGTCGGTTCAGCATCATCCTGTGCAGGAGTAGCTGCAGCAGGTGCGGGCTCAGCGGCCTTGGTGGGTTTCTTTGCCAGAGCAAACGCAGGAAGCGTTGCTACCAAAACTAATGCAATAATTGACTTTTTCATATTTGTACTATTTTAGTGATTGATCTCTTGTTATTGGGCAGCCATGTATGGCTGCTGCTGTTAGAGTTTGCGCTTGAAGAACCAGTTCTCGCATATAGCGGCGTTGATGGTCAGCTTCATATAATTCTCCACGAGCAGTTCGCCCCTGTGTCCGTACTCGACGGTAGCGTTGAACACCGTGCCTGCGTTACGCAGAGGGAATCCGATACCGATAGACACCTTGTACTCCTTGCCATCCACGCTCTTCTGGTAGGGGTCAGAGAATTTCGCTCCAAGGCGCCAGGACATCCGATCTACGTAGTTGCGCCCGAAAGGATCATGCCTGTACTCGGCGCCGAAAGCGTATATTGCCCGTGAGCGTAGCGACTGCGAACTGAAAGCCCCTACCTGTCCCCAACCTTGCCATGTATAGTCGAAGGCGAGCGTGAGTCGCTGCTGCCATGTGTAGGATGCTCCTACACCCCACTGCATCGGCAGTTGCATCGGCGTATCGGAGGACTGCACGGTGTCCGCCCAGCTCGTCTCGATGACTGCGTACTTGCCGTTGAGCTTCATCTGCGGCTCAAAGACCGCGCCTATGGTGAACGCATGCTTATCTTCGAACGAATGGAAGAACTGCGCTCCGACGCGCGTACGCAGGCTGCTCACATTCAGCGTCCCGTACATCGCCACATCGTGCATATCGGCTTCGCGGAACGTCAGCGCGCGGTAGTTAGCCACCTCACCGAACAGGTAATAGACATTCGCTCCGACTGCAAACCAGTCCATTATATTGAAGCTCAATCCGCCATACACCTCGGTTATGCCGCCTTCGCCGGCGTAGGTGGCAGTATAGTGGTAGTCGTTGTTTATCGAGTCTGCCAGCGCGAAGTTATACCCTACTGTCGAGAACGGCATCACGCCTGCGGAAAAAGCTATGTAGCGCTTGTATATAGGGAACAACAGCGATATATACTCCAAGTTACCGTTGGCGCGGTTACGCTTGCCGGACGCATCGGAATAGTTCGTCCACATCACGCTACCCGCCAGATCGAACATGAACGTCGTGCTGTCGCAAGCGCTGTACGAAGCCGGCTGCAGCGGGTTGATGGCTTTGTTCGAACGCATACCTACGCCTACTCCACCCATGCCACGAAACGTATTCGGCACATCATCACCGAGTTCGCCGTACGCGAAGCGCGAATAAGGCGAGCTGGTCATGTTCTGCGCACTCACGCCAAGCGCCAGCACAGCAAGTATATATGTCAGTATGATTTTCTTCATGTCACTATAGCAATACAAGTATCGTGCCAAAGTCACGACGGCTTGTTATATATCAGTATTTGGTTGAGCCCGATGAGCACCAGATGCCGCTCGAATCGCACGTCAGTCTGCAAGCCGTGCAAGATGAACGGCGCATTGCCTCCGGTGATGATCGTCTTGTAATGCGGAATCTGCTCCTGCAGGTCGCGCATATATCCTTTGACCTCGAAGACCACGCCACGAATCACTCCGGCTGCTATGGCATCACGCGTGTTACGCCCGAAGAGCGGCAGCATCTCATTCTCCTCCGCCTCCACAAGCGGTAGTTTCTTAGTCATCCGGTGCAAGATCGTGAAACGCATCTTGATGCCCGGGGCAATGTTGCCGCCAACAAAACTGCCATCTTCCGACACGAAGTCGTAGGTGATAGCCGATCCGGCATCAATGATCAGCACGTTCTCCTTCGGATAGATGGCATTCGCCCCTACCGCCGCAGCGATGCGGTCTTGACCAAGAGTAGCCGGCGTGCCGTAGTTGTTACGTACGGGCAGCGGCGTATTGTGGTCGAAGAGGATGAAGTGCCGCGAGTGCTTGTTGAGCGCATTGACCACAGCAGGCTCAATGTTCACCACCGAGGAGATGATACTATCCTCTATCGGGTACAACTGAAAGAGCTGCTCCACCTCCGCCGAAGCAAAGTGCTTGTACAGAAAGTGCTTGACGATCTTGCCGTCCTCGCGGAAGAGCGCCACCTTCGTGCGGGAATTTCCTTGGTCAATACAAAGGTTCATCAAGACATTTACAATTTAGTCATTTACCATTTGGTCATTTACCATTTGGTCAATCTGCCATGGAGGTATAGAGGAAACGCTTGATGGATTTCTTCGGCGTCTTCTCGAACTCATGGGGATAAATCTTGATCTTCACTATCGGCTCGTAGGATGCCAGCAACGGGTTCAGCGCACGGCGGTTGGCTTCCATCGCCTCAGCCAGGCCGTCCTCATTCAGGTGGTTGGCATCAGCGGCCTCGTAATCCGGATAGACGAGTGCAACGAGTTGGTTCTCTTTGTTCTGCAACACGAGCGACTCGCTCACGTAAGGCATATTATTGAGCTTCGATTCAATCTCTTCGGGGTAGATATTCTGCCCTGAAGGTCCGAGGAGCATTGTTTTGTTACGGCCTTTGATGAAGATGAAGCCATCCTCGTCAATCATGCCCAGATCGCCGGTCTTCAGCCAGCCGTCCTCAGAGAACGTCAGGCGTGTCGCCTCATCGTTCTTGTAATAGCCGTACATCACGTGCTCACCACGCACCTCAATCTCACCAATGCCGTCCGCATCGGGGTTGGCGATACGCGCCTCCATCAATCCGGGCAGAGCGCGACCGCAACTGAACGTCTTGTACTCCTCCCACGGCGTGAACGAGATGAGCGGAGCGCATTCGGTCATTCCGTAACCGACGGATACGGGGAACTTAATACGACGCAGGAACGCTTCCACCTCGGCATTCAGCGGAGCACCGCCGATGATGATCTGCCGGAACTCGCCGCCGAACGCGTCGATGAGCGTCTGACGGATCTTGCTGAGCACGATCTCGTCCAGATACGGGATCTTCAGCACCCAGCTGACCGGTGCCTTGCTGATCTGCGGAACGATCATCTTCTTGTAGATCTTCTCCAGAATCAAGGGAACGCTCAAGATCAGCGTCGGTTTGACCTCTGCAAATGCCTTGAGCAGGATCTTCGGCGCTGGCGTACGGCCTACGAGGAACACATGTCCTCCGGCTGACAAGCAGCACAGGAAATCGAACGCGCAGCCATAGGCGTGTGCCAGCGGCAGGAACGCTACGTGACGGCAACCCGGATAGACGAGCTTGATGTCCTCCTTACCATATTTGACGTGTCCCGCCAGCGCGTTGCACGGCGTGACGACACCCTTGCTGAATCCCGTAGTGCCGGACGTATAGTTGATGGATGCAATGGCGTCGTTCGGACGCTCGTCGTAGTGAATCATATCACGCGTCAAGCGACCTTTGTAGCGCCTAACAAACTGCTTCTGGATGTAGAACATCGTGATATGCGCCACGTCCATCTGCTGCGAGATAGGATGCCAGTCGTTGAGCGAAACGACGACCTTCACCTTAGGAATCTGCTCCAAGTCAATGCCTTCCCAGATGTTGTCGCTGATGAACAGCAACTTCGCGTCGGAGTGATTGATGATATGAATCGCATCCGCAGCATTGAAGTCCTGGAGTATAGGCACTACAATAGCGCCATACGTGATTGTGGCGAGGAACGTAGCCACCCAGCAGGAGTTGTTCCTGCCCATGAGGGCAACCTTGTCGTCCTTCTTCAGGCCGTTCTCCTCGAACATCAGATGCAGGTGAGCAATCACCGTTGCCAACTCGCCGTACGTCCACGACTTGTTTGTGCCCCAATCGGTCACGGCGGGCAGATCCCAGTGCTCGCGGAACGAGCGCTCGTAGATCTTGACCAGATTATATCTTTCGTCGGTTAACATAACTAACTACGTGTTATTAACTTTGTGTTTGTGAGTTTGTGTTATTCGACGGGTGGTAGTGACTCAAACGGATCAGCCTGCTGCAACGGACGACCTACACTATAGATCGAATCGACCACAAACTGGCTGTTACCGCGCCAAGGCAGGGTACCCAGATAACGATTCCAGTGCAGTTTGATCTGACGCCCGGAAGCGTTGTCAATCTGCTGGGCGATGCGCTCGTCTTCTACCGAGAACTTGAACTCGTTCGACTGGATCGTCGATGAGGTGTTCTTGGAGTTATAACCAGACTGAATCATCTTGCCCTCATAAGTCTTGAAGATGAATCCTTCGCGCTGGAAGTAGTTGATATCTCCCTCGTTCACGCCGCTACTATACACGAACCAGAACTTGAAGTACAGGAACAATCCGAGTGCCACTATGACCACTACGGAAATGATAGAAATTGCTTTTTTCATATTACGCTCATTTTAACGCGGCGCAAAGTTACAAAAAAAATCTCACATTTGCAAATTTTTCTTGCAAAAAATGTGAGATTTCTGTTAAATTTGATTGTTAACTACTATTTCGCCTTTTCCACGGCGCGCAGGATAGGCTCGATGGATGGCGGAGCACCGACAGCTTGGATCATCCACTCCTTAGGCGTGAGTCGCCCGAGGCGGTAGATGCGCATATACTCCTGTGCGAAATCCTTCGGGTTGGTGTACTGCGCCAAGTGCTCCTCCAACTGATACTGAACGATATGCCCGAGCGGGTAGTTAGGCAAGTACATCGGCGCATTGACCATGTGGCTATACACAGCCAGCAACACGCAGTCGTGCTCGCCAAGCACAGGCTCGTAGTAGGTGTTCCATATATCCTTGGCAATCTGCTGCACTGCATCGCAAAGTTCGCGCGGCGTAGCCTTCGGGTGCGCATAGATCCAGCGCCACATAGCCATGTCCACAAGGCTGACACCCATGATCTCGTACATTGACCAGAATTGATCGAACACTTCGTTATTCGATATTTGAGATTTGACATTTGAGATTTGAGAATTGGGTAGCAATTGCAGATCGCGCTGCTGCCAGAGGAACGCGCTGGCTTCGGTGTAGGCGGTGTTCGGAACGCCGGAGAGCATGTAATGGTCGATCATGTACATATCCAGCACCTGCTCAACGCAATGTCCGAACTCATGCACGGCGATGTTATAGCCCTTGTAATCCATACCTGCAGCAGGGATACGTGTACGCAGACGTGCATCTTCCTTCCGTCCCATGCACGGCCATGCGTGTCCCGAGCCGCGCGCAGGCTCAACGACGATGTGGCGGGCAATATTACGTGCATCTTCGCTGTAGAATCCGAGGGTCTGCAGCAGTCGCGGCATATCCGCGGCAAAAGCATTAGCGTCAGGATAGAGCCGGCGCGTGCGGGCTGTGAGTTCGTCTTCGTTGAGTGAGGCACGCGCCTTGAAACCGTCGTACCAGATGTCGTACGGACGCAGTTCACGTCCGAGACGCTCACGGATAACCGCAGCTACCTGCATGACTTGCGGTGAGCCGACCAAGGCACGGAACAAGCTGTCAAGCTCCTCGGCGGAAATCTCCACACCCTCTTCGAAGTTTCGCTGAATACCCGTGGGAGCCGAGGGACAGAACTTATCTTCCTCAAACAGCGCATGTGCGATAGCCAGGATCCGCTCGTAGCGCGTGTAAGGTTCAGCCGCATCGGTCGAGCTATAGGGTTGCCAGACGTAGTCGGGGTTATTGATCGCCTTGGCGGGAATATCCTGACGGACAATGCGTTGCATAACCCGGTAGATCATCTCCTGCTTCTCTTGACCGGCTTGTTTGTCAGCGTACAGCGCCTTGAGTTCGTCACGCAGGTTCCAGTGCGCGAGCAGCACCTTGTCGTCCGACCATAATTGGCGACCGTCCTCGGTGCGGAGGTTACCCATATAGATATTGTAGTCGGCTATATAGTTCTCGGCATCGGCATTCGCCTGTGCGAGCCGGGCATTGACAGCCGCCGGCACGCGTGTGGTGAACACATCACCAAGACGCGCCATCGCCCACTCCTGCCGCGACCATTCACGCCCGAGAGTGTTCTTCTCCTCCAGCGTGTAATGCGGGAAGTTCATGATTGTGACAAACGCCAGTTTGTTCATGAACATGTCGTCAGAGAAATGCGCCAGCGGGCTGTATGCCGACATGATATAGTCAGCCGTCGTCGGGTTGCCGGCATTGGTGAGCTGCGTGGGTTTGAGCAGGTCAACAGTCAGCATATCAGCCGACTGATAGCAGTTCTCAATGATGCGGCTCAGCGACTCGAACAGCGCCAGACGCTCGCTATCCGTTGCGCAGAGATTCTCGCTCACCAGATCGTTGAACTCCTGTTCGCTGCCGTCTGCAGCAGTCCATAACGCCGCTGCCTGACGCACACCACGTCCCTGCTGCGAATGGTCATCGCCGGTGACGGGCTGCTTGGATGTACATGACATAGACATAATCATTGCAAGCGCAACAAGGCTTGCGGGAAACGATAAAGAAGATTTCATATTTTGAAGAGATCAGTAATCAGCGATCAGCTATCAGCAGTCAGCGATCAGCGTTCTGCGGTCATATTGTAGCGCCGGACGACCTCGATAGCCTCCGCCTGCATGGTGTTAGCCAGACTAATCGGTGCAAGCACGCGCAACTCGGAACCGAACGTGCGCAGTTGCTGGATGAAGTCGAACGTCGGGGCAATGAAGTACTCAAAGAGCACGTCATCTTTCACGATGCGCCAGGGCTCAGCCTGCTCGGCTGTCAGTTCGCGCTGCGAGTGGTGCAAGGGCAGTGAGCGCAGGAACATAGCAGCTCTTGGTGTCACCTCAATACGCAACAAGCAAGGCTCCGCATTGCGGAACACGCCGTAGTAGTCAGCAAAGAAAGATCTGGGCGAGAAGCCTTGAGGAATACGATAGTCGCTATCAAGCATGTGCACGCCCACGACGCGGTCGAGGGCATAGATACGTGTCTCGCCCGGATGAGCAGATGACTCTCCGACAACGTACCATCGCTGCTTGAACACGCGCAGGCAGTAGGGCGAGAAGAACATATCCGTGTCGGTATCTCTGTCGAATGAGTGATAGGTGATCAGCAGCTGTTTGCGTGAACGGATAGCACGCACGAGCGTACTCAGATATTGTGTTCCGGCAGGCACGGGTTCGAACAGCAGGCAATCCTCCATCCCTTCCGCCTCGTCAATCGTCGCCTTGAAGGTAAAGGTGGAGACGATATACCGGCGCATATCGCCCCAGTTTTGACCACTATCCTCACCTTCGATATAGTAATAGTTCTTCTTGCGGTTGCACTTGATGCTTACACCGAACAAGGTGAGTATATCCTCCTTGTAGCGGTGGAACTTACGAATGGGGAAGAACGGCTCGCCATACTCATTGATGCTCGAGTGTGCCCAACGGCGATCGATATCATCCTTACTCAGATGACCGGAGGCAATGGTATCCACCAGCCAGATATAAACCTTGAAGACTTGTGCGGGGCTCATGAAGGCATTTACTATTTAATCATTTACCATTTAGCTGTTTATGATTTGGCAGCGAGTGCCATAGCGTAGAGTTTCATCTGATGCAGCATGGCAGCGAGGCCGTTGCTGCGGGTTGGCGAGAGGTGCTCCTGCAGACCTATCTGTTTGATGAAATACAGGTCGGCGTTGGCTATGTCCTTTGCCGGTTGGTTACTGAGTACGCGCAGCAGCAGGGATACGATTCCCTTAACCAGAATAGCATCACTGTCAGCCTGATAGATCACTCGTCCGTCCTTGAGCGCAGCGGTGAACCACACCTGCGACTGACAACCCTCAATCAGGTTCTGCTTGGTGCGTTGCTCCTCCGGGAAGCCCTTCAGGGCTCTGCCGTAATCACATAGGAGTTCGTAGCGATCGATCCAGTTGTCCAGCATCGCAAACTCCTCGATGATCTCGTCTTGTATCTCGTTAATCGTGTTCATAGTAATCGAAAGAAAAAAGACCGTTTCACTCAAAGTAGAAAACCTATTTAGCTATTGATTATACAATCATAGAGCATCTCTGCCAGCAGTTCATCCTCTGAGCCATCGAGCGTGTCGTTGCTTATCGGCGCATCGAGGATATAGTCGGCTTGCTCGTAGAACGGCGCGCGTGCTTCGAGTTGCGGCATTATCACGTCTAATATCTCCTCGGCATTCTTGCCGTGCAGCAGCGGTCGTTCACTCAGATCGGTGAGTGCGAGCCGCTGGGCGAGGTGATGCGGCTGCCAGCGCAGGTAGAACGATGTGCCGAGTTCCTTCAGGCACTCCATATTATCCTCCCAGCAGGGATAACCGCCACCGGTGGCATATACGACTTTCTCTATCGGCAACTCGGCGAGGTCCTCGAGCACATATTTCTCCTTGCGGCGAAACGCCTCTACCCCATATGTACGGATATAATCCGCCGGCGAGAGCCCGTGGATCTCATGAAACGCCTCATCCAGATCGACGAAATGCCAACCTAACCGGTCAGCCAATATACGTCCGACGGTAGTCTTGCCGGCGCCCATGTAACCTATGAGATAGATTGGGTAAACCATTAGCTTTTAGCCATTAGCCATTGGCTGTTTTATTTCGGAGACTCGTCTTCACGGAAGTTCTCGCGCCAGAGCAGTTGTCCGTTCAGCACGTAAGCCTCGGGCAGAATCATATCGCGCGGCGTGGGAATCGTGCGCAGGATATTCCAGTCCTCATCATAGACGCGTGCAAACGAGCTGCACAGCGGTGCGCACTGACTGCGAATGAGCAGCACCGAATCCCCCGGCTCATAGTAGTATAGGTCGATATACGTGCTATCCGCGAGCACGAAACGTGTTGTCTCGCCGTGTTGCTCCACGTTCAGGTCACCGCCCACCAGATACAGATAGTCCCTGGGAAGAATCGAGCCGTTGGCTCGAATCTTCATGTCTGTCCCCCCACTGCGCGATGCTTGTGGGGACCCCGATTCTGTCACCCCACTGCGCGATGCTTGTGGGGACCCCGATTCCTGTGCTCGCATTGTCCAGCATAGCAGCAAGAACAGCGTCCATATGATTAGTGAACGGTAACTCATTCTAACAGAGCGACAGCGTAGGCGGCTATGCCTTCCTTGCGTCCGACGAAGCCGAGATGCTCGGTGGTCGTAGCTTTGACATTGACCTGATTGATATTAACGTCCATCACCTCGGCGAGCGTGCGTTGCATATCCGGGATGAACGGTAGCAGTTTGGGCGCTTGCGCACAGATCGTGCAGTCGCAGTTACCGAGTTCGTAGCCTTCCTCACGCACCATAGCCATCACCCGCCGAAGCAGGATCTTCGAGTCTATACCTTCGTACTCATTGCCCTTCGTGTCGGGGAAATGGTAACCTATATCCCGCATAGCTGCAGCACCGAGGATAGCATCGCATAGCGCATGAATGAGCACGTCGGCATCGGAGTGACCGTCTAAGCCGAGTTCGTACGGTACGCTGATGCCGCCTAACCACAACTCGCGGTTAGGGGCAAAAGCGTGAACGTCATATCCAAAGCCTATTCTCATAACATTGGCTATTGGCCGTCAGCCATTGGCTATTATTTCTTGTTGTTTACGAGATCCTTGATACCTGCGAGGTCAAAGCCGAGCGTGAAACGCATGGTCTGATCCAGCGGGTTAGTCGGAGCGGTAGCAATCGTGTAAGCAAAGTCGAGCATGAAGATCGACAGGTGGAAACCTGCACCGACCTGCACCAGACGACGGTTACCCTTGATGAAGTCCTCATGTGAGTAACCAAGACGAGCAAAGAACTGGCGGTTGTAGGAGTACTCTGCACCGATACCCCAGCCTACTTCCTTGAACTCCTCGCCTGCGCCAAGCGGTGCGTCAGCGAACGATTGGAAGATACCCTTGACAGATGTCAATGCCGAGTATTCCTCGGTGGAATACTGGTTGGTGGTGGAGTTCGTAGGATCATCGGGATTGAAGTTCGGAGCGAACTTCGACTTCTTCGACGGTACCATCAGTTTGCGTGCTTCAACGGTCATCTGCAGACGGTTGTAGTCGTCAAACGGCAACTCGTAAGCAGCACCCAAACGCAAGGTCGCAGGGATGAAGTTCTGCGTACGATCGTTGTACGAGAGCTTGCCGCCAAGATTCTGCAGGTTCAGACCTGCACTGATATAGCTCTCACCCATAGGCAAGGTGATCGGTTGCTTGTAATAAACAGCGATATCCGCTGCAGCCGTCACTGCCGGGTGGTAGATCTCGGCATTGTTGTCGGTAGAGGCCTTCATACCGTTGGTCAGGTCGGAGTAGATCATACGCAAAGCCACACCCATAGATACGTACTCATGCAGTTTACGCGAGTACGATGCGTCAATCGAGAACTCGTGCGGATGAGCCTCGCCAAGCAGACGGGCTTCCTGGTCGGTCATCGACACCTCACCCATGGAGAAGTAGGTCATACTCATAGCCACAGCCTGTACGTCGTCCCACTTATAGAAACCGGAGATATATGCCAGATCGATATCCGTCACGCCGAGCTTGCGCAACCACGGGGTGTACGATGCGTTGATACCGCCGCGCATATCCATAAATGCGTACTTGGCAGGGTTCCAGTACTGGGAGTTCATGTCGGGGTTGGTAGCCACGCCGGCGTCACCCATAGCTGCACCGCGTGCATCAGGAGTAATACTCAGTGAAGGTTGACCCGTGATAATAGGGTTGGTGTAATCGTCAGTAGCACTGACTTGTGCAACTGCCGGCATAACTGCCAACAAGCTTGCTACGATAACAAAAAAAGATTTTTTCATTTTATTGGTTGTTTGTTATTAATTCTCGAATTAAAAGATTTCATTAGAGTTGCTTCATAGGCAAATTCATTTACCATTTAATCATTTACTATTTTGTCATTTAGTTCTCTATCACAACGAGTTTTCCGGCTTTGCCGGTTGTGGCACCGACTGTCGTGGTGAACGTCACGCGGAACATATACACGCCGGGCGTGAGATACGTATCATCCACTGCGAACGAATACTGCTCTGTACCCTGACGCGAGGTGTGATATACGAGGTTTCCTTGCGGCGAATAGACATATACATCCACCTGCATCAGTTCGTCCGGTTGGTCGTAATCCACCTGGAAATGCATTGTCTCGCTCACGCGCAGCGGGTTAGGATAAGCGATGATCGAGTACATCGTTGGCTCCAGCCCTTTGACGACCTCGAAGTTCAACGAACGGGAGGTACTGTTGTTGAACAGATCCCATGCACGGAACGTCAGTTCGTGCTTACCCTCGCTCATGTTCGTCAGACGGTAACTGACATTTCCCGACTGATAGGAGCCTGACGATTCGTAATAGTCGTTGAGCACGAACATCAGCTTCGGATCGTTGTCGATCATCAGCATCAGGTCATGACCTATACCCGAACCGACGGTGTTGATACCATGCTCGTCGTATATCTCGGCGAAGAAGTGCGGATTCTCGGTCGTCTTGTCACCGTTGCGGAAGCTCCTCGTATTGAGATAGATATCCACATCAGGCCCTACCGTATCCTCTATCAGTACAGCTGCCGAGCCGCCAATCACAAAATCCTCGTAATGTCCTACTCCCTCACCGTTGATGCTATCCAAGGCATAGTAGGTCATACGCCCGTTGCCGAAGTTGTAACGGATATCCTTGGGCACCATGAACGTGTAATCGAAATGTCCGTTCTTCACGCGCGCACGCCCTTTGTATAAGGTATTCGGGTAATCGTTGTATGTCCAGGGCTTCTTCTTTGCGGGATCAGACACGTCGTTGTCGAGCGTTGTGATGCGTTGCATCTTATCCATCAGGGTGATGTCCACCATGCCGTTGAATTCACGTGCCGTGTCGCCGTTCTCGGCTTCCACCCAACCCGTGAAGGTGTGCAGGGTCAATGCATTCAGCGTGTCGGATGCTTGCTCAGTGCGCACGCGGTAGTCCGTCGGATAATGCAGACGGATAGCAGGGTCGCCCAGCAGGACATACGCCAGTTTGTTCTCTCCCGAGCCGGTCTTGTTCTTTGCCAGACGACACGCCTCGCCGATAGTCATTCGGTAGTTGAACTCGTTCGGATGAGCAAACAGCGTATCGCACAGGTAGTTGTTGATTCGTCTGTTCTCGCCGGCATAGACCGTGCGGCACGCCGACATCACGCCTATCGCACCGCCTATCGGATTGATCACCGCCTCCTCGCTTGCGCTCTGCTCGGCGGCATCGAAATGTGCGAAACCGCAGGTAGCCAGCATCCAGAAGCCGTGGTTGGTATTTGTCATCGTCCGACACTCATGCATAGTCAGCAGATTCTCGCTGGAGATGTTGTTATACCCTCCGTGTCCCGAATAGTCGAAGAACAGCACGCCATCGTTGAGCAGATTACTGAAGCGGTTCTTCGCCTGCGGCGAACTCTCGCCCGAAGCACTCACCTCCTGCGGGTAGGCATCAATATACACCTTGTTCACCACAAACGCTTGGTTGCGCAGGCGCACGCGCTCTGCAGCGTCGTCCGTGATGTCCGTATGGAGATTACCGTCACCGTCATCCGCGGCAAACACCAGTTGCTGACGCCACTTACCCGGGTTCTTGTTCTCCATATATGCTACGATCTTCTGCGCCACATTCATAGCCGTCGCGGCATCACGCACCGGCAGTCGGCCTACGCCGATAGCCATGCGTCCCAGTGTGTCCGATGAACCTTCGGTGTCACCAAGGAACCCGAAGTAATCATCCGTGGCGTACGCCTTGGTCTCGACCTCGCTGTTCACAGCCTGGTAGGTGAGTAGTATGTTCGGCGCTGAGGTGGGCATGAGCTGGCGGTTGTCATACGAACCGTCGCCGTATAACAGCAGGTATTTCGGTCGTTGTGCCTCGTTGGCGGCACGGTCGTACAGCATCTTCATAATCCAGCGGTAAGCCGTGGCATCGGGCGTGCCGGACGAGAACTCGTTATACACCTGCTCATCGGTAACTACTGCCGTCGTGATGGCATCGTACTGCTCATGCGCCTGCGCAACGACACGCGCTGCTGACACGAATGCCGCCGGTGCGATGATCACCAGGTCGATGTTACTGAGTGCGTGTAGATTCTGGTTTGCCACCTGCCCTACTATGGTCGGTTTGCGCCAGCCGGACGATGTGCCGGGTTTGACAGCCAGGATCGTCTGACGGGTGCTGTTGTATCCTATGAATGTGAGTGCTCCGTTACTGAGCGTCGCGGGGATCCGGGTGACGGATGCCGGATCGGTGATGTCCCACAGCTCGATGTCGCTTGTCGCACCGCCGAGTGTATAACGTGTGTTACCGGCTTCGCCGATATGCTCGGTGTTGGTCATCACCATCTCTTGCCCGCTCATCGTCATGCGGCATGTTGCAGCCATCTCCACGAAGTTCAGGTATCCTCTGCTGCCTGCCATGGAGTTGGCAAACGTCAGCTTGAGCGACTGATTACCTGTACCGCTCGCGGGCAACGTAAAGCGGTCAGCCACGCGGGAGCGGTTGTCCAGTTCGTTGGTCGTGGCTTTGGTATAGAAGTCGGTCGCCGCGATCCCCTCTGTGGTGCAACTGTATGACTGCGAACCGACAGTCATCGTGAATGTCGAGGCTTCGCGCGATGCGCCCGCCACGCGGCAGCGGATGTCCAGCTCTGTGCCGGACACGATAGTACTGAACGGCAGCGTTACGGTCAGACTTCTGCGGTTACTGCTCAGCTGCTCGCCGTAGAACTCGCGTCCGCCGCCAGCTTTGCCCGATACATCAACAAGGTTCACGGAATCAAGATCGTGCACGCGGTACGCAGTATAGGTATCAGCTGTGTAAGCGGCCGAAGTCAGCGCGGTTGCCGTAGGGATGAGGCGCTGCTCACCCGCGTTGTCCGTCAGGAAATAGTATCCGTAACGGCTGTACGTATTGCGTGTGTGAACAAAATGCCCGCCGGTGTAGTCCCAACGATCCACGCCCTGCGCATAGAACAGAATATAATCGCCGGCATTGAACACGCCGTCCGCGCCTTTGTTCATATAGAAAGCTACAGCGGGCAGATCATCGTATCGCTCAAGGCTGAAATCCTGATTCAGCGGTGCGCCGCCGTAACCATAGATACGTACGTTGGCAGGATTCAGCCCCGCGCCCTCGAGATCTTCGTATGTCAGACAATGCACACCGGTCTCACTCACACGGATCTTCACCCACTTGCCGCTCTTAAGCACGGAGTTCGCGGTGTAGGTATGCGCCATGAGGCTTGCCGCAGCAAACATCACCAATACCAATATGCATGTCAGTCTTTTCATTTGATCTTACAGTATAACTGTTCTTTCTCGCCGTCCGCACAGCGGATCAGGTCGTTCGATTGCAGTTGCCAAGGCTGCACACCGATCGCCACATATATCATGTCGCCCTGACGGATCGTCAGCAACTCGCTCGCGCGGGCTATAGCGTCATCCAGCACATCTTGCTGACCGCCCATCTCCCACTTCATCAACTCTGTTTGCTCTCCATCGCGCTCGATTATCCATTGGCTGGTAATCAGGCTTTCTTCTTTTAGCGCAGCGGTCTTTTCTCTTTCAGCGCAGCGGTCTATTTCTTCCCACTCTCCTACAGCCAGCGAGTTCTCAAACGCAATAGCCTGCGTCCACGGCTTGCCTGCGGCTTTGGCTTCGCGCAACTTGTCTGCCGCAAAGAAGTCCAGCCCGGGCGCAACGGCATCGTAGTACCGCGATGCAAAACGCGGAGCAATACACTTCCCCAACCGCGACACACGCAACACGATGCAGGGCAATGCCTGCAACTCATGTACCGACTCCGGCATAAACAACGGCTTGCGCTTCACCAGCAGCGAACTGTCGCTCTTGAGAACAATGTTCTCCTCGCCGTCGTAATATGTAATTCCTACTATCTTCAAGGCTTGTCACACAAAAAGCCTACAAAGATAGTGATATTTTTTGACATTTGCAAGTCTTTCGCAAATTTTGTATATCTTTTCCAAACTTCGGCACATTTGCTTTGCAAATCTACTTGGCACGTATGAAGATCTGCACCGGTGTTCCGTTGAAGTCCCACCATTCACGGAGTTTGTTCTCAAGGAACCTTCTATACGGCTCTTTGACGTACTGCGGCAGGTTAGCAAAGAACACGAACGTCGGAATCTGCGTGTTCGGCAGCTGCGTGCAGTACTTGATCTTGATATACTTGCCTTTCGTTGCGGGCGGCGGGTAGTTCTCTATCAGCGGCAGGAAGTTCTCGTTGAGCTTGGCTGTAGGCACTTTGCGGTTCTTGTTCTCATACACGTGCAGCGCTGTCTCCATCACCTTGAAGATACGCTGCTTGGTTACCGCCGACGTGAAGATGATCGGGAAGTCGGTAAACGGCGCCAGACGCTCGCGGATAGCATTCTCGTAGCCCTTGATGTCAGCATTCGTCTTGCTCTCCACCAAGTCCCATTTGTTCACGCACACCACCAAGCCTTTCTTGTTCTTCTGTATCAGCGCAAAGATGTTCAGGTCCTGCGCCTCAATGCCTCGCGTGGCATCGAGCATCAGGATACACACGTCGCTGTTCTCTATCGCACGGATCGAACGCACCACGCTGTAGTACTCCAGGTCTTCCGTCACCTTCGCCTTCTTGCGGATGCCGGCAGTATCAACAAGGTAAAACTCCTTGCCGAACTTGTTATACTTCGTATAGATACTGTCACGCGTCGTGCCCGGGATATCCGTCACGATCGTCCGCTCCTCGCCGATGAACGCGTTCAGGATGCTCGACTTGCCGGCGTTCGGTCTGCCCACAATAGCAAAACGCGGCAGGTCTTCCACCTCCTCGTCACCCGTGTCGCTCTTGAAGCGCGAACAGATCTCGTCGAGCAGATCACCCGAGCCCAGACCGTTCTCTGCCGACAGGATGAACGGTTCGCCTAAGCCTAACTTGTAGAACTCCGGTGCGCCGTACTGGTTCTCAAACGTGTCTATCTTATTCACAGCCAGCACTGTAGGCTTACCTGCCTGACGCAGCAGGTGCGCCACCTCCTGGTCAAACTGTGTGACGCCTTCGTTGACATCCACCACCAACAGCACGACGTCCGCCTCCTTGATGGCCAGATCCACCTGACGGTTGATCTCACTCTCGAACGTATCGTCGGAGTTCACCACCCAGCCGCCGGTATCGATCACGCTGAACTCTTTGCCGCACCACTCCGCCTTGCCGTATTGCCGGTCGCGGGTAGTGCCTGCAGTGTCGTTAACAATGGCACGACGCGTGCCTGTCAGTCTGTTGAACAGAGTCGATTTCCCCACATTGGGACGACCCACTATCGCCAAAATATTCGCCATAGTAGTTAATCTTTTTTGTATTTCGCCGCAAAGATACGAAAAAAATCCCACATTTGCAAATTTTTGTGGGATTTTTTTTACTGCGTGTTGGTAACTGCGTGTTTATTACTTCGTGCTGGTGACTTTGTGTTAACATTCACTCACCAACATTTACTCATAAACAGCCACAGGCTCACTAACATGAACGCAGTGAATAAAAAAAAAGAAGGATTGCCTCCCGGCAACCCAATCTTCATTAACCTTAAATCTAATACCATGAAAAACACGATGCAAAAGTACTACA
>CACZRD010000003.1 GCA_902783545.1 uncultured Bacteroidales bacterium
CGACCAGACGACTACAGCACCAGTCCGATAGGACAACAGACAACCGAGGGGTTTATGTAGGTTTATTTTCAAGACATCAGCAATCAGGTATGAAAAAGATTATGGTAATTGTGGCAGTGGCGGCGGGAGCCGCCCTGCTGACGACAACCCTCACGGGCTGCAACGTGACACGCACGGTAACGACCAGCAGCCAGTACGTACAACGAGGCGACACGACCGTACTCATTCAATCGAAAACGATTGAAAGTTACGACGCCTCAAAGAGGCTGTAAACAGGCCATTGGCTCTTAGCCATTAGCCGTTAGTAGAAAAAAATCTCACATTTTTGCCAAAATGTTTGCAAATGTGGGATTTTTTTTGTATCTTTGTGCCGACTTATAGTGACTAATGCATGACAGACGCAAAAACCAATAGGAGGCGGAAGATCCTTCCGATAGCGGGAGCGGTGTTTCTCGTCATCGCAATGACGGTGCAGTTCTTCGTGTCGTACAGCCGCGAGAAAGCCAATCTGATGCAGCAGATGGAGTATAAGATGGAGCTCGCGCAGAAAGACTTCATCTTCGAGATGTACGGCATACACGAAGCCACGGATGAGATCACGTATTACTTCCCGGAGTTTGATGACGGCAACGATGAGATATATGCGTTGCTGGAGACGGTGCTATGGAACTTTCCGGATCTGTATAGCTGCTATGTCACGTTCCTTCCCGAGTGTTCGCCAACCCCCGGGCAATGGAGCTGTCCGACGGCTTTCCGGGTGAACAAAGATTCGGTCATCACGTACGATGCCAAGGGTACGATCCCTTACCCGGAGCGCGACTGGTACATCGGCGCGCTGAAATGCGATGATGACGAAGGGTATTGGAGCCTGCCATATAATGACGGAACACATGCCGACCCGGTGTTCACGTATGCGCAGAAGGTGTTCGACAGTGAGGGTAAGCTGGTAGGTGTAGCCGGAGCGGATTACACCTTGGTCTGGACGGAGCAGCTGTTGGAAGACATCAAGCCGTACGACGATGCTATCTGTCAGTTGTTCAGCTCGGACGGCACGCTGATCGTCGGCAGCGGGGACACGACCAAGCAATACGACATGATCATGTTCGAGAAGGTGCTGTCGCCGACGGATATGCGTCTGGTGATCTGTGTGCCTAAATGCCATATACGCAACGGAATAGCCGGCATCAGCCTGATCACGCTCACAGTGTTACTGTCAGGTATCCTGATCATCGGTCTGCTATTGTATCATATCCGCAAGGAGCATGATGCCTACGCGCGAATGGAGATGGCGAACAAGGTGATTGAGAAAGAGTTGCAGATCGCCCACGACATCCAGATGGGGATGTTGCCGAGGAAAGGAGTGAAGGAGTTAAGGAGTGAAGGAATGAAGGAGGATGTACAACTGGAAGCGGATCTGCTGCCGATGCGCGAGGTGGGTGGCGACCTGTACGACTTCCACCGCGAGAAAGACGACCTGTGGTTCATCATCGGCGATGTGAGCGGTAAGGGAGTGCCGGCGGCGATGTTCATGAGTGCGGCGGTGAACCTGTTCCGCGCAGCGAGAGTCCATGCATCCTCGCCACGAGAGATCATGGAGGAGATGAACGCTGTGCTCAGTGAGAACAACCCGTCGCTGACGTTCGTCACGGCGTTCATCGGCAGACTGCATATACCGACAGGACAGCTCAGCTACTGCAATGCAGGGCATTGTCAGCCATTGATAGTTGAAAGTTTAAAGTTGAAAGTTGAAAGCCTGCCGATTGAGCCGAATATACCGTTAGGATACAATGGCACATTCCGGTTCGTGGAGCAAGGTACGATGCTCGGTGAAGGCGAGACCCTGGTGCTCTATACCGACGGCGTGACCGAAGCACGCAACAGCGCACGAGAGATGTTAGGGATGAAGCGGTGGATCGAATTAACGGTGAACGGATTAGTGGAAGACCTGCTTGGCGAGGTGAAGACGTTCATCGGCTCCTCGGAACCTACGGACGACATCACGCTCATGACAATCCGCAAGACGACTCCTGTCGAGCCGCTGATGCTGCGGGTGGAGAGTAAGATCGAACATTGGCCTCAGATGCGTGCCGCTCTGCATAACTACGGATTGTGCGCAGGCATGCAGGCGCGCGCGCTGAAGAAACTCGAAGTGGCGATAGAAGAGGTCGTGGTGAACATCGTCAACTACTCCGAGGCGGATTGGATGGAAATAGAAGTTGAAAGTGGAAAGCTGAAAGTTGAAAGTTTAACGGTGACGCTCAGGGACAATGGCGGGATGTTTGACCCGACAAAGCAAGCCGAGGTCGATACTGACGCCGTCACAGCCGAGCGGCAGATAGGCGGCTTGGGTATAGCTCTGGTTAGGCAGATTGCCGACGATATATACTATCGCCGCGTGAATGCAACGAACGAATTGACAATAATAAAAAACATATAATATGCAAGTAAACATTCAACCGAACGGACAGGAGATGACCGTTCAACTCATCGGCGAACTGGATACCATCGCCACTACCGAACAGGCTGACGATCTGCAGCAGGTGATTAACATTGCCGACAAGTCGCTCGTCATCGATTGCAGCGAGATGGAGTATATCTCATCTGCCGGTCTGCGGTTCTTCATGCAACTCAAGCGTGAGAGCGAAGCCAAAGGCGGTAAGATCCGCATCATCAACCTCAATGAGGATGTCGCCGACATCTTCCGAATGAGCGGGTTTAAGAATATCTTTGAGATAGAGTAAATCTCCCACAGATTTAACAGATTAAACAGATTATTACCATGAAAAGTCCGTTAAGTCAAGCGCAGTCAGGTGTGTATTATGCCTGCGAGACGTCTGTTTCAGACGAGTATAATTACCAGAACCCCGTGCTCTTCGCCCTGCCCGAGGATGCTGACCTCGCACGACTGCAGCAAGCCGTACAGGACGCACTACAGGCGCATCCGTACCTGGGCAGCCATGTCATCGTTAATGACGAAGGCGTGCCGGAGATAGAGAGCGGAGAAGGTACGTTTAGTGTGCCTCTGCGTGAAGTGACAGAGGAAGAGTGGGCTGCTGTTCAGCAGGGCTTCGCCAAGACCATGGATATCCGCGCCGATAAGCTCTATCGTGCAGAGATCTATAAAATTATCAATTGTCAACTATCAACTGTCAATTACCTCTACATCGACCTGCATCACGTGCTGGCGGACGGTTTCTCGGTGACCTTGCTGCTGCGTGACATCGAGCGTCTGTACAACGGCAAGAAGCCTGCCGGCGAGATGATGGACGGTGCGGCTATCGCCATCGCCGAAGCCGAGCAACGTGCCGACGAGACGCTGATGGGCGAAGCACGCGACTGGTACGCCAAGACATTCTGCGACGCCGCTGACACCGACTCGCTGCCGATACCCGAGGCGGTTCAATCACAAATCACAAATAACCAATCACAAATCTCAGAGAGCCGCTATCAGCACTTTGCATTGGGATTCACCAAGGACGATGTGCAAGCCATTGAGAAGCGTTTCAGCACAAAAGAAAGCGTGATCATGCAGACGGCGTTTGCGCAGTTGCTGGCTACCTACAGCGCCGAAGAGAAAGCCTCGTACTGCACAGCGTTCTGGGGACGTAGTGACCGTCGTACCTTAGGATCGATCACGATGATGGTGCACACCCTGCCGGTGTTCATGCAGACGACTGCCGAAACCCCGATAGCCGATATGCTCACCAAGATGGACGAGCAGCTGCAACTCACGCAACGTTACCAATACTACGCCTACCAAGACGCCGTGCGCGACCTGGGACTGAACAACCAGGTGATGTTCGTCTATCAGGGCTCCGTGCTGGCAGACAAACGCGGTCTGCACCTGGGTGAGACCCTCGTGCCGTACACTGATATGCGTAAGCCGACCCCCGGATGGAAACTCTGCGCCGAGCTGTTTGAGGTCGGTGGACAATACTCCCTCAAACTCAGTTACAGCACCGCGGACTACAGCGAGGCGTTCCTCAGTGAACTCGCAGAGGCCTACACGATGATCGTGCGCTCGATGCTCACTGCCGACAAGGTCAGCGAGATAGCGTACTGCTCCGATAAGCAACTGCAATGGCTGGACGAGCGCAATCCCGAAAACCCGCAAGCCGCTGAGGGCAGTCTGGTAGCTATCTTCAAGAAGCACGTAGCCGAGCAGCCGGACGCTATCTGCGTGGTGGCAGGCGACAGACGACTGACCTACGCCGAGGTGGACAAACTCTCCGACACCCTCGACCCGCAATACACCCAGCGCTGCGGCGAGCACGTGATCGGTTACTCCGTGCCGCGCAATGAACAGATGATCATCGTGCCGCTCGCGATAGCCAAAGCAGGCTATACAGCGATGCCGCTGGACAGTTCGTATCCCGCCGAGCGACTGGACTTTATGCGTGCTGACGCCGCGCAATACGAGGGTGGGGAGGCGTTTATCTTACTCTACACCTCCGGCACAACAGGCACACCGAAGGGCGTGATGCTCAGCGAAAAGAACATCCTCACGTTCTGCAAGTTCCATGCAAAACATATCGGTCTGACACCCGAGAGCCGTTACGCAACGTACGCAGGTTACGGCTTCGATGCCTTCATGCACGATCTCTGGGGCTGCCTGACAGCCGGTGCAGCGATGTATGTCATCGGCGACGATATACGTTTTGACCTTGAAGCCATTCACGAGTATATCCTGAAGGAAGGTATCACGCACACGTTCATGACCACACAGGTGGCAACCCAACTGGTGCAGAACTATCCGGATATCCCGTGCTTGCAGTTCTTGGGCACCGGCGGAGAGAAACTCATGTCATTGGAGCCGCCGACATACAGGCTGCAGAACGGCTACGGACCGACGGAAGCCACCGTATATGTCAGCAGTTATTGGGTGGAGAAAAACGAGCCGAATATCCCTATCGGACACCCGAACGATACGGTGCAACTGTTTATCGTCAACAAGTATGGCAAACGTGTGCCGTGGGGCGCCGCAGGCGAACTGCTCATCGCCGGCCCGCAGGTAGGTTTGGGCTATCTGAATCAGCCGCAGAAGACCGCCGAGGCGTTCGTGCAGTGGGACGGCAAGCGTGTCTATCGCACGGGCGACATCGTTCGCTACCGCTATGACGGCGAGATAGAGTTCGTCGGACGCAAAGACGGACAGGTTAAGATCCGCGGATTCCGTATCGAGCTGAAGGAAGTAGAGGCTGTCATCCGTCAGTTTGAGGGCGTCAAGGATGCCACGGTACAGGCGTTCGACTACCCGAGTGGCGGCAAGTTCATCGCGGCGTATATAGTCAGCGACCAGAAGATTGATATCCAGGCGCTCAACGCGTTCATCATGGATCAGAAACCGCCGTATATGGTGCCCGCCGTGACGATGCAGATTGATGCAATCCCGCTCAACCAGAACCAGAAAGTCAACAAACGTGCGCTGCCCGAACCCAAAGCCCAGACGGACGAGGTTGCCAAGGAAGCCGCACCGATGAACGTGCTCGAAGAGCAGTTGGCGGATATCGTAGCCGGTATAGTCAACAACCGCGACTTCGGCATCACGACTGACCTCAGATACGTAGGGCTCAGTTCGATCTCTGCCATCAAACTCGCTACGCAGGTATATAAGCGCTTCGGCGTGCAACTCGATGCCAAGATGCTCATCAAGGGCGCAAGCATCCAAGCTATCGAGAATGAGATACTGGCTAAATGGCTAAATGGCGGAAATGAACCAATAAATGACCAGATGGTAAATGACCAAATGGTAAATGATTTGGCTCCTTATCCGCTCAGCCACGCCCAGACCGGTGTGTACTTCGAATGCATGAAGAACCCGACATCCACGCTATATAATATTCCTATGCGTGCGCGTCTGCCGCTGACTATCAGCGACGAGCAACTCCGTGCCGCTGTGCTACAGGTCGCGAGCAACCATCCCGAGCTGTTTGTACACTTCCGCACGAACGACACCGGCGTGGAGCAGATAATTGAGAGTCAGGAGTTGAAAGTTGAAAGTTTAAAGTTGAATGAGTCGGAACTCGATGCCTACCGTGCAGAGTTCGTGCGGCCGTTCAACCTGAGCAAAGACCTCTTGTGCCGGTTCAGCATCGTGCGTACGGAGCAGGCTTTGTATCTGTATTGCGACGTACATCACCTCGTTTGCGACGGTGCGTCGTACGACGTGTTCTTTAACGAACTGTGTGCGCTGCTTAACGGCGAGACGATAGACCGCGAGATGTGCTCGTACGCGCAGTTTGTGGCAGACGAACAAGCCGCTGTGACCGGCGAGGAGTACGCTGCTGCGAAAGAGTTCTTCCACTCGCAATTGGCAGAAGTAGAAGGCGTGACGGAGCTTGCTGCCGACATTACCAATCCCAAGGACGGCGAGATAGGGCAGGTATATGCGCCTATCGATCTGCCTGCTGCCGAACGTCTGGCACAAGGCGCAGAAGTAACACCGGCAGGTGTGACGCTGGCAGCGGTGTTCTATACCCTCGCCCGCTTCGCGAATGCTGACGAGCTGTGCATCACCACGATCTCCAACGGCCGCAGTAACCTGAAGATGGCGAACACCATGGGAATGATGGTCAACACCCTCGCGCTGAGCACCAAGATTGGTGATCAGACCGTACAGGACTTCATCCGCGAGACAGGCGCGAAGTTCGAACAGACCCTCGCTCACGAGAATTATCCGTTTGCGCAGATCGCCGCAGACTACGACCTCACGGCGGAGATTATGTTCGCTTACCAACTTGGCGTACTCAGCGAGTACAAGGTCGGCGATCAGACGATCGAGACCGAGAACATGGAACTCAACGTGCCGAAGTTCAAGATTGCGTTCTATATCGTGGAGGTGGACGGCAAGCCGAGCGTGGCTATCGAGTACGACAACGGCCGTTACAGCCGCGAACTGATGCAGTCGCTCGCTCAGTCCGTTGCCAACGCTATCCGTGGCTTTGCTGCGGACGCCAAGGCAGCACTAAGGAAGGTTTCGCTCATGGATGAGAACCAGGCGAAACTCCTCAACAGCTTCAACGAGACGGCTGTTGACTACGATAACACGCAAACGATCCTCTCGCTGTTCAAGGCACAGGTGCAGAAGACGCCGGATGCCCTTGCACTCGTCTATCGCTACAAGCGCTTCACGTACCGTGAGGTGGATGAGATATCCGATCGCATCGCCGCAGGCTTGAAGCCTACGACGAATGTCATAGCCATCAAGGTGGAGCGCAGCGAATGGATGGTGCTGGGTGCGTTGGCAGTGCTCAAGACAGGCTGCGCGTACCTGCCGCTCGACCCGAGTTATCCCGAGGAGCGACTGAGCTACATGCAGCAAGACGCCAACAGTTGCATGCTGCTTACGGAGAAAGAGTTTGAAGAGCTGTCGAGTAATCGAAATATCGATATATCGACAAATCGAAATATCGAAAAGAATCCGTCAGACTTGTTCATTTTGCTCTACACATCCGGCTCGACGGGCGTGCCGAAAGGTGTGATGCTCGAGCACGGCAACCTCGTGGCGTTCTGCCACTGGTACAAGCGTTACTACGACCTGCATGAAGGTGACAAGGTGGCTGCGTACGCATCGTTTGGTTTTGATGCATGCATGATGGATCTCTATCCGGCATTGACCTCCGGCGCTGCGGTGTATATCGTTCCCGAAGACCTGCGATTGAATCTGCCGGAACTCGGACGGTACTTCGATAGCGAAGGCGTCACCCACGCGTTTATGACCACGCAGATCGGTTACCAGTTCGCAACGAACGTCGAGTGTCATTCACTCAAGCACCTGTCGGTAGGTGGCGAGGCGCTCTCTGCACTCAATCCGCCGACGAACTACAAGATGCACAACGGTTACGGACCGACGGAGTGTACGATCTTCACCACGACCTATCTGGTGCGCGAGTACGAGCAGCATATACCTATCGGCAAACCGCTGGATAACCTGCAGTTGTTCATCATGGACACCAACGGTCAGCGTCTGCCTCTGGGCGCAACGGGCGAGCTGTGGGTCAGTGGCCCGCAAGTCAGCCGTGGTTACCTCAACCTGCCGGAGAAGACCGCCGAGACCTTTGTCACATGGGACGGCAGACGTTGCTACCGCACGGGCGATATCGTACGTTATCTGCCGGACGGAAATATCCAGTTCGTCGGTCGTCGTGACGGACAGGTGAAGATCCGCGGATTCCGCATCGAGCTCAAGGAGGTAGAGACGGTCATTCGTCAGTTCGAGGGCATCAAGGATGCAACCGTACAGGCGTTTGACTACCCGAACGGAGGTAAGTATATAGCAGCCTACGTAGTCAGCGACAAGCCGGTTGACGTACAGGCGCTGAATGCGTTCATCCGTGAGCGCAAACCGCCGTATATGGTTCCCGCTGCCACGATGCAGATCGATGCTATTCCGCTCAACCAGAACCAGAAAGTCAACAAACGTGCCCTGCCTGCGCCGAAGATCCAGGCGGATGATCATGACTACGTAGCACCTGCCAACGACACGGAGAAACTCTTTGCGGACATCTTCGCCGGCGTGCTCCTGTTGGATAAGGTTGGCGCAACGGATAACTTCTTCGAGCTGGGCGGTACGTCGCTGATGGTGACCCGCGTGATCATCGAAGCCGACAAAGCCGGCAAGCACATTGCTTACGCCGATCTGTTTGCGCACCCCACGCCGCGCGACTTGGCGCAGCTCGTTGAGGGTGGAGCAGGTGAGCAAGATACGCCGACCATCGATCGCGAGATAACGGAGTTTGACTACAGCGCCATCAATGAGCTGCTGCAAGCGAACAACCTGGAGACGTTCAAGCAAGGCGAGCGCCAGGCTTTGGGTAACGTGCTGCTCACCGGTGCAACGGGTTATCTGGGTATCCACGTGCTCAAGGAACTCATCGACTCCGATGCCGAGACTATCACCTGTCTCGTGCGCGGTAAGAGTCAGGCAGATGCCGAGCGGCGTGTACGTAACCTGCTGTTCTACTATTTCTCCCGCCGCTTTGACGAGCTGTTCGGCACACGTATCTTCGTCGTACAAGGCGATGTGACCAGCGATTTCACTGAAAGTGTAAATAGTCTTTTAGCGCAGCGGTCTTTGAGCGATAGCGGTCTTTCTTCTTTGAGCGATAGCGGTCTAATCAACACCGTCTTCAACTGCGCAGCGAACGTCAAGCACTTCTCCAAGGGCACGGACATCGAGGATGTAAACATCGGCGGTGCACAGCGTTGTGTGGACTTCTGTCTGGCTACAGGCGCGGCACTCGTGCATGTGTCAACGACCTCTACCGGCGGTGTGTGGGTTGGTAGCGATGCGCCTGCACCGATACTGACCGAGCAGAACATCTTCTTCGGGCAGTATCTGGGTAACCAGTACATGCACTCGAAGTTCCTTGCTGACAGGCTGATACTGGATGCCGTAGCCACCAAGGGGCTCAGGGCGAAGATTATGCGTGTGGGTAACCTCGCGGCACGAAGCTACGACGGCGAGTTCCAAGTGAACTTCTCGACGAACAGTTATATGGGACGCATCAAGATCTTCAATATGCTTGGTTGCTGTCCGTACGAGCAATACGACCAGCCGACGGAGTTCTCGCCGATCAACGAGACAGCCCGCGCTATCGTGCTGCTGGCTACTACACCAAAGGAGTGTACGGTCTTCCAGCCGTACAACACGCACACGCGCTTGTTAGGTAATGTGCTGCAAGTGCTCGACAAGCTCGGCACAGAGATGCAATTCGTTGAGCCGGAGGTCTTCGGCTACGCGATGCAGCAAGCTGCGCAAGATCCGCAGAAAGCGTCGTTGCTCACGACGATGGTGGCTTACCAGAACATCGCCCATGGGCAGCCCACGCAGATCGTGGATCGCAACAACGCCTACACATCGCAGGTGCTGCTGCGGCTCGGATTCCGCTGGACAGAGCCGGATAACGAGTATATCGGTCGGATGCTGACCGCTATATCGCAGTTGGGATTCTTTGACGTATAAACAAAAAAACAAAGCGACGAGGATTGTCCTCGTCGCCTTGTGAACCAGCTGGGGCTCGAACCCAGGACCCCATCCTTAAAAGGGATGTGCTCTACCTGCTGAGCTACTGATTCTCGCTTTAACGCAAAGCGACTGCAAAAGTACAACAATTTGTTGAAAAAAGCAAATTTAACGGACTATATTGTCCGAAATACGTAATAAATTTATGGATTTTGCAAACTACACTCGTCGAAAGACAAGTACAACACATGTCGGATCGCTCTGTATAGGCAGCGATTACCCTATCCGTATTCAGACGATGGCGAACACTTCGACCAACGATATAGAGGGTAGTGTGGCGCAGGCTTTGCGTTGCCGTGAGGCAGGTGCTGAACTGCTGCGCTTCACTACGCAAGGAATGCGTGAGGTGGAGAGCCTCAGGCAGATCCGCGAGCAGTTGTTACCCACTGTAGGCGACAGTCTGCCGCTGGTAGCGGATGTGCATTTCCAGGCCGATGTAGCAGACGCTGCGGCTCAGGTCGTGGAGAAGGTGCGCGTCAACCCGGGTAATTATATTGATCCCGCGCGTAAGTTCAAGCATATCGACTACACCGATGAGGAGTACGCAGCCGAGTTACAGCGTTTGCGCGAGCGGTTCACGGCGTTACTGACGATCTGCAAACAGCACAAGACCGCTATCCGGCTGGGGGTGAATCATGGCAGTCTGTCGGATCGTATCATGTCGCGTTACGGCGATACGCCGGCAGGCATGTGCGAGAGCGTGATGGAGTTCCTCAGGGTGGCGGTCGATGAGCAGTTCACGGATATAGTGATCTCCATCAAAGCCTCGAACACCCGCGTGATGGTCGATACGATGCGGTTGCTTGTACAGGCGATGGACAAGGAGCAGATGGCTTTTCCTCTCCATCTGGGCGTAACCGAAGCCGGTGAGGGCGAGGACGGACGTATCAAGTCCGCCGTAGGCATCGGTGCGCTGCTGGCAGACGGTATAGGCGATACCATCCGCGTGTCGCTCTCCGAAGCACCCGAGGCGGAGATCCCCGTGGCACGAGCCATACGCGATTACTTTGCCGACCCGCGCTCGCCGAGGTATAATGGGACATTAGCCATTAGCCATTGGCCATTAGCCAACGAAGAGCCAAAAGCCAATGGCCAACAGCCAACAGCCGTATATTACGCCTCGGATGTGAATAATTGGAATCTATTCGCCTTGCACGCGGCGGCAGAGTGCGGACGTTTGCTCTGGGCGGAGGATGCCAAGGCGCTGGTGCTCGTCAATCCGCATTTCTCTGCAGAAGAGTTGGAGCGGTTGAGCAAAGATATACTGCAAGCAGCAGGCGTGATGCGCTACAAAACGGAGTTTGTGTCGTGCCCGGGTTGCGGACGAACACTCTTCGGACTGGAAGACACCATCGCGGCTGTCAAGGCGGCTTTCCGTGAGGCGGAGAAAGAGTATCCGTTCTTGCGCACCTTGAAGATCGGCGTGATGGGCTGCATCGTCAACGGCCCGGGCGAAATGGCGGATGCTGATTACGGCTATGTAGGAGCAGCACGAGGGAAAGTCAGCCTCTACGAGGGTAAGACCTGCATCCGAATGAATATCCCGCAAGAGGAAGCCGTGCAGACGCTGATAGACTACATCGTAACAAATCACAAATTACAAATAATATGATTCTTATCGCAGATTCAGGGTCAACGAAGACCCACTGGTGTTTGCTTACGGCTTCGGGACAGAGGTCGGAGTTCAAGACAGAAGGTATCAACCCGTTCTTCCTCACACAGGAGCAGATACGACAGAACGTATCTGACCAGTTGCTTCCGCAGATGGGACAACTGCTGTGGGTGGGTTCGGTGCGCCGTATCTTCTTCTACGGTGCAGGCTGCACGCCGGAGAAATCGCCACTGGTGGGCGAGGCACTCAAAGCAGTCTTCCGCCACGCAGAGGTAGAGGTCTATTCCGACATGATGGGCGCAGCACGTGCGCTGTTACAGCATAGCGAGGGCGTAGCCTGTATTCTTGGCACGGGCTCTAACTCATGTCTGTACGACGGCGAGAAGTTTGTCAAGAACGTGCCGGCACTCGGTTTCATCCTCGGCGATGAGGGCTCGGGCGCTGTGCTGGGCAAACGGCTGGTGGCTGATCTGCTGAAGAACCAGTTGCCGGAAGAACTGAAAGAGCAGTTCCTCAAGGAGTACAACCTCACGCAGGCGGAGATCATCGACCGCGTGTATCGTCAGCCTTTCCCGAATCGTTTCCTCGCTTCGCTCAGTAAGTTCTGCGCCGACCATATTGATAATGTGATGATTCACGAATTGGTCTATTACCACTTCGAGGAGTTCGTGAAGCGGATACTAAAACAATATCCGTCTGTACCTGTAGGCTTCGTCGGTTCGATTGCTTATTATTATAAGGATATACTGGAGAAAGTGCTACGCAACAACTATGTGCAGCTGGCAACAATCGTCCAAAGCCCGATGGAAGGCTTGATTGAGTACCATCAAAATGACGCGCAGCCGACTATGTAGCTGCGCGTTTTTGTACCATCGTGTAGTGAACAAAAAAAAGAAGGATTGCCTCCCGGCAACCCAATCTTCATTAACCTTAAATCTAATACCATGAAAAACACGATGCAAAAGTACTACA
>CACZRD010000004.1 GCA_902783545.1 uncultured Bacteroidales bacterium
AACAAGCCTTGGACAATCCGTTGTTATAATGGCTCTGTCCAGATAACCGACATCCGCCAGCAGATCAATGACCCGGATAAAACGACCGATCTTTCCGTAGTGGAGAGAAGAGAAAGTGCCTCCAAACGTCTTGAGAACGGTCAAGTCCTCATCATCCGCGACGACGTACGCTTCAACGCACTCGGTACACGACTCTAAACCGTTAAACGGTTAAAACGTTAAACTGTAAAAACGTTAGGGCGAATATTGCCGTTTTGCGGTGAATTCGTTAAAAATCTCACAATTTTGGCGATTGTGGGATTTTTTTTTGCAAGAAATGTTGCATAAATGAAATATTTTTACTATCTTTGTGGGATGAAAAATCTATCCCCATGAGAAACACCATTATCATTTCCCTGCTATGTTCGCTATGTATGCTCGGTTGCACCGGTCGTCATCCGCATTACCGTGTGGGTGTGAGTCAGTGCTTGGACGACGCATGGCGGCAGAAGATGAACGAAGAGATGCGCCGCGAGTTGCTGCTGCATCCGGAGATCGAACTGAGTACGCGTATCGCCTACGGAAGCAATGCGTTGCAGTGCGCGCAGATCGACAGTTTCATTCGCGAACGCGTGGATCTGCTCATCGTCAGTCCGAACGTGGCGGAGGCCGTCCGTCCGGCAGTGACACGTGCCTACAAAGCCGGCATACCGGTTATTGTAGCCGACCGCCGTGTCGTGGGCAACGAGTGGACATCGTTCATCGGCGGAGATAATTACCGTGTGGGGCAGCTGATGGCGCAGTGGATTATGGGCATACAAGCCGGACAGCGCGAACCGATCCATGTGCTGGAAGTGACGGGTCTGCCCGGCTCGACACCTACCACACTCAGGCATGAGGGGATGATGGAGGAGATAGACCGCTTCGCTCAAAGACAAGAGACGCTACCGGAGATTGCGTCGGTAATGGGCAGTTGGTACAAGGAGGATGCATACAAAGTGGTGCTTGAGTATCTGCGTACGAACAAACATATAGAGGTCATTGTAGCGCAGAACGATCTGATGGCTATCGGTGCCGCCGAGGCAGTACGGGATAGCAAGGGTTACGGCAAAGGTAGCGTGCGGATCATGGGCGTGGACGGTATTCTGCTCGGGTTGCAGGCTGTTGTCGATGGCACGATTGAGTGTACAGCTACCTATCCTTCATGTGGCGATCTGGTGATAGAAACAGCAGCACATATCCTCGCCGATGAACCGTTTGTACGCGATACGGTGCTGGAAACGATGATGGTGGACGCTGATGCTGCCCACCCGATGCTGATGCAGTATACAGCCCGACTACATGACCTTGAGACGATGCGCATTGTGCAAGTGAACGCTGACCAGAGATGGGAAAAGATGAAATTTGAACGAACAGTATTGATTGTAGTGATTGTGCTGGTCGGATTGTTATTCGTAGTTGCATTAGGCATATTATTATGGATGCAGACGCGTCTAAAGACAGAGATCCGCAAACAAATATTACCGCAATTGGAGGAGGTGGAACAGACCTTGGAAACCATTCAACTCAGTCAGCGCGATATAGCGTTCAACGAGCGTATGAAGCAGATAGTGGATGATCACCTGACCGATCCGAACCTGAACGTCGAATACCTCGGCAGCGCGCTGCAAATGAGCCGCACGCAGATCTTCCGCCGCGTGAAGACCGTGACCGGCAAAGGTCCGCTGGATTACATCCGCGAGCGGCGACTGCTACGTGCCGACGAACTGCTACGAACAACCGACATGACCATCCAGCAGGTAGCACTCGAACTCTGCTTCTCCAGTCCGGGATACTTCACCAAGTGCTATAAGGAGTACTTCGGAAAACTACCAAGCGAGAGGTAATCGGATTAGCGGATTAGGGGTTAGTGGTAAAAATGTTGCAAAATATGCCATAAATGTTGCAGTGAAACATAAGTGGCATATTTTGCAACATGTTTTTTTGCATATATGCATAAAAAGCAGTAATTTTGCATCGTCAAAAACAAAACAACGAGTAATACAATGAAAAATTCAACACTTTTTGTCTTCGGAATCTTGGTCATCGTACTAACTGCTTGTGTGAACCAACCGGCTCACCATCTCACTGATGAACCGTTCCGCTCTGTCTATCATCATTCTCCGGCTCAGAACTGGATGAATGACCCTAACGGCATGTTCTATGATGACGCCACGCAACTTTGGCATCTCTATTATCAGCATAATCCGTTCGGTACCACATGGGGGCCCATGCATTGGGCGCACGCTACATCTACGGATCTTATTCATTGGGAGCAACACCCGATTGCTCTTGCACCGGATTCGTTAGGTACAATCTTCTCCGGTTCAATCGTCATTGATCGCAATAATACCGCAGGCTTCGGAGAGAACGCAATCGTGGCCATCTATACCCAATCCGAAATATGCGGTCAGCATCAGTCTGTCGCCTATAGCCTCGATGGTGGTATGACCTTCACTAAATATGAAGGCAACCCGGTGTTGAAAGGTGATATCGCAGATTTCCGCGATCCGAAAGTGTTTTGGGATGAGCAAACCAATCGCTGGATGATGATACTTGCCTGCCAACAGGAAGTACGTTTCTACTCCTCCATCAATCTGCGCGATTGGACTTATGAGAGTTCGTTCGGAGCTAACTACGGAGAACATAGCGGAGTTTGGGAGTGCCCCGACCTGATCCGATTAGGCGACCATTGGGTATTGCTGCTCAATATCAACCCGGGTGGACCGTTTGGCGGTTCGGCAACTCAGTATTTTGTTGGCAACTGGAATGGCAAGACCTTCACCTGCATTGACATGCCGGAAGAGACCAAGTGGCTTGACTACGGTAAAGATCACTATGCAACCGTCACATGGCACAATGCCCCGAACAACCGCGTGGTCGCTATCGGCTGGATGTCCAACTGGCAGTACGCTAACAATGTGCCTACCGTCGCTTTCCGTTCGCAGAATACCATCGCGCGCGACTTATCCTTATTTATAGATGACGCAGGCGAATACCGCGTACGCGTAACTCCTTCTCCTGAAAGCATGGCTATTAAAGGCGAACCAACGAAAAAACTCGGTGATGTAGCTATCATCGAACTGGAGATGAGCGGTTCGGAGACTGGTGTTATCACCCTCTCCAACGACAAAGGTGAGAATGTGGTTATGACGCTCAACGTGTATAAACATACCTTTACGATGGATCGCACCGAGTCCGGAGATTGCTCGTTCTCCGCTGATTTCACGGGTGCCACAACCACGCCGCTCTTCGTCAAACAAGACTCCTATCGCCTCATCCTCTTTATTGACCACTGCTCCATTGAAGCCTTCGATGCCAATGGTTATTGGGCAATGACCAACCTCGTATTCCCTACCAAGCCTTATAACCAAATCAAGGTACAAGGTGGCAAAGCAACTGTCTATAATTGTAATTTGTAATACACACTATATCTATGGAAAAGAAAACTTCCTTTTTGGCATTCTTGCCGGTGATGCTCACGTTCTTTACGATGGGCTTTGTGGACCTGGTAGGCGCTGCCAGCAACCACGTACAGGCTGATCTCCATCTGACTGAGGCGCAGACCTACTTCATCCCGAGTCTGGTGTTCTTCTGGTTCCTAATCTTCTCGGTGCCCACGTCGGCGCTGATGAACAAGATCGGCAGAAAGAACACGGTGCTTGTTTCGCTCGTTGTAACCTTGCTCTCACTCGCATTGCCGCTGTTCGGCAACGGCTACTGGCTGATGCTCATAGCGTTCTCGCTGTTAGGCATAGGTAATGCCATCATGCAAACCTCGCTCAACCCGCTGGTAACGAACCTTATCAGCGGCGACAAACTTGCCTCAACGCTGACCTTTGGACAGTTTGTGAAAGCCATTGCTTCGTTTATGGCACCGATCATCATGACGTGGGGTGCTATAGCTGCTATCCCCACCTTCGGTCTGGACTGGAGAGTAATATTCCTCATCTACGGTATCATCGGTGTTCTGGCAACAATCTTCCTGTACCTGACCAAGATCGAGGAGCAGCCTCTGGATGGCAAGAGCTCGGGCTTCGTTGAGTGCTTCAAGCTGCTCAGTCACCCGTTTGTGCTGCTGTGCTTCTTAGGCATCATGTGCCACGTGGGCATCGATGTCGGCACGAATACCACCGCTCCCAAACTGTTGATGGAGCGTCTGGGATGGACGCTGCATCATGCTGCGTTCGCCACATCGCTGTACTTCATCTTCCGTACGATCGGTTGCTTCAGCGGCTCGTTTATCCTCCGTTATGTGCCGAGCAAGATCTTCTTCGCCATCAGTGCACTGATGATCGTAGCAGCTATGGCACTGATGAGTTTCGGACAGACACAGGCTGTGCTCTATACAGGTATCGCCTTGGTAGGTTTTGGTAACTCGAATATCTTCTCCATCGTGTTTGCCGAGGCACTGAAAGCCGAGCCGGAGAAGCAGAACGAGGTCAGCGGACTGATGATCATGGGTCTGTTTGGAGGCACGGTGTTCCCGTTCTTTATGGGCTACGCCTCGCAAGCCTTCGGAACCATCGGTGCTGTGTGTGTGATGACCATCGGCGCTTTATACTTGACATGTTACACCCTTAAAATCAAGAAATAATGAAATACGTAGTAGGATTAGGTGAGGCACTGTTTGACTGCCTGCCGGAAGGACGTAAGCTGGGCGGCGCGCCTGCTAACTTCGCGTACCATGTAAGCCAGTTCGGGCTGAACGGTTGCGCCATCTCCGCCATCGGTGACGATGAGTTGGGTGAGGAGATAGTTGAGACCTTTGAGAAGGTTGGATTGAATCATATACTGCCCGTAGTGGAACAACCCACGGGCACCGTGAAAGTGACCCTTGACGAGAAAGGAATCCCTCAGTACGATATCTGTCTGGGCGTAGCGTGGGACAATATCCCGCTGACCGCCGAGATGCTGGATGTGGCGCGTAATGCTGAGGCTATCTGTTTTGGTTCGCTGGCACAACGCTCGGAGGTGAGCCGTAAGACGATTCAGGCGTTCCTGGATGCAGCGCCGAAAGATGCCCTCCGCGTGTTCGATATCAACCTGCGTCAGAACTGGTTCACGGCTGAGGTGATAGCCGAGAGTCTGAACCGCGCGAACGTGCTGAAGATTAACGACGAGGAACTGGACGTAGTAGCCACGATGCTGCTCGGCGTGCCGAGTATTCCTGCCAAACTCATTGCTGAGGATGCCGAACTCACACGCCAAGTCTGCCGTGATCTGATTGCCAAGTACGATCTGAGGATGCTCATCCTGACTTGCGGCGCTATCGGTTCGTACGTGTTCACAGCCGATGAAGAGAGTTACGTCAAGACCCCGAAGGTGAAGGTAGCCGACACCGTCGGAGCAGGTGACTCGTTCACTGCCACGTTCACTGCGCAGATCCTGCTCGGCAAGTCGATTCGCGAGGCACACGAGAAAGCCGTAGCCGTCAGCGCATTCGTCTGCACACAGAACGGCGCAATGCCTGTACTTCCCAAGGAGTTGAAAGATTAATTTGGTTAATAATAATGATTGAATGGAGGGAGAGAATATCACCCAAGATATTTTCTCCATCAAATCAGGCGGTTTGTCATTTGGGCAATCCGCCTTTTTCGTGGATGATGAGAATCTATCCCCAAGGCAGTACGAACTTCAAGCACTTCTACGGATGGATGTTCACGGAGATCTATCGGGGGATGAGGAGGGAGGTGGGAGAGTCGGGACTTTCTGCGTAAGTCCCATTGCAGTGCCTGCAATAGATTCTCGGTACCGCGGGGACTTCCTACGGGAGTCCCGTCGCGGCACTTGGGTTGGGAGGCGAGAGTAGGGACTTTCTCCGTAAGTCCCATTGCAGTGCCTGCAATAGAAATGCAAAAAGAAATGAGCGCCCTTTCAAATAAATTTGAGGACACTCATCTCTTTTCACATTTACTCTCGGTACCG
>CACZRD010000005.1 GCA_902783545.1 uncultured Bacteroidales bacterium
AGTGCTCGCACTCGTTCCGTGTATGCTTTTCGGCATGTACAATGTCGGCTATCAGCACCTGTTGGCTACCGGACAACTCATGGGCGGCTTAACCTCCGCGCTGTTCTGGAAGGCTTTCGGCTTCGGTCTGCTGGCTGTGCTGCCGTATATTCTTGTTAGTTACATCGTTGGTCTGGGCATCGAGTTCACCGTGGCTCAGTGGAAACATGAAGAGATCGCCGAGGGCTTCCTCGTTACCGGTTTCTTGATTCCGCTTATCGTGCCTATCAACACTCCGCTGTGGATGGTTGCCGTAGCTACTGCTTTCGCCGTTATCTTCGCCAAAGAGGTGTTCGGCGGTACGGGCTACAACATCTTCAACGTAGCGCTCATCACCCGTGCGTTCCTGTTCTTCGCCTACCCGACTCACATGACGGGCGACAAGGCGTTCATCCGCACAGGTAGCACATGGGGCTGGGATGGCGGTCACACGCTCATCGACGGTTTCTCCGGCGCAACCCCGCTCACGCAGCTGGCTACAGGCTCATCGGCTGACGTAACGTTCATGGACATGGTTAACGGCCTTATCCCGGGCTCTGTTGGTGAGACCTGCGTCTGGGCAATCCTTCTCGGTGCTGCCCTGCTGCTCATCACCCGCACGGCTGACTGGCGTATCATGTTCAGCATTATCGTTACGGGCTGCATCACCGCTCTGCTGTTCAACAAGTTCGGCGCTGCCGACAACCTCGTTGCGCAGTATCCGTGGTACATGCATCTTGTTAGCGGCGGCTTCCTGTTCGGTGCAGTCTTCATGGCTACCGACCCTGTTACCGCTGCCCGTACGGATTGCGGCAAGTGGATCTACGGTGCGCTCATCGGCTTCATGGCTGTGGTAGTGCGCGTGCTCAACCCGGGTTATCCCGAGGGCATGATGCTCGCTATCCTGCTCGGCAACGCTGTGGCTCCGCTCATCGACTGGTGTGTTGTTCAACGTAATATTAACATGCGTGCAAAACGCGTAAAAGCATAAGGAGGACGATATGAATACGAATAGCAATACCTACACGATTGTGTATGCTACGGTAGTAGTGATTATCGTAGCTGTCTTGCTGGCTCTCGTCAGCCAGGTGCTTGGTCCGCGTCAGCAGGCTAACATCCAGCTCGACCAGCAAAAGCAGATCCTCGGTGCATTGAAACAGGACATCTCTAACTGCGACGATCCCGCGGCGCTGTACTTCTCGCTCGTCAAAGATACGTTCGACTGCAACGGTCACCCCGTGTATGTTGCCGAGGTCGAAGGCGAGACGAAGTTCGTGCTCAAGCTCAAAGGCGCCGGCCTTTGGGGCGGCATCGGCGGCTATCTGGCGCTCAATGATGACAAGAACACTATCTTCGGCGCGAACTTCAACCACGAGTCTGAGACTCCGGGTCTGGGTGCGCTCATCGTTGAACTGCCTTTCCGTCAGCAGTTCGAGGGCAAGCATATCCGCAACGCCCAGGGCGAAGTGGTCAGCGTAGCCGTGCTCAAAGCCGGCACACAGGCTGAAGGTCAGGAGCAGGTGGATGCACTCTCCGGTGCTACCATCACATCCACAGGCGTTAGCGACATGCTCAAGGCAAACCTCGCCGAGTATGCTGCGTTCCTCAGCGAACTGCCGGATTATCAGCCGGAAGCTGAAGAAGCAGAAGTAGTAAATGAAGAAAATCAAACATCTAATCAAACGGAGGAGTAAGATATGGCACTTTCTCAGAAAACGAAAGAGACCCTCTTGGGTCCGTTGAATGCCAACAACCCTGTCGTTGTGCAGGTGCTTGGTATATGTTCGGCGCTCGCTGTGACCGTGCAACTCAAACCTGCCCTCGTCATGGGCGTGGCGGTTACGATCATCGTGGCTATGTCGAACGTTATTATCTCGTTGCTCCGAAATACGATACCTATGCGTATCCGTATCATCGTGCAACTGGTAGTCGTAGCCGCGCTGGTTACGCTCGTTAGCGAGGTGCTCAAGGCGTTCGCTTACGATGTCGCAATGCAGCTGTCGGTTTATATTGGTCTGATCATCACGAACTGCATCCTCATGGGTCGTCTCGAGGCGTTTGCCATGACGAACAAGGTATGGGATTCGTTCCTCGATGGTCTTGGTAACGGTCTGGGCTATGCAGCCATCCTTATCATCGTCGCATTCTTCCGCGAACTCTTCGGCGCAGGCACTCTGCTCGGCTTCCGCGTTATTCCCGAAAGCTGGTATGTGGCCAACGGAGGCTTCTACGAGAACTGCGGTATGATGATGATGCCCGCTATGGCGCTGATCATCGTTGGTGGTATCATCTGGGCGCATCGCGCTATAAATAAGGAGGAGAAGTAATATGGAACACGCATTAAGTTTGTTTGTTCGCAGCATCTTTGCTGACAACATGATATTTGCCTTCTTCTTAGGCATGTGTTCTTACCTCGCAGTAAGTAAGACGGTCAAGACCTCTCTCGGTCTGGGCGTAGCGGTTACGTTTGTGCTGCTCATCACCCTGCCCGTCAACTACCTGCTCCAGGTATATGTTCTCAACCCGCTGAACCTCGGTTACCTCTCGTTCATCCTGTTCATCGCCGTTATCGCGGCTATCGTGCAGATCGTCGAGATGGTTGTTGAGAAGTTCAGTCCCGCGCTCTATGCGTCGCTGGGTATCTTCCTGCCACTGATTGCCGTGAACTGCGCCATCATGGGCGGTTCGCTCTTCATGCAGCAGCGTATTCTGCTCGATCCGGAGAACGTCAAGGCCATCGCCAATATCGGCGACGCCTTCGCCTACGCTCTCGGTTCGGGTCTCGGCTGGCTCGTAGCTATATGCTGCCTTGCCGGTATTCGTGAGAAGATGGAGTATAACGATGTTCCCAAGCCCTTGCAAGGTCTCGGCATCACGTTCATCGTGGTCGGCCTCATGGCTATGGCATTCATGTGCTTCAGTGGTCTTAACATCTAATAGGAGGACAATACTATGAATATGACAGCAATCTTATATGCCGTTTTGGTATTCTTGGGAGTTATTCTCCTGTTAGTCGTTATTCTTCTCGTTGCCAAGAAGTATCTCGTTGCCAGCGGTGACGTCAAGGTCACCATCAACGGCGACAAGGTGTACAATATCCCCTCCGGTGGCACGCTCCTCGCCTCACTCGGCGAAGCCGGTGTGCACCTGCCTTCCGCCTGCGGCGGCAAAGGCTCGTGCGGACAATGTAAGTGCCAAGTCCTCGAGGGCGGCGGCGAGATCCTTCCCACCGAGACCGTTCACTTCTCGCGCAAGCAGCAGAAAGACCACTGGCGTCTCGGATGCCAGGTTAAGGTCAAGAATGATCTCCAGCTCAAGATGGACGAGTCCGTGCTCGGCGTCAAGGAATGGGAGTGCGAGGTTATATCCAACAAGAACGTCGCTACGTTCATCAAGGAGTTCAAGGTGCAGCTCCCTCCGGGAGAGCACATGGACTTCGAACCGGGCTCCTACGCACAGATACGTATCCCCGAGTACGATATCGATTACAACCGCGACATGGACAAATCCCTCATCGGCGACCTCTACTTGCCGTCATGGGAGCGTTTCGGACTCTTCAAACTCAAACAGAAGAACACCGAAGCCACTATCCGTGCCTACTCTATGGCCAACTACCCCGACGAGGGCGACATCATCACCCTTACCGTACGTATCGCTACGCCGCCGTTCAAACCCAAGGACCAGTGCCCCAATGGACCCGAGTTCATGGATGTGCCCTGCGGTATAGCCTCGACGTATATCTTCTCACTCAAGCCGGGTGACAAGGTCGTTATGTCCGGTCCTTACGGCGAGTTCCGCCCTGTCTACGACAGCAAGAAAGAGATGATCTGGGTCGGCGGTGGTGCAGGTATGGCTCCGTTGCGTGCGCAGATCATGCACATGCTCAAGACCCGCCAGTGCCGCGACCGCGAGATGCACTACTTCTACGGCGCACGCGCCTTGGACGAGGTGTTCTTCTTGGAGGATTTCCTGGCATTGGAGAAGGAGTTCCCGAACTTCCATTTCCATCTTGCTCTCGACCGTCCCGACCCCAAGGCGGACAGCCTCGGCGTCAAGTACACCCCGGGCTTCATCGCTCCTGTCATGGGCGACACCTACCTCAAGCAGCATGACGCCCCCGAGGACATCGAGTACTACC
>CACZRD010000006.1 GCA_902783545.1 uncultured Bacteroidales bacterium
TAACCGTACCTTTAATTTGACCACCCGCTTTTTGCGGTTTTGCTTGTGTTTAGTGGCAATTTCGCTCTGCTGCTGTACGTCGAGCCGTCGCCCGACGATCTGCGGCGTGCCTGTTCAGGGCACCCCGTGGCAGTTCGCTGCGTCGATTCATGACAATGGTGACGGCACTTTTGTGCCGGTGAGTGTCGATCTCGTGACAACGACCAAGGCGTATATTAGTGGTTATCTGGTGCCTGACGCCCTCCTCGATTCCCTCGGCAACCCTCTCTCCGCCGACCGCCCCGCCACCCTCATCTGCGACCTCACCCCCTCCGGCGAGGTATGCGGAGCTGCGATACATTGTGAAACGAAAGAAGAATAAATACTATAGTTTATTATGCCAACACTAAATTGGATAGGAAAAGAAAAAGTAGTCAATCATCACAATGAGGTACCTTTCCGTGTGCTTGAAAAGCAGTACACATTTGGAGATACACCTGATAGTGGTAATATGATTATTCACGGCGATAACCTAGAAGCGTTGAAGTCGTTGCTGCCCAAGTACGAGGGAAAAGTCAAATGCATCTATATAGATCCGCCTTATAACACTGGTGAAGAAAAGTGGGTGTATAACGATAATGTGAATGATCCGCGCATTCGTAAATGGCTCGGTGAAGTTGTTGGCAAAGAGGCTGATGACCTTACACGCCACGATAAGTGGCTATGTATGATGTATCCGCGGTTGAAACTTCTTCAAAAACTTTTAGCGAATGATGGCGCTATATTTATTTCAATAGATGATAATGAACAAGCTAATCTTAAACTTACGTGTGATGAAATTTTTGGAATTAAGAATTTTGTTGGTGAAATTATTCATCAGAGAGCAAAAGGAGGAGGACAAGCAAAATATATTGTAAAGGGGCACGATTATATCCTTGTATATGGTAAAGATATAAAGTATTTGAAATTAGCAAGGAAGAAGGTCGTACAGGGGAAGACGGTTGTTATTGATGGTGTTACGTATATCAAAAATGATGACGTAATAAGGAAAACATTTGGGAAATATGATAGTTCACAGGGAGACAGAAGATGTTTCTATGAGCAATTAGAACAATACAAAGGTATTGCAAAAAAAGAAGAAGTAGACAAGCTTTTACAAGAAGGCAAATACTTTTTGGAATTGAATAGCGAAGGTATGCATACAATATGCGAACTGCAAAAAGTAGATGATGCCACTTCTAAACTATATTCAATAATAAAAGTGCTTTCAGAGGAAGGGAAAAACGAATTAGAAAAATTAGGAATAACAAAGTTTTCCTATCCCAAACCTACTGAAATTGTTAGACAATTAATAGAAGCAGTAAGGACAACTGAAGATGAAGATTTTATAGTGTTAGACTCTTTTGGAGGTAGTGGCACAACTGCTAATGCTGTTCTTATGCAAAATAAACAAGACGGCGGAAACCGAAAGTTTATTCTATGCGAGATGTGCGATTATGCGGAGACCATCACTGCCGAGCGTGTGCGGCGTGTAATGAAAGGCTATGGAGAGGGAAAGAATGCCGTAGAGGGTACAGGTGGCAGTTTCGATTTCTACGAGTTAGGGACAACCATCTTTGACAGCCAAACAGAGATGCTCAACGACGAAGCTGACACAGAGCAGATACGCCAATATGTATGGTACGCAGAGACACACACTGCTTACAAGGCAGTCACTGACCGCAGCAATCCGTACTTATTAGGCACACACAACTTCACTGACTACTATTTCTATTACGAGCCCAAAGAAGAAACGGTGCTTGACTGGAATTTCTTGCAGAAAATCAAGCAAAAAGCAGAGCAGTATATCATCTATGCCGACCGCTGCCTTTTGGCGCAAGAGGAAATGCAGTTAATGAACATTGTATTCAAGAAAATACCTCGCGACATAAAGCGTTTGTAATATGGAACTAAAGAACTATCAACAGAAGATTCTAAACGACTTAGAGCGTTTTTTAGAGATCTCACAACGTAAGCGCTACATCGCTGACGCTTATAATGAGTTTTGGATGACCAACAATCCGCCATTCAATCCTTATCCGGGAATGCCTGTTGAGCCGTACAAAGATAATGTGCCCGGTGCGCCTCATCTGTGCATAAAAGTGCCTACCGGTGGCGGCAAGACGTTCATTGCTTCCGCTGCGCTTAAAACCATCTTTGACGCATTCAGCCTGTTATCCAAGCGATTTGTTGTTTGGCTCGTTCCGTCCAACGCTATCCTTGAGCAAACACTGCGCAACCTGCGCAACAAGCAACACCCTTACCGTCAGCGCATAGATACGGATTTTCAAAACCGCGTAGAGGTGTTCAATAAGGAGCAGGCTCTAATGGGGCAAGGTTTCTCCTTGGCAACAGTCAACGAGAACTTGTGTATTCTTGTGATGAGTTACGATTCTTTCCGTACAGCCAACAAAGACAATCGTCGCGTTTATTTGGACAACGGCTATTTGCAGTCGTTTTTGCCGTTACTGAACGAGAATACAAGCAGCAATGGCGAGGTGCAACTAATGACTGTCATACAAGCGTTACGCCCGGTAGTAATCGTTGACGAGAGTCATAATGCAACGAGTAAATTGAGCGAGGAGATGATCAAAGATATGAATCCGAGTTTCGTGCTCGACCTAACTGCAACACCTCGCAAGAACAGCAACATTCTTTGCTTCACAGATGCGCTTCAGCTCAAGAAGAATAACATGGTCAAACTGCCGGTGATAGTATATAACCACCACAAGAAGGAACAGGTAATCGATTCCGCCCTGCATTTGCAGCGCGAGTTGGAGCGCACAGCGCGGAAGTATAACGACCGCTACATACGCCCTATCGTTTTGTTCCAAGCGGAATCAAAGAACGGCGATGCAGATAGAGCGACATTTGACAAAATCAAGCAAAACCTGCTTGACTTGCGTATTCCCGAAGAACAAATCAAGATAAAGACCGCAGAGATAAACGAGATAAAGGATATCGACCTAATGGCAAAAGATTGCCCGGTACGTTATATAATTACTATCAACGCATTGAAGGAAGGTTGGGATTGCCCGTTTGCTTATATTCTTGCCTCGCTTGCCGACCGTAGTTCGGCTGTGGATGTTGAGCAGATTGTAGGTCGTGTACTGCGATTGCCTAACACGAGGCAGAATCCGGATGCTGCACTCAATATGAGTTATGTGCTTACTGCCTCGGCAAGATTTCAAGAGACACTGAACAATGTGGTGAAAGGTCTGAACCGCGCCGGTTTTTCTGATAATGATTATCGCGCGGTAGACGAGGCAGTACAAGCACAAGAAGATAAACCCGAAGACAACTTTATGGTTGGACCGGATTTGTTTGTAAGCCCACAACCTGCGCAAAAAACAACAAACGCAAAGAGTGATGATATTGACAAAGCGGCTATCACCTTTAATCCGGATGAGCCCTTGGATGCGCCATCTACTAATGATGATGTGTTATCAATACTCCAGACAGGAGAACAAGAGGCAGAAGCCCTCCAGCATCAAATAGAGCAGCAAGAGCGCTCAGGAGAAACAATAATTGCAAATGAATTACGAGATAAAGTGAAAAAAGGTCTTATTAAAACTGCTTTTGCCGAGAGTGCAGAACAGTTAGAACTGCCAAAGTTCTATTCGCTATTATCCTCACAAATGGATATTTTCACAGCTAAAGAAGTCTTGCTGCAACGTGAACATCTGTTGCAGAATTTCAAACTCGCACAACAAGACACAAACATCAGCTTTGCAGCTGCTGCGACGAGTATGTACCGTGTGGATATTGATGCAGAAGCAGATGATCATACACCTCGATATTTCAAGATTGATAACCCACAGCAACGCGAGTATATCATGCAATACTTGCGCAATTCCGAAACGCCGGAACAGAAGATACACAAATGCGCATCAATGGTTGCTCATGCAATGGGTAAAATGTCCCCATTGGCAGAGCCGGACATATTGGCATACGTAGAGCGTATTCTTCGTCCGATGAGCGAGGAGCAATTGAATGACTTTGTGGCGCATATGAACGAGTATTCCGAGGAGATAAAGAAGAAAATACTTACTCTTGAAAAGAACCACATGCTTGAAACCTTCCGCGATTGGCTTGATGCTGGAAAGTTGGTTGCAAGACCTATTTACAAGTTGCCTCAATCTGTTACAATAAAAGAAGTCGGAAGTGCGTTGCCTCGCAGCCTTTATACAAAAGAAGAAGCAGTCAACGACTTCGAGTTGGAAGTAATCAATGATGTAGCCAATCTGCCAAACATTGAATGGTGGACGAGGAATGTTGAGAAGCGAGGGTATTTCATAAATGGAGTCATTAATCACTATCCGGATTTTATCATCAAGACAAAAAGTGGAAAGATTGTGCTTCTGGAAACAAAGGGTGACCACTTAGATGCAGAGGACAAAATCAAGTTAGGGCAATTATGGGCTTCCAAATGTGGCGATCCGTATCGTTATTTTATGGTTTATAAAGAACGTATTGTTGATGGAGCATACACAAAGGCGAAATTTATAGAAATACTAAGACAATTATAAAAAATTCCTCTCCCTCTTGCAAATATCAAAATATTTTTGTACCTTTGCAGCCGGAATCAGTTCGTTCCATTATGGAACATAGTCAGCTCTCAGACTTAAAACAGGAGACTATATATAGCGCTTAGCGCAACTGACATATTACTTTATCAACAAGTCGCCAAACTTTTAAGTAACGAAAAGAAATATGTCCCTTATATCTGTGTCGTGGCACAGGTGTTAAGGGCATCGTTACGGGTTTGGCGACTTTGTTGATTGCTCTTAACCACCTGTGCCATTTTTAACAAAAAACAGCACATTAACCACCAATGGAAACACACTTTTCGATGCAGGAGCAAACAATCCTGCAAGCGATTCCAACCTTCCCAGGCGACCGCAACCATCTGCCCAAAGAGGTTATACTGGCGGCCGCCAAAGATTTCTGCAAGCATTTTCGACAATCCGTACAGGCGTTCACCGACAGCAACCGCGATGAGCGCCTCAAGCCCTGCATGAGTCAGCACAAATACACCGAGGACATCTACCGTCTGCTTGAGGCGCACCACGCGCGACCGCTCTATCACGACAAAGATAACTTCTACCAAGTGCTGTTTGCCGTCAGTTGTCTGATGGGCATAGCCGACCACAGGCGCACGTGGTGGGAACAGACATTCGCTGCCGCCACAGCCGACTATCTCGAGAGCACGAACAACTTCCATAGTGCCAAGCAACGGATACAAACCGTCATTCACGAGATAGACTCAATGCTTCAGTACGAACTGAGCTTCGATCTTCCCGACTCCGAGCAGCAGACCGAGCAGCAGACGCAGAAGCTCCAGCAGCAAGCCGAGCAGATGGACGAGTTGCAAGCGCTCTTCCTGCAAAACCAAGCCGAAGAACAGCAACGCGCACAGCAGCCGAAAGCCAAACGGCAACACAGAATAAGGCGCATCGCACCGCGACCTATATATGTCAATGTGAACGACGGCGGGCAACTGAACATGTACGGCGACCTGAATATTGAAACCGTTGAGCACATGGATGTCCAATCCCCGCAGCCTAAGCCCCAACCGCAGCAACCCACCGACCGCAACCGCCGCGCCGTGCTGGCTGTGCATCAGCAGGGATTGTGTTCGCCTGCCGAGTGGGCGGTGGTTGTCAAACTCCTTGAGGAACAAGGCGCAATCCCCAAATCCGCCTACCTCAACGCAGCGGCATACATCAATGACACCTGCGGGCAAGAGGTGACGAACGCAAGAGCAATAGCACGTTCCGTCATCTACACTAAGATTATGGGGAAATATCCAGATTGGAGAGTTAAGGACGGAGAAGAGTCGCGCGAGGCTCCAAACAAGTTGAGGAGATTTATGGAAATTGCTCAGGCATTTCTGTACGCGCAAAACAATTAATCAAGTCATTCATTGCAAAGAAAGCTTCACAGATATTGTGAGGCTTTTTTTGTGTCTATAGGGCTGGATAATGTCCTCAATAATGTCAGTACTGGACTGAGTACTGGCAGTAGTGGATTGAGTAGTGGACTCAACGCCAAAAAAGTTGCTCAACTCACTTCTTTCTTGTACCTTTGCATCATCATTTCGCGGATTGATGTGCTCCCCAGAGTGGGAAATGGCATGTTCCCTTTTGCGCGCATAAAGGGAAATAATCGTTCGAGCAGAGCGAGATAAGAACATGCCACAGCACAAAACAACTGAAAATCAACAATCCAAAACAAAACGATTATGTCAAAGAACAAATCAAAACTCCGGTGGATGTATGTGACCGAGCCGTTTAATGTGTATGTCAATCCGAAACAGGTCAAGCGCGTACACGCACCGCTGGAAAAGTCCCTCACCTTTGAACCCGAGTATCGGGGCTATTATCTTCACCTGCGCACCTGCGTGCGAGGCATAGATGAGTACGGCGCGACAGTCAAGTATCTGTATTGCACCCGCGACGGGCGATTCTTCGTAAGAGGTAAAGACGGGTGGAATGAACAAATACCGCAAAACTCCAAGAATCAGCGCCTTGCTAAATCTCGCGGTGGGAGTAAAGATTCTCCAGCTATGGCTCACTTCGGTAGCAAATACTGCCACCGCTGCATAGCTGTCGCGTGGTGCAATCCACCGGAGGAGGTTATCGAGCAAATACGCGGCAATAATTTTGGGGTCCCCAACGCAAACCAGCAAAGCGTTTGTGGTGGGGAGGAGCCGAGGCACACGTCGCCTTTATGCCGTCGAGCGGCATCTGATGCGACCGTGTTGCCGAAGGCGTGGGAAATCGACCACCTCAACACCGACCACAAGAACTGGACTGCCGACAACCTGCAATGGGTCACCGCCGACGAGAACCGCCGCCGCGGGAGGATCGCCAAGCGCATGCGCAAAGCCGGCATCGACCCTAAACTCCTCACACCCACGCTATGCAAGGGCATCTACGCCCTGCCGGAAGAGCGTATCGAGGAGTTTATCGGACGCTTCCTGATGGCAAGCAACGAGAGTGTAGAACCTATGGATTTATGGTCTATACGCACCTGTGTCGCCATCGCATTAGATATCGTTAAATCACAAATCTCAAATGACCAATAACAAATGAACACATCCAATTCCAGCCGTGTTATGCACATGGCACACAAGTTACTCGAGAGTTTTCCCGACCTCTCGTGGAGCGAGATCCTCAAACTCGCTTGGCAGTTCTTCTATCTGCGGCGTATGCTACAGTCGGGTATCGTGAAGTTCGCCTATCTGAAGATCTCCAATGGCGTCGTCCTTGGTGAGATACGTCACGCACGCGGTACGTTGCACCCGGAGTTGATTCCCGAGGAGCACCAGCCGAAGAACTCGCCAAACTACGAGCCGAACTACTGCACGATCAGTTACTACGACCTTGACAAACAGGGTTGGCGCTCGTTCCGACTCGACTGCCTGCGCGACATCGAGGGGTATGCAACACTGAATAATGTTGACCTTGATGAAGACTAATGGCAACGTTTGTTAAGGAATATGATTGGATGTGGCTACCGTCAGGGCTGAACCTCAGCCCTGCGGAGTGCCGCGTGTACGCCTATATCTACGGTCTGACCGAGAGCAAGCACAGCAAGACCAAAGGCTATAACGGCAGCGTACGACAGCTCGCTAAGACACTCGGGCTGGATGATAGCGGCGTGTCACGCATCCTGCGCAAACTGCAAGAGAAACAATTTGTATTAACCAATGAGGGTACGTATGCGAGTGCGGATATTTTCCGCAGTAGTGCGGATTCAGTCCGCAGTAGTGCGGATTTAATCAGCAGTGGTGCGGATTCAATCCGCGAAAGTGCGGATTCTATCTCCTCTCCCCTAACAACCCCTCTATATAAAGAAATAAATAAAGAAATGGAAAGAGATAATAATATTGCGCGCAATACGATTGCGACGCAAGACCCCAAACCCTTTGATTTGTTCAATGAGTTTTTAAGCGCTTACAGCGCCAAGAGAAAAGAGTTGTGCGGCTACACATATGTACCGCAAGGCGATTATCTTCAATTAGCCCGCGAACTCTGGAGTAACCTGCCACCCGTTACGCAGCGGCTGCTCATCCGAGACATCAAGAGCGGCAAGTGGTACAGGGGGCGCATTGACTGGGTGATTAGTGACTACAAGATGCTCGAGCCGAAGAACTACAACGGCTCGCCGGATCTCAACCGCATGGCGGAGAGCAACGACATGGTTGTGGCGCTCTACGACGGCGCAGCAGGCATCTATACCCGACAGGATGCCGAGGATTATGGAATGGATATCAAACGACCCTTTAAACTCTGACAACAATGACCACCGACATCAAACCGCTGTTCGAGGCAATGTCGCCCCAGCAGCTTGAACAAGCCGTGAGCGAGATCTGCGACGAGCTGGAGTTCCGCCAGAAGTTCGCAAGCCTCACGCACATCGCAGATAATGTCCTCAGTCATGCGACAGATGACCAACTCAAATCCGAGTACTGGCAGCGCAGTCGCAATGATAGAGAGTTCTAAACAATTAACAATTAACAATTAACAATTAAAATTTAAGCATTATGGAAAAGAACAATGAAACAAAGAAAGCGGTGATGACCGCTAAACAATTTGACAATCTGGTCACCGAGTTTGCCCATCCTGTAGCCGTTTGGCAGAAAAAGAAACTTGCGCAGCGCAGCGCGTTCCTGCTGTTTGCTGACAAAGAGGTCGGCGAATGGAACATCAGGCTGATAGCCAATCCGCACGCCAAGTACCACACCGCAGCGGCTCTTGAAGGCTTAGGCGACGCGATGGTCAAGAGCAAAGAATTACTCGGCTGGATTAAGGCTAACGTGCGGTTCGCCGAGCGCGAGCTGAAGAGACAAGCAAAGGAGCGCAGCCATGGCAAGGATTAAGTACAAAGAGGGCTATGGGCCCTTAAGCGGCGTCTATGCCGGCGTTGAGTACAAGGTGCTCAGTGACGGCAGGTGCTGCGCCAATATGCAGCGCTTGCCGACACCGAAAGAGGTTGAGAAGTCGCCCGCTGCGCGTGCGGAGTTTATCATCAAGACCTGCGTAAAGGATATACAGATAGCGATGCACAACCAGCGCGAGGCGATGAAGCAGTACACGAACATCACCCACCGCGTGCGGCGGCTGTACGAGAAGTGTTACGCCTTGGAGAAAGATGACGAGAAACTCCAGAAGATGATCATGACAGCATACTGGCAATCGCGCAGGGTGCTACCCTCGCGCAGACGAGGGATGAATCAGCTTAGTCTCGATGTAGTCTCGATATAGTCTCGATGTAGTCTCGATCCAGACGTACGTTTTGAGAGTAAAAAGTTAAAAATTAATAATTAATAACTATGCAACGCTATACTATCAATCAAATCCGCTCCGAACTGGAGCGTAATCAAGGCGAGCCTTACACCGATGAGCAGTTCAAGTTACTGCTCGCGGGGTTCACGGCGTATGCACTAAGACAGAGATTATACTCTGCTGTAGGCGTATTCAAAGCCCGCAAGCGCGGCTGGATGAGTGCCCAAATGGCGCATTTCTTCAAGCTGTATGCCGCCCAATAAGGCATTTATTAACTCAGTTAATCAAACGGA
>CACZRD010000007.1 GCA_902783545.1 uncultured Bacteroidales bacterium
AAACATTCACCGCAACAGACGGTCGCGACAGTATAGTTACCCTGCATCTGACCATCAACTACTCGACCACCGGCGAAGAGACCAAAGCAGCAGAGGGTAGTTATGAGTGGCACGATGTGACCTATACGCAGAGTGGCGATTACGAGTTCGTGACTACCAATGCGGCAGGTTGCGATAGTACAGTAACCCTGCACCTGACAATCACCGATCCGATAGGTACAAACCTGCCGGCAACGCAGGCTGAGCAAGTGGCTGCCGAGAAAATTATGCGTGACGGACAACTGTATATCCGCCGCAAGGAGAACACTTACACGGCTACAGGTCTGAAAGTGGAATAATGCAAAATTAAAACAATAATCAATCATAAAACTAATACAATTATGGAAAAACCTTATGTTCTTGGAATTGACATGGGCGGAACCGGCACGAAGTTCGGTATTGTAGATGCCCGTGGTAATGTACTGCAATCATCGTCCATCAAGACGCCGGATTATCCCGACATCAACGATTATTGCGACACGTTGTGTGCAGAACTCAAGAAGATCGCTGACGCGTTCGGCGGCATTGAGCAGGTTCGCGGCGTAGGCGCTGGTGCACCGAATGGTAACTACTACACCGGCTGCATTGAGAATGCACCAAACCTGCCGTGGAAAGGCGTTGTGCCGTTTGCCAAGCTGATCAGTGACCGTCTGGGAATCCCCTGCCGCATCACCAACGATGCCAATGCTGCGGCTATGGGTGAGATGACCTACGGTGCTGCGCGTGGCATGAAAAACTTCATCGAGATCACGCTCGGTACGGGTGTCGGTTCGGGTATTGTGATTGACGGAAAGATCGTGTATGGCCATGACGGTTTTGCCGGCGAGCTCGGTCACACGAAGATCGTTCACGGTCCGGAAGGTCGTCAGTGCGGTTGCGGTCAGCGCGGTTGCATCGAGGCGTACGCTTCGGCTACGGGCGTAGCACGTTCGGCGAAAGAGATCATCGAGAATTCAACGAAAGAGACCTCGCTGCGCAAACTCGAGAACATCACTTCCTATGACGTATTCAAGGCAGCTGAGGCCGGTGATGAGGTTGCCAAGGATATCTTCGACTTCACGGGTGAGATGCTCGGCAAGAAACTTGCTGACTTTGTTGCATTCTCCGCACCGGAGGCAATCATCCTGTTCGGCGGCTTGACGAAGTCCGGTCACTGGATCATGGATCCGATCGAGAAAGCGCTGAATGACAATGTGATGCCGCAGTGGAAGAACAAAGTCAAGCTGCTTGTCTCAACATTGAAAGACTCGGATGCCGCTATCCTTGGTGCCAGCTCGTTGGCGTGGGATATTGAGGCACAAGCCCCAATGCGTAGTTAATTTTACGTTTTCTTGACATCTTTGTGTTTTTTGCTCGGTCATTATGCCCCACATAACTCCCTCACAAAAAAACGCAAATCTGCCTAAGAAAAGCGAAAAATTTGTATGCTGAGATTACTTTATCAGTTTCCGAGTTGGATGCAACGCTTGTATCGTGGTGTCACATGGCGACGCCGCGATACAGGTGTTGTGTATCTGACGTTTGACGACGGCTCTATTCCCGAGGTGACGCCGGCGATACTGGATGTGCTGGCGAAATACGGTGTGAAGGCCACGTTCTTTGTCGTGGGCGATAATATACGGAAGCACCCGCACGTATATGCGCGCGTTGTGGCAGAAGGACATAGAGTGGGTAACCACACGTACCATCACGTGAAGGGGCGCCAGTGCAGCTTGGTGGAGTACCTGCAAGAGGTGGATGCATGTGAGGAGGCGATGAATGGTCAGAAGTCAGATGTCAGAAATCAGGAATCAGAAGTCAGATTGTTTAGACCACCGTACGGGAAGATGACATTTGCGCAGAAACGTGCGATTCTTGAGCGGGGCTACGAGATTGTGCTGTGGGACGTGCTGACGCACGACTACAACCGCAATTACACGCCGGAGAAGATGCTGCGCATCGTTCAGCGATATACCCGTGACGGCAGTATCATCAATTTCCACGACTCGGTCAAGTCCGCCGAACGCACTATTGAAGTCCTGCCGCAGGTGATCGAGTGGCTGCAACAGCAAGGTTACAAGATTGCTACGTTGTAAATGAAGCGAAGGTTTGATGTCATATTTCTGATCAGCGGACTTGTTGTTCAAGTCCTTGTTTTTTTGCTTGCGCCAGCGCACTGGCTTTCGCTGGTGAGCGGATTACTGGGTATCACTTCTGTTATTCTCTGTTCACAAGGTAATATCTGGACATTTGCTTTCGGATTCGGGCAGATCATCACCTACGCTATCCTTTGCTGGATGGAGCGCTTCTATGCGGGCATAGTGATGAATGTCTTCTATTTTCTCACGCAGATCTATGGCATCTATGCATGGCGGCAGAGGCTGGTCAGCCACCAGCAGTCAGCCGTCAGCAATCAACAGTCTGCGATTATCGTGCCGCGGACGATGGCTATCGGGCAGTTCCTGACGCTTTGTGCCGCTGTGGCGGTTGTGTCAGTCGGAGTAGGGTGGCTGCTCAGCCTGTACACAAATGATACACAGCCGTACCTTGATGCCATCACAACATTATTTTCCGTTGCCGCACAGATCTTGCTCATTATGGCAATACGTCAGCAGTGGTGGCTGTGGCTGCTGGTGGATGTGCTGTTCGTAGCGATGTGGATCAATGCAGGCAACTGGAGCATGGTTGCCCAATATACATTCTGGTGCATTAATTGTGTCTATGGGATGCTCCGTTGGAAGGAATTGGCGACAAAATAACGAAAAAATGCACCCCTTGCATAAAAAAAATCACGTAACTCTTGCAAATATCAAATATTTTTTGTATCTTTGCAGGCGAATTGTGTGATAATGCCGAAAAAAATAATCATATTATTGCTTACCTTATTGGTAATCAGTGTTCCGCGCGTTTTTGCCGGTAGTACAGATACCTTGCACACCACGTATGTGGTCAACTCGGATTATGTGCCTACGCACGTAGTGCAGTTGTCCGTTGGCGGCGGTCTGCACACCCTGATGCCCCGGCTGACGGAGGAAGGCAAGAATACCGCAGGTCTGCGTGGCGGTCATGGCGCCGGCGCACAGGCGCAAGCGATCTATACGTACTTTATCCATAAGTATGTAGGTATAACCGCCGGTTTCGGATTCGAGTTATATACGGGCAATATGAACGGTGAGTTCTCGAACAGAGTACAGTTGGTGGATAGGGTCAACAGGTACATGAACCTACCTAACGGCCAGAATATGCTCTATTGGCTCAACAGCGATTACAAGGACTTCAAGGAGTCGCAGCAGTTGTACATGTTGACTATCCCTGTGGGAGTTACCGGACGAGTGAACATCACCGACCCGATACAGCTTCGCGGAACAGTAGGATTTGGCATGAGCATCATTGCCGGTTCGCATTACCGCGCAACGGGGCAGCTGGAGACCACGGCTGACTATCCGGACTACAACCTGCATTTCGATTCCGACCTGCCGCAACACGGATTCAGCAACTACTATCTGGGTGGCTACCAAGGCAAGATTGAGAACACTTTTCCCGTTAATATGTTCGTCTATGGTGACTTCGGTATGCATTATCAGTTCACGCGGCGCTGGGGCTTGTATGCGGGATTGTATATCAGTTACAACTGCTTCAATGCTATCCGCCCGACGACCGATGCAGCCGGCAACCGTCCTGAGCTTGTGAAGTTCAGCATGGATACCAGGCAGTTCACCTACGCGGGTATCCTTAACTCGAAGTTCGTTGAAGCTATCAACCCGCTGTCGTTCGGTGTGAAGATAGGCGTCACGATAACGTTCCTTGATCCGATCAAGTGTAACTGCGAGAACTGGTAAAATGATAACATAATATACATCGGGAATAAGTGTGTCAATATATGCGGGCACACTTTTCCGATTTTAATAGACCTATACAATCAATAAATATATGAAACTCAAACAACTGACACTTATGGCAATGCTTGCCTCCGCAGTAGCCGTCACGGCTGCCGACAATGGTGCTGAAAAAGCCACCGCAGCCAACAACCCGTTCCTCCGCTACAAAGAGTGGAAGACACCTCACGGTACGTATCCGTTCAATGAGATATGCAATGCCCACTATATGCCTGCCTTTGAAGAGGCGTTCCGTCAGGGCTTGGCAGAGATTGATGCCATCTGCAACAATCCCGCTGCGCCGACCTACGCCAACACCATTGAGGCGTACGAGAAAGCCGGCGAGCTGCTCAGCGTTGTAGCAGGTTGCTTCTATAACCTTGCTTCCGCCGAGACCAACGACTCCATTCAGGCGTTGCAGGTGGAGCTGTCACCGAAGATGAGCGAGTACAGTTCGACGATCCGCCTGAATGAGAAACTCTTCGAGCGCATCAAAGCCGTGTATGAGCAGCGCGACAAACTCAAGCTGAACAAAGAGCAGCAGAAACTGCTGGATGATATATATGAGTCGTTTGCGAACAACGGTGCGAACCTCAGCGCGGAAGACAAACAGGTTTACCGCGAGCTGAGTGCCAAGCTGTCGATGCTCACGATGACCTTCGGGCAGAACGTGCTGAAAGCTACGAACGCGTGGACGATGCTCATCACCCGTGAAGAAGATCTTGCGGGACTGAACGATGACACCAAGGCAATGCTCAAAGCCAACGCCGAAGCCAAAGGGCTGGAAGGCTGGCTGCTGAACCTCAAGCCGACGACATATATCCCCGTGATGAAGGACTGCGACAACCGCGATATACGCCGCGAGCTGTACATGGCGTACAACACCCGTTGCATCGGTGGAGAGTTCGACAATACACAGATCATCATTGACATCGTCAATACCCGTCTGGCTCTTGCCAAACTGTTTGGCAAGGACTGCTATGCTGACAAGTCGCTGCATAAGTCGATGGCGGAGAACAAGGAGAATGTCTATCGCTTGCTTGATCAGCTGCGCGATAACTATATGCCTGCCGCACGCGAGGAAGTGAAAGAACTACAGGAGTTTGCCAAGCAGCAGGGCTTCTACGCCACTCTTCAGCCGTGGGACTGGAGTTACTACTCCAAGAAACTGCAAAACGAGAAATACGCCATCAGCGATGATATCGTTCGTCCGTACTTTGAGTTGGAAGCAGTTAAACAAGGTGTGTTCGGGTTGGCTAACCGGCTGTATGGCATCACGTTCAAGCCGAACAAGAACATCCAAGTCTATAACCCCGAGGTGACGGCTTATGAGGTGTTTGACGAGAAAGGTAAGTTCCTCGCTGTGTACTATGCCGACTTCCATCCGCGGGACGGCAAGCGTGGCGGTGCGTGGATGAATGACTTCCTGCCGCAGTATATGGACGGCAAGAAAGACCATCGTCCGCATATCGTGAATGTGATGAATTTTACCAGACCGACAGCAGAGAAACCTGCCCTGTTCACCTACGACGAGGTGCGCACGTTCTTGCATGAGTTCGGTCATGGTTTGCACGGAATGTTGACGCGTTGCCAATACTCATCGCTTTCGGGAACGAACGTGCCGCGTGACTTTGTGGAATTGCCCAGCCAGTTCAACGAGAATTTCATTGACGAGAAGGAGTTCCTCGACACCTTCGCCAAGCACTACAAGACCGGCGAGCCGATGCCGCAAGAGTTGATTGACAAGATCAAACGTTCGTCGAACTACCATGCAGCTTATGCTTGTGTGCGCCAACTCTCGTTCGGCTATCTGGATATGGCTTGGCACACATTGAAAGAACCGTTCACGGTGCCCGCTGACCTCAGCGTACAAGAGGCTGTCATCCGTTTCGGCGACGAGGCGATGGCGCAAGTGCAAGTGATGCCGACCGTGCCGGGCACTCAGATGGAAACAGCGTTCACGCACATCTTCTCCGGCGGCTATGCTGCAGGTTACTATGCTTACAAGTGGAGCGAACTGCTGGATGCTGACGCATTCTCCGTGTTTAAGGCTGCGCAGGCAAAGAACGGGTCGATCTTCGACAAGAAGTCTGCTGCTCTGTTCCGCAAGCATATCTTGGAGCGTGGCGGTACAGAGAAGTCTGCCGACCTCTACCGTCGTTTCCGTGGCGGGGAGCCGAGCATCAACGCCCTGCTGGAGCGTGACGGCATCAAAGTGATTGAAGTGAAATAGTCTGATATGAACTTATCAAATAGAATATCGCAGATCTCTGCATCGCCGACTTTGGCGATGGCAGCTAAGGCGCGTGAACTCAAACAAGCCGGGCTGGATGTGATCAGTATGTCACTTGGCGAGCCGGATTTCCCTACGCCTGCACATGTCAAGCAGGCAGTCAAGGATGCTGTGGATGCCGACCTCTCGCATTATGGGCCGGTGCCCGGTACACCTGGATTGCGTGCCGCTGCAGCGAAGTATATGTCAAACTTTGTAGAGCGGCAGAGTGGGGATGAGGATACATTTGTGGCCGAAGACATCATCGTTTCCGTTGGTGCGAAACAGGCAATCTGCAACGCCATTGAGACCATCGTCAGCAAGGGCGACGAGGTGATCCTACCGACGCCTTGCTGGGTGAGCTATACAGAGATGGTTAAGCTCGCCGAGGGTGTGCCTGTTATGGTGCGCACTACGATGGATGATGACTTTCTGCTCACACCCGAAGCCCTTGAGTCAGCCATCACACCGCGTACCAAACTTCTACTGCTCTGCTCGCCGAACAATCCAACCGGCGCAATATACAGCACCGAACGGATTGCTGCGCTTTCAGAAGTGCTTCTTCGCCACCCGAATATTGCCGTGATTGCGGATGAGATATATAACCAGATATGCTATGTAGGCAAGTGTGCTACATGGGCAAGTCAGAGGGAGTTGTTGGATCGACTTGTGGTAGTTAATGGCGTGAGCAAGGTGTTTGCGATGACCGGTTACCGTATCGGTTGGTTGGCGTGCAAGAACAAAGAATTTATCAAAGCCTGCACACGTCTGCAAGGACAGCAGATCACCTGCGCAACGATGGTTGCGCAATATGCTGCCGAGAAAGCTTTGGAGGGTGACCTGACTTGTGTGACTGATATGACTGCTGCGTTCCAGCATCGTCGGGATCTGATTGTCAGTCTCGCCAAAGATATCCCGGGCTTGAAGGTGCGTTGCCCGAAGGGTGCGTTCTATCTCTTCCCTGACGTGACGGCTTTGTTCGGCAAACAGGCTCCGGCTGACAGCAACTATGCCAAGGCGCGTCGCTCAAGATGGATCAACTCTGCCGACGAACTCTGCGAGTACTTGCTCACGGATGGCTTGGTGGCATGCGTTTCCGGTTCAGCGTTTGGCGAGCCGACGTGCCTGCGGATCTCTTACGCATGCTCCGAACAGCAGATCACCGAAGCGATGCTGCGAATACGAAAGGCGATAGAACAACTATCATAGACAAACGGCTAAGCACCGTTTCGCCGACAAATTGCAGAAATATGACGCATTTTTAGAATTAAATGCACGAAAATTTGCAAATGTCAAAAAAAAGTTGTATCTTTGCGACGCAAAATTGCGCATTAACCATAACCAAACAATATAATCATGCTTGAACATTTAATTCCTACGTGGATGTTAATCCCGTTCGTAGTGATGCTTCTGTGCATCGCTATCTTGCCGCTTATACCTCATGTAGGTGAGTGGTGGGAAGAGAACATACACAAGCTGTATGTCTCGCTGATTCTTGGCGTGCCGGTAGGTATCTGGCTGTGCGTCAATGGCATGAGCCATGAACTGATCCATCAGATGATCTACGACTACGTGCCGTTTATCTTGCTATTGATGGCATTGTTTGTTACCACCGGCGGTATCTGTATCCGTGGTGACTTGAAGGCTACGCCTCTGACGAACACGATCATCATGGCTATCGGCTGGGTGCTGGCTTCGTTTATGGGTACGACCGGCGCTGCGATGCTTCTGATCCGTCTGTTGCTTGAGACCATCAAACAGCGTAAGTACAAAGTACACACCGTGCTGTTCTTTATCGCTATCGTAGCGAACTGCGGTGGTTTGCTCTCGCCGCTGGGTGATCCTCCGTTGTTCCTGTTGTTCCAGAAGGGCACACCGTTCATGTGGTGGATGCAGAATATGTTGCCCGAGTGGGCTGTAACAGGCGCATTGCTGTTGGGCGTATATTTCATCGTAGATATGTACCTCTACCGCAAAGAGCCGACTGCGAACATCATGGCTGACGTGCGTGAGGCAAAGAAACTCCAGATAAGTGGTCTGATCAACATTGTTTGGTTGCTGTGCGTAATCTGCTCTACGATGTTCATCAACTCGACCTATATCCCTGCAATGGGTGAGCACGATGCACCGTGGTATCTGAAGCTATTGCGTGAGTGGGCATTCATCCTGATCATCGCCTTGAGCTGGCTTACTACAGCCAAGAAGACTCGTGAGGACAACAGCTACAGTTGGGTACCTATCCTCGAGGTGGCTTGTGTATTCCTCGGCATCTTCGCAACGATGACTCCCGCCTTGATGTACTTGCAGCAGAACCCGCTGCCCGTGACGGAGGCTTGGCAGTTCGTATATTGCACCGGTGCACTGAGTGCGTTCCTTGACAACGCTCCTACCGCTATGGTATTCCACGCTACGGCAACTACTATACCTATTGACGCTGGTGTTACCGCTGTGGCTGGTATCGCTCCGGAATTTATGAAAGCGATATCAATGGGTGCAGTATTCTTTGGTGCCCTGACATATATCGGTAACGGACCTAACTTCATGGTTAAGTCTATCGCTGAGCAGAGTGGTATTGATATGCCGTCGTTCTTCGGCTACATGATCAAGTTCTCGCTCATCGTCTGCTTGCCGATTTACGTGATCGTACAATTGTTGATGATCCATTAAGGAAAATATGCATAGTTACGCACTTTAGCGCGCAACGACTAAGGAGAAAACGCTTATCCGGCACGACCGGATAGGCGTTATCTCTTTTATACAGTTACGGATTGTGGCGCCTGTGGTGATTACGTCATCCACAAGCAGAATATGTTTCTTGTGCCAACAGATAGGTTCGGGTATTTGGAATGCTCGCTCGACGTTTGTCTTGCGCTCAGCATCGGTCAGTTGGGATTGTTTAGGTGTGTTTTTGATGCGGCGTAGAGTGGTGGTATCGATAGGCAGATTCAGTACGGATGTCAAACCGCGACAGATATACTCGCTCTGGTTATAACCACGCTCATTCAGTCGCCGCGGATGAATAGGAACCGGCACAATCAGGTCTATGTCGTCAAAGAATCCCGTTTCTTGCCACTCCAAGGCAGCCTGTCTGCCGAGGAACTCCGCCAGTTCTGGACGTTCACGAAACTTAGCAGCGTGGATGACTTTGACGACATCATCGTTATAATGCAGCCAAGCGCCGCCACGCACAAAGCGTGGCCTGTCCCAATGCTTGCGCGGGTGGTTGTTGATCTCGTTGAAGAGCATCTCCACATTGTTCTCGCGTAGTATGTGATGCTCGGTGCGCGGTAGTTTCCGTAAGCAGTCGTCACAAAGCGTATTATACACATCTACCCCTCGCTGGCACATTACGCACAACGAGGGGTAAAATAGTTCCAATACGTTTGATAGCATCGGTTAGGGGATTAGCGGTTAGCGGCTTTGCTTTTGCGGAGTTTGATGATCTGCTTGACGGCTACATATAGTACGCCAAAGCCGAATAAGGCGATTAATACGATGCTGAGTTCGTGGCTGTATTGATTGATCAAGTCAGCCTGACCGTGAGCTACGTAGCCTAACACGGCGAGTACCGTGTTCCACAGGAATGCGCCGAGGAAGGTGTAGAGTAAGAACTGTCCGAAAGGCATCTTTGCCAAACCTGCGGGAATACTGATCAGTTGGCGGATCGCAGGGATCAAGCGGCCGATGAACGTGGATATCTTGCCGTGCTCGTTGAAGTAGTCTTCAGCGCGGCGCACTTTGTCGCTGTTGAGCAGACATAGATGTCCCAACTTGCTGTCGGCGAACTTGTAGATCACTAACCGTCCGAGCCATAACGACAACAGGTAGTTGATGATCGCACCGAGCATCGCGCCAATAGTACCGGAGAGAACAATCAGAGCTACATCCACCAGGTAGTTGCCTGTCACGCACAGCACGCTGTCAGGGTTACCTGCCACGTAGGCTGCCGGAGGAATAACCACCTCGGAGGGGAAGGGGATGAACGACGACTCAATCGTCATCAGCGCCACGATGGACGCGTGGCTCATGTGCGTCGTGTACCACGCAGTTACCGAATCTATTAACGTCATTACCGATTTAACAATTTAACGGTTAAACTATCTGCGTCTCATCCACGCCGGTTGCTCCTCAGCACCAGCCAAGGCGTCGTCATCATCAAAGTCGATGAAGTCCATCACATCGCTCTTGACCACATTCGGCTGTGTGGCAGGTTGAGCGGGGGCTTCCGGCTGCTCTAGTTGTTCCGGCTGCTCTGGAGATTCCGGCTGTTCCAGCTGATCCGGCTGTTCCGGGGTCTCAGGGGAATCCGGTTCAACGGGATAGAAGCGATCCATCGCATCCTCGATGGTTTCGGGCTGTTGTGTCACCTTAGGTTCCTCAACTTGCGGGGTAGGAGTGATAATCTCCAGCGGGATAGCATTGATGCCGGGGATATCGCTCACGCTGTAGCCCGTAGCGATGATCGTCACGCGTACGTCGTCGCCCAGACTATCATCGTAGCTGGCGCCCCATTGAACCTCGACCTCGTCGCCTACCTGCTCCACGAAGGCGGTGATCTGACTGAACTCGTTCATGCGGATAGCATTCTCGTGTGAGCAGTAGAACTGCAGCAGCACGCGCGATGCGCCACGCACGTCGTTGGTGTTCACCAGCGGCGACTCAAGAGCGTTGCGGATGGCTTTGGTGATACGCTCCTCGCCGCTCGCCTGACCGACGTTCATGATGGCTACGCCGCCTTTCTTGAGCGTGTTATATACATCGGCAAAGTCCGTATTGATGTAACCGGGCACAGTGATGATCTCCGCAATTGATTTGGCGGCATTAGCCACTACGTCGTCCGACTTGTCGAAGGCGTTGGGCAGGTCGAGGTCGGGGAAGATTTTGCAGAGCTTCTCGTTGTTGATGACGAGCAGCGCATCCACGTGTTCCGCCAGTTCGGCTACACCGACCAAGGCTTTGCGGATCTTCGGTTTGCCTTCAAAGGCGAAGGGGATAGTCACTATACCTACCGTCAGAATCTCCATCTCTTGTGCTACCTCGGCAACGATAGGCGATGCGCCGGTGCCTGTACCGCCACCCATTCCGGCGGTGATGAACAGCATCTTTGTGCCGTCATCCAACGCTTCGCGGATGCGGTCGCGGTTCTCGTTGGCGAGTTCGCGTGCGCGTTCAGGCTTACCGCCTGCGCCAAGTCCCGGACCGAGTTGCAGTTTCGACGGTACTCCTGACTGCCCGAGGGCTATACGGTCGGTGTTACAAACAAGGAAACTGACATCGCGGATGCCCATTTTGTACATGTGATTCACAGCATTGCCGCCACCGCCGCCGACGCCCATCACTTTGATGATGCTCTCGGCTTCCAGATCCAGTGGTAAAGGTATTATTTCTGTCATAATGTTATGTGTATTAGCGCGTTAATAATCGTTGTTGTGTGGCAGCCATGTATGGCTGCCGGCTGTTTAGAAGTCTTCTCCTCCGAACAGATCCGTCAGTTCTTTTCGGAACTTACCGAGCATGGTCTGCGGTTGCGGTTCCTCGTCGGGGTGCTCGTCGCGATACACTTGTCCGAGCAGCAGCGTGCCGATCAGCGTGCCGTACAGAGGCTGATAATACTCCTGTTCGGTATCTGCGGCGAGCCATTGTGCGTGCGAGCCGTACTCGACGGGGATAGAAGTCTTCTTCCTAAGGAAAGGTACGATGCCGCGCAGCATCGACGCTCCGCCGGTCAGGTAGATGGCGCTTATGCCTTCCGTCTTCTCAACCTCTGCGAGCAGCGGCATCAGGATCTCGTTGACGCGGCAGGCGATGATGGAGCTCAGGTTGCCGCGCGTGACGATCAGCGGTTCCTCGCCTTCGCGGGCAGCGGGTACGCGCAGACCTTTGTCCACCTCGTCGGGTTTGAGGCTCAGTGTGCCCCATTTGCACTTGAGTTTCTCTGCGTTGACGGCGGAGATACCCAAGGTCTCTATATCATGACTCACGTGATATCCTCCGAGCGGCACGACTTTCGTTGTGTGGAACTGGTTGCCTTTGTAGATCGTCAGGGTAGTGGTCTGCGCGCCCATGTCGATCACTGCGCAACCGTTTTCACGCTCCTCGTCGGTGGTGAGGGCTGTGATGCAGGCATCGGGTATCACCTCACGGTTGAAGATGGCGAGTCCGGCACGTTTGATGGTGTCGTCCATCTTCGTGCAATATTCTTTGCGCATTACGAATGCCGTGGCGTAGAGCGTGATGTCTCTGCCGATGACACCTCTTGGGCTCTCGTCGTAGTCCTGTTCATCGACCTCCCAGCGTTCGGGCAGCACTGTGAGCACACCGGCAGCCGGCGTGCGGGCTTCAATCTTCTCCGAGCACTCGCGAAGCATCTCACTCAGCAGTTTCTGCTTGATCTCTGTACGACGTTGCTGGCGGTGTGCCTCAACATGTACGGATTGCAGCGAACGGCCGCCAAGGCACACGAAGATGTTCTTGAGTTCGCCCCGCCCGACGCGGTTGTTGAGTTTCTTCCATGTCTCATTCAGTACGAAACCTACGTCGCTGGAGTTGGTGGGAATACCTTTCTCCACGCTCTGGTGACGGCTTGAGCTTTCGCAGCCGAGAATATGGAACGTGTTGTGGCGTTCATCCCAATCAGCAGCTATAGCGCGTACGCACGAACTGCCGATGTTCATCGCAACGATAGGTTGTGGTAAATCTGTCTTCCTAACCATAGTTATTTACGACCAACTATTTGTCCTTTATATTGTAAATCTATCTGTTTGTATTCGGGGTACCCGATCTTGTCAAATCCTTCCACGTAGAGTTTCTCAAGGTCATCAAGCCGTTGCTCTGCGCCGCGGAGCGAACCGAGGATGATGGTATATTGATGGCTGTCGTCTATCAGTTCAATCATCTTCGGTGTAACAACGTGGATCGTGTGAATCTTCTCGCGCCAGAAGCGGTTGTCGCGCAGCCAGAGCACGAAGTCGTAGATCTCGCCTTGCGCCTGCTGACGGCCTATGCGTCCGTTGACGACCACGACGGGTGTGCTGACTGAAGCGCGTACGGGCATCACTTTCCGATCAGCATCCAAGTAGTAATGTTCGTCTCCGGCGATGAGCACTATCGGTTGCCGCTGTTGTACGATGATTCGTACCTGCCCGTTCGTCAGTTCGTAGCACTCCGCGCGGCGTAACATAGGGTGGGTGAGCAGGTGTTGCTCTATCCGGCGGCAACTGATCTTCGACAGCGGTTCGCCTATCTGCCACAGCCCTGCTTGTTGCAGTTGCTGCTGCAACTCGCCCTCGCTGACATATTGGCGTTCGGTGCTGTCCTTGATGATGATCGTGATCTTCGAGCACACCGGATCAGCTGCACGCCGTGAGCCTGTCACGCCTGCGGCTATCACGATGGCAGCCAACGCTACCACCAGCAATCCGTTTACTATGAGCCGTTTACTTATCACTTTAATTCTTTAATGTTTCTGCGACAGCGGGAACCAAACGATCTATATCTCCCGCTCCGATGGTCAGCACTACGACCGGCGCTTTGCGTTTGGCGTGCCCGGCGATCTCGGCTAATAATGCTTCCTTGCTCAGCAGGTGTTTGTCATTCAGCGTGATCTTGCTGAGCAGCATCTCCGAATTCACGCCTTCTATCGGCAGTTCGCGTGCTGGATATATCGGCAGCAGAATCACCTCATCCAGCGTTGACAATACAGCAGCGAACTCATCAGCAAAGTCGCGTGTGCGGGTGTAGAGGTGCGGCTGGAAGATACCGAGCAAGTGCCGTTCGGGGTAGATTTTCCTCACCGAAGCGATTGACGCGGCTATCTCTTGCGGATGGTGGGCGTAGTCGTCGATATAGGCTATCTGCGGCGTCTGCACATGGATGTTGAACCGCCGGTGTACACCACGAAAAGTAGCCAAGCCTGTGCGCACGTCAGCCTCTGTCACGCCGTTCAACAGGGCGATAGCTGCTGCAGCGACGCTGTTCTCAATGTTCACCCAGACAGGTACGCCTAATTGTATATCCTTGATCACTCCGCCCGGATGGTGCAGGTCGAATGTTATGGTCTCGTTTGCTGTGATGATGTTGGCAGCATAGAAGTCCGCCCGTGTATCCTCGGCAGAGTAGGTGAGCAAGCGCGCCTGACTCTGAATATGCAGCTTGTCTTGAAGGCCGTACTTGAGTAGTATGGTGTTTGATACCAGCGAGCAGTAATGCTCAAAACTCTCGCGATATGCCTGCGGCGTGCCGTATATATCCAGATGGTCGGGATCGACGCTTGTCACAACCGTCATGTAGGGGCGCAGGTGATGAAAACTCCTGTCGAACTCATCTGCCTCAACCACCACAAATTCGCTCTTGCTGTCCAACAGCAGGTTCGTCTTGTAGTTCTCGCTTATTCCTCCGAGGAAGGCGTTCACTCCATCGCCTCTTTCGCTATTAGCTATTGGCCGTTGGCTATTAGCCATTAAGTGCGCAAGGATGGTGCTTGTGGTAGTCTTTCCGTGCGTGCCGGCTACGCATAGCGGTTTCTTGAGTGAGGTGATATGCCCGAGTGCTTCTGCGCGCTTGCAGATATGTGCGTTATGAGTCGCCAGATATTGATATACTTCCGTATCTTTGGGTACAGCCGGTGTCCAAACGACCTCCAGCCCTTCTGCTGCGAACGGTATCAGTTCAGCGTTGTCGTCGTAGAACACGCTGATTCCTTCGTTTTCCAATGCCCGCGTCAGGTCTGAGGGGGTACGGTCGTAGCCTGCCACGGTATAACCTTCGTGCTTGTAATACCGCGCCAGGGCACTCATTCCGATGCCTCCGATGCCTAAGAAAAATATCTGTTTATCCATTATGCCACAATTAAGCATACAAAAATACGAAAATTTTTTGATATTTGCAAATGTTTTTTCATTTTTATTGAAAAAAAATTACTTAGTGCTCACAGAATAAAACAAAAACCATCGTGTCCCGTAAAATTAAACAAAAAGTATATAATATTATATATTATATAGTATAAGGTTAAAAATCGAAAAATTGGGGCATTATCTTATGGTTATCTTATGGATATCTTGCGGTTATCATATGGTGAGGGTAGGTAAATGGCTCGTAAATGGCTCGTAAATGGATCGTGAACGGACCGTAAGTGGATCGTGAACGGACCGTAAACGGGCTATGAACGGACCATGAACGGTTCGTTTTAGGATAGCGTTTTTGTAGGAAGTTATTCCTGTGGAAGGAATAGGAGTTATTGCAGGTATTCGTTGAGGAGTCTTATCATCAGTTCGTTGAGTAGTTCGACCTTGTATTCGCCAACTGTGGCGGCGATATGCTCGTTGCCGATACCACTATCGTTCGTGAGGAAGACATACGTGCCGTCAGTAGCGATAGCGATGAAACGTAGGAAGAACTCCGTGCCCTTGTCCACACCGCTTGCCGCCACCGGGATGAGGCGGATGCCTTGCTTGGCGTATTGCGGCACGGATTGGTGCAGACTGCTGAGCACCGGATCGTTGTAATGCGGAGGCGCATCCAGCAGAATAAACGCGATGCGGATGGAGTTATCCGTGCGCCACGACAGTTTCTGCAAACCATTCTCCAGCGCCGTGTGAACGGCTTCCGGGTAGTCACCGCCGCCGTCTGCCCTCTGCTTGCTGATGAAGTTAGCGGTGGTGTTCAGGTTGGTAGTGAAGTTACTCTCGCGTGTCAGGTATTCATCGCCTTCGTCACGGTAGAACAACGCAGCCGTGCGGATGCTGGCGTCCGAATGCTTGCTGCCGACGGTAGTGATGATGTTTCTCAGGTCAGCCTTGAGGAAGTCAATCTCATCGGACATCGAGCCAGTGGCATCCACGATGAAGGCGATGTCGATCTTCTTGCTCGCAGTCACTGACGCTGTGCATTCATTCCACACAGGCTCCTCGCCCCAATGCGTCACGCTCACCGATGCGTTAACGGGCGTGCCGTTGATGTTCAGAGTGAGGCTGGAGGCATCGACCGACTCATCGCGTTGCGTGAGTCCCACCCAGAGGTTGGTTTCACCACGATTGTCGGTGCGGGCTTCATACACAACATTGCCGTTGCGCAGCAGTTGTACGGGGACATCGCGCTGGGGTGCTCCGCCAGCGTCTTGCACACGTACGGCCACGCGGTTGTTGGTGTAGAATCCCCAGTAACCGCTGTATTGAGTGAAATCGGAGCCGGATTGATCGGGTTGAGTGTTGGTCATCAGGTTCGACCAGAACAGCCAGTTATCCAAGTCGCGCCACTCTCCGGCAGTAACCTTGCCGGCACTCGATTGCTCATCACCGCCATCGCCGCCAGGCTCAGCTTCTGCTCCCTCGTCAGTCCTGTAACCGCCATCTTCCCCCGGTGTCGAAGGCATCATGTCACCGTCATATTTGGATTGTGAACATGAACAGATCAATGCCAATACGCAGACCAATAATGCTGATTTTTTCATTGTATTGATGATTTAGAAGTCTATATACCCGTCGTGTGTTACCTTCCGGGTAGTTTGCAATATTCGCTGCAAAGGTACGAAAAAAAACTGAAAAATGCAAATAATTATGCGGAAAATTTGCAAATGCGCATTTTTTTTCGTAACTTTGTGGGCGGAAAAGAATGACGCGATGATAGAAATCCTGACAGACAGTTTGCACAAGATCGCTTATGCGACAGACGCGAGTGTGTATCGCGAGATACCGTACGGCGTGGCGTATCCAAAGAACGAGGACGATCTGTGTGCATTGATAGCCGAGGCACGACGCCTTGGCACGTGCGTCATCGCGCGTGCCGGCGGTACGTCGATAGCGGGGCAGGTGGTAGGCAAGGGAATAGTGGCGGACATCAGCCGGCATATGAACCGTATATTGGAGATTAACGCCGAGGAACGTTATGCGTGGGTAGAACCCGGCGTGGTGCGCGACGAGCTGAACATCGCTTTAAAACCTTACGGGTTGTTTTTCAGTCCGGAGACATCGACCTCAAACCGCTGCTGTATAGGCGGGATGGTGGGCAATAACTCTTGTGGCACGCACTCGCTGATCTACGGCAGCACACGGCCGCACGTGATGGAAGCCGACGGG
>CACZRD010000008.1 GCA_902783545.1 uncultured Bacteroidales bacterium
AACGCTTATTTCTATCGCACGACGGCTATCGTAGATAGCGAAGCGCCTACCAACGTTAGCGCAAGTCCGACTGAAACAGGATTCTATTCTGTGAAGATCACTGCTCAAGCTGAGGATAACAGCGGCGCTGTGAACTTCAAGGTAATGAATGGTGAGAGTATTCTGGCGATTGGTGCTGCTGCTTCAGGCGTAGCAACAACTATTACCGTGAGCGGTTTGGCTTCCGGTACTGCTTACAACCTGAATGTCGTAGCTTATGATGATGCTAACAACGCTGCGGCTCCTATAGCTGTGGCTGCAACTACCAAGTACGTTCCTGCTCCCGCTCCGACTCCTGTAACGAGTGGCAAGATTGTTGTTCCTGTATTCACCGATGCTATCGCAGGCGGGAAAACAGAAATCCACTCTGGTGGTTGGAGTGAGACTACTCAGGTAGAATGGCTGGATATTGCTCCGGGCGACAAAGTGTTCTATGGGCAGAACTTCAACTTCGCAGGCTGGCACAGCTGGGGTGGTGGAAACATTGACGCTACCGGCATGCAGTACCTCCACGTAGATATCTACTCAGCCGGAATGACTGCTGTGAACGTAACACCGATTAGCCCGGGTCCCGTAGAAGGTTCTGCAACAATCACTCTGACCCCGAATGCTTGGACAAGCTATGATGTACCTCTTAGTGCTTATGACGCTAATAATATCGATTGGGCTAATATCTTCCAATTCAAGTTTATGAGTCCTGTCGGCGGCAACGAACTGATGATTGACAACGTGTATTTCTGGAGTTATGGTGTTACTACCACTTCGGTTATGGGTGGTGATGATGCCACCGGCGGATGGGCGACATTTGCTTGCGCTGAAAAAATTCAACTACCTAGTGGTATATCTGCTTACAAAGCTGTATATTCCAACGAGGGCGACGATGAAGTGCTGAATCTGACAAAACTGTTAGATGGCATTATTCCGGCTAACGCAGGTGTAATCTTACATGGTACTGCCGGTGAAACGTTTGCCTTCTCGGCGACCGATGATACGCCTGCTACCGATATGAGTGACAATGTGCTCGTCGGTTGTGCAGTGCGCACGGATATCTCCAGTGTAGCGGCGTCCAACGACATCTTCTGTATGCGTTATTCGGAACTGTATGGTTTGACCGGCTTCTTCCTCTACACTGGGCAGTATATACCTGCCGGAAAGGCGTACTTGCCACTGCCGAAGGATCCGGCGCTCCCTGCACCGCAACGCCGTGTGCGCCTCGTGATTGACAATACAGATACAGCTACCGCTATCGATGCCAATGCTATCGATACCAATGTAGCCAAGTTCTTCGAGAACGGTCAGCTCTTCATCCGCCGTGGGGATGTCATCTATACCATCCAAGGTGTACGGGTGAAATAATGCGATGAGGTGTAAGTAATTGTTTAACTGTTAAAATGATTATCGTTATGCGTAAGAATTATATAGTACCTCAGAGCGAGGTGATGCGTTTCAGCAGTCAATTGATGCAAGACGTCGTTAATATTGTCAACCACTCCGGTGGCGGAGGATTTGATGAGAGTGAAATTATCTGATCACTTCCGCTTGCCTGCTATGCGCTCGTCGTAGATGAGCCATAGTAGGAAGAAGCATCCGTAGAACAGATATTTGAAGATATATGTATGGAGCACCTCGAACCATTCGGGGTGCTCTTTTGTGAGCAGTGCTACCATGAATATCCGAAAGATATTGAACACGTACGCAAAAATCAACCCGATGGGAATATACCATAGTTTGTCTGCCCACCGTCCGCGTGCCGCGAGCATAATCACAATCCAGATGAACGACTGCTTCAGTCCCGTGCAGCCCCACACAACCACTGTGCCGTGTCCCGAGTCCAAGAACCGCAGCCGGTTGCCGTTAGTCAGCGTGACGGCTTGATCGCACCACTGGAGTAGGGTATATACCACGCCGGCAATGTGATCCGCCAGCCGGTCGAACTGCCATGTCAGATCCAGTCCGAACCACGTGACAGCACCATAGCCGTCCTCGTCGCCCAGCACCGTGAACTTCCAAAAGTAGTTCGCCGCCATCATCGCCACCACAAACCGGATGATCCCCTCGTACGGCGCAATATTTTTCCTTAACTCTGACATCGTTTTCAAAATCGGCTGCAAAGGTACTACAAATTTTTTAAAATTGCAAGCTTTTTAGCAAAAAAATTAGTCTAAGTTTGCTTAAGCGTGTTTTTAACAACCGGAAAAATCAGATTTTTTTGCATAATTGTTTGCAAATCTCAGATTTTTTTCGTAACTTTGCAGTCTATCTTCGCCAGAATATGGAAACTACACGTCAACGGTTATATAAGGAATATGCAGGGCTTGTGAAAAGTTTTGCTGATGCTGTAGCTGGTCTGCCAATCAATGGTATTCCCGCTCCGAGTATTCCGATTGTGGGCAAGAATTACGATGCCTGCGCATACAAGATGGCATTTATCGGGATGGAAACCAAAGAAACCAACACTTCCCGAAATTGCCGGACGTTCATTGAAGATCCCCAAAAGGCGCTGAGGAAGTATGAGAACTGGTTTGATAAGAACACAATGTTTCTGCATGGTGAGAAAAGTGTATATTGGCGTTTTATCAAACATTTCCTCGAGCATTTCTATTCACCTCAAACGCCGAAAAGACTCAAGAAGAATGCCGACGGCAGGTATCACGAGATACTGTCTTCCTTTATCTGGGGAAATGCGAATGCCATAGAGCGATACGAAGTGACCGCTAAGGCCAACGGAGTTGACAGAGATGTGTGGAAGAAAGTTAAGAAGGCAAGCAAACCGTTTGATGACATCCGTCATATAATAGAGGCAGCTCACCCGTCTGTGGTGTTTATTACATACAAGCACGTTAAAGAGAAATACTTCTTGCATGACGAGGATATCTACACCTACAACCAATGTGGTGATGGGGCAGATGTTGTATTCGGGCATTATTATCTGCATAACCAGGATACGCATGTTTTTGTGACGCCGCACCCTAATTGGATTGCGCGACGAGGGCTGTCTGAGAAATATATCAGCGCACTGCTAAGCGCCATACAGGATTATGAGATATGGCCTAATCTGCCGGAACGTATAGACGATTGGAATCAGGAGAATGGCTAAACTCAATTCAGCATTATTATTCCGGTGCTATATTTGGCTGACCGAAACCATCTATACCGCAGGGTACATCACTCGCCAAGAGATTGATGAGAAATGGGCGCGCAATACCTCGCTTAACCATCATAACGAAAGTCGCATTCCCGAACGAACGTTCCATAATTGGAAGAACGCAATCGAGGATATGTTTCAGATCGTTATCCGCTGTGACCGTTCGCGTAATCGTGCATATTACATTGAGAACAGAGACGACTTGAAGCATGATGATGTCCGTGCGTGGATGCTGAATACGTTTGCGGTCAATACGCTTATTAACGACAGTCAGGATCTCAAACGCCAAATCTTGTTTGAGCAGATTCCTTCCGGACAGCGTTTCCTTGCACCTGTCATTGAGGCGATGCGGGATAAAGTCGTGCTCCGGATGACGTATCAAAGCTTCAGCAAGGCTCATCCCTCTACGTTTACCGTCAAGCCGTATTGCGTCAAGGTGTATCGGCAGCGTTGGTACATGTTAGGGAAATCCGAAGTCTCGGAACTCCGGATGTACTCATTAGACCGTATCGTAGAGCTACAACCGACCGGCAAACACTATCGGCTGCCGGCTAACTTTGATGCAGAAGCCTATTTCGCTCATATGGTGGGAGTCAGTGATGCAATGAACAAACCGGAGTTTGTAGCCATTCGCGTCAATAGGAAGCAAGCCGATTATCTTCGCACCTTGCCTATCCACGACTCGCAACACGAAGAAGAACGGAATAAGGACTATTCCATCTTCCGGTATTTTGTCGTTCCCAACTTTGAGTTCGTGCAAGAACTTCGTGCACAGGGCTCGGCTCTACAAGTCTTGGAGCCCCAATAGCTTGCCGACCGGATGAAGAGCGACAGCGAAAAAGTTACCGATTTATACAACAAATAATCATTTTTCTTTTCTGACTGCAACAATTTGGCAGTTTAGAATAGTAATTTTGCAGCGTGATTTGAAAGAGTCGTGCTGTATTTGTTTTTTTATATTATCGCTTATGAATAATTTTGAAAGAATCGGGAACAAGGTCGCTGACCTGTTTGGCCTCCCGTCAACTACTCCGTATGGAAATGCGGACTTCAAGAATGTCGAGCAAGAAATCTTGAAACTCGCACAAAGTAAAAATCCTAACGACAAGGAGCAAGTGAAGACTTTGCTTCGCCTGCGTAAGACAATCTTGGATAATTGGGCGCGTGCCCATGAGAAAGGACTATTACCTGTTATCAAGGAGTTCAACCTTGCTGTTGAGCGGGCTCTCAAAGATCTATACGATCTCGCTCATCGTTACAACGATTATATGAATGCTTTTGATGCCGGCATTCAATTGGAAGCGCGGTTGCAGTTTACAAACGCTTACCCTCGCCATCATCCTTTTCAAGCAGCAGACAGAACAGCTGTCTGGAAAGCGCTGTTGGAGAACGGCTGGAATCCGTTGTTTCAGCCGGGTTTGACAGAACTGCCTTTATCGTTCCCTTATGATGCCAAGAAATCGTTCCCTCTGTTTGCCGGAACATATGAGAAGACCCATCTTGCTTTATGGAGAGGTGGAGGATTCTTTGAAGACGCCCAAGACGATGAGATGGAAGGATACCGCTTTAATAGTGTGTTCTATCATCTGGCAGAACACACCTGTTTTGCCCTGACTGATTTCATCTATGTGCGCGACTTTGAGCCGGCCATAGACATCCATTGGTCAGAGCAAAAGTCCTATTCACGGTTGTCAGATTAGGAGCCGGTACCCTCCCGCTGCAGTAATCAGATCATTCTCTGTCAACCTGTTGTGATGCACCGGTCTGTGCATCAAGGGATTCTTGTTTGTCGGGGTGCTCGACTTCGGCTGGCTCGCCGTGTACCTTCGCGGGTTTGTTGATCTTCGCGAACGCGGCTTTCAGACGGCGGATATCCGTCTTACTCGGGTCGTAGGTTACTGTCACTGTCTTGGCGTCAAGGTCGCACACGAGGTCTTTCACACCGCGCTCGAAGGCGATGTTCTTCTCGATCTTTGTGATGCAGCCCTGGCAATGTATATCCACATCGAAGATCACCGTCTGCCGCTTGTTGCCTGCTGCCATCATACACACGCTCAGCAGCACTGTGATGGCTAATGACATTATTCGTTTCATATTCATTGTAAATAATTGTTAATAGTTTGTTGACTTATCCCAAAATCCGTGCAAAGTTACGAAAAAAAATGCGCATTAGCAAACTTTTGCGAAGAAAAATTGCACGGAAGTGCATTTTTTAATACCATGTGGCTCACTTGGGCTCGCACAAGGGTGAGCCGCATGGTGTTAAAAAGCTAATCGCATAGCGATATTTTTCTTCGCCAAATCTACAGCTTAAATGCCCGGCATTGCCTTACTGTAAGTTCGGAGATGAGGTTGTCCCCGTTAAGCGGGGAAAACATAGACGGAAAGGGGATGAAGGGGCGTGCCGAA
>CACZRD010000009.1 GCA_902783545.1 uncultured Bacteroidales bacterium
AAGTTGTCTGAGTGGTCGAAAGAGCCACACTCGAAATGTGGTGTACGCATTACGTCGTACCGGGGGTTCGAATCCCTCACTTTCCGCTGAGTAAATGAAAAGGATGTCTGTAAACGGGCATCCTTTTTCATTTATTCGGAAATGAGGGCCTTCTCACCCTCCGCCCGGGAGTTGTTATCTGTTTCGCCACCATGTCATCTGGCGTTTGGCGTAGTGGCGGGTGTTGAGTTGGATCTGTGCGACGGCGTCTTCAAGGGGCAGTTGCCCGAGCAGGTAGGGTAGGAGTTCCTGGTAACCTACAGTGCGCAGGCTGTTCGGCAGAAGAGCAAAAGCGGATTCATATGTCAATGAGCGGTAGTTGTCGCCAATAGTCATCCGGAACGCACGATCCGCCTCATCCACCAAGCCTTGTTCTATCATCTTCAGTACGCGCGCGTTGATGCGCTCGTAGAGTTCTTCCCTCGGGCGGGTGATCACCTGCCGCTCCACGACAAACGGTCTGATCGCTGACTGCTGATCGCTGACTGCAGATTGCAGATTGCAGATTGCAGATTGCTTCCGCAGAGCGGAATACGTGCCGCCTGTGGCGCGACAGAGCTCGAGGCAGTGCATCAGCCGTTGGGGGTTGCGTTGGTCAACGATTGCCCAGTAGTCGGGATCCGCCTCACGGACGGCTTGCTGCAGGGCGGGTAAGCCTTGCTCGGTGTAGAGCTGTTGTACCTCGCGGCGGATAGCAGCCGGCACCTCGGGGATATCGTCCAGTCCCTTGCAGACCGCCTCGATATACAACATGCTTCCTCCGGAGAGGATGGCTATTGGCTTTTGGCTATTGGCTATTGGCTTTTGGCTTTTGGTGCGTTCGGCGATGAGCTGGCGGATGACGGTCATCGCGTCGCGCTCGAACTGCCCGGCGTTATACGACTCGCTGAGGCTGTGTGTGCCGACGAAGTAATGCTTGGCTCGCCGGAGCTCGTCGGCTGTCGGTGCAGCCGTGCCGATAGGCAGGTCGCGGTATATCTGCCGCGAGTCGGCATTCAGTATAGGCACCTGCCACTGCTCTGCCAGACGAAGTGCATACTCCGTCTTACCGGCTGCCGTCGGGCCACAGATGACAAGCAGTTTGTGCATGCTGACTGCTGATTGCTGACTGCTGATAGCTAAAACATCGTGCCGTCATCGAACGAGAGGTCTTGGAAGCCCTCGGCATCAATGTCGCCGGCGTCATAGCCCGAGCCGTAGAAATCTTCATCGAGGTCGAGATCGCCCTTGCCGTCCTTGCCGAGGATAGCATCGAGATTCTCCTCGCTCTCCAGCTGCTTAGGCGCCTTGCCGATACACTCCACGCACTCCACGCCTGTCATGTGACCGGGTTTGATCTCTTTGAGGTTACCGAAGAAGCAACGTTCGAACATCGGATCGAAGATGTAGATGAGCCGCTGCCCCTGGTCGGTCAGCAGATCGCTCAGGCGGGTCTGCTCCATCACCATGTTGTCATAATCCATGCTCGCGCCCATCTCCACGAGGGTGACCTCCTGCTCTTTCTCCCAGCGGTCGTTGCACATGAAGAACGACGTCATCTGGTCGTCAGGGTACTCCACCGACTCCAGGATGGCTTTGTGCAGCTCAAGAAACGTGGCTTCGCTGTCTGCCTCAAACACGCGACGAAAACGATTGACTTCATCGCACGAAAATGCAATACGATATATCATATATTTTTGCAAAATTTTACCCTAAATCACTACAAAAAAAGTGCCAAATGGATAAAAAATGCACAAAATCGAACAAAAAATCGCCGGATAGTTGCATATATCATTTTTTTTTTGTATTTTTGCGAGTACATTGTAAATTGCGTAAATGTGGGCGTATACAAACCGCCCTGCGAAGTATAATATATAGCCTATGGATCTATTTGACAAATGTAACTTTGATCTGTTGAACAAAGTTCGTGATTTGGGTATCTACCCGTATTTCCACTGTCTTGAGTCCCGTCAAGCGCCGGTGGTAACCATGGAAGGCAAACGAATGATCATGTTGGGTAGCAACAACTACCTGGGTTTTACTGAAGACCCTGTTGTCGTTGAGGCGGGTATCAAAGCCCTGGAGAAGTATGGCAGCGGTTGCTCCGGCAGCCGGTTTCTGAACGGCACGCTCGACCTGCATCTGCAGTTGGAGAAGGAGCTCGCGGAGTTCACCGGCTACGAGGAGGCGATGACCTGCTCGACGGGTTTCCAGACGAACCTCGCTATCATCTCCGCCATCTGCGGCAAGTCGGATTATATCCTCAACGACCGTGAGAATCACGCGTCGATCTATGACGCCTGCCGACTGACGTACTCCACCGTACTGCGTTACAAGCACTCCGATATGGAAGATCTGGAGAAGAAACTCCAGACTATTCCCGAGAATGCCGGCAAGTTGATTATTACTGACGGTGTGTTCTCCATGCGCGGTGATATATGCAAGTTGCCGGAGATATGCAAGTTAGCAGAGAAATACGGCGCACGCGTGATGGTTGATGACGCCCACGGATTCGGTGTGCTCGGCGAGGGTGGTCGCGGTACGGCTGCGCACTTCGGCTTGACGGACAAGGTCGATATAACGATGCTTACTTTTTCGAAGTCGCTGGCGTCGATAGGCGGCTGTATGCTCACCTCGCACAAAGTGGCGGACTACGTGCGCCACGTGTCACGTCCGTTCATCTTCTCGGCAAGCATGACGCCCTGCTCGGCGGCTACGGCGCTGGCAGCGCTGCATCGGCTGATTGAGGACAACAAACGTCCCGAGCGGCTGAATAACATCGCTGCGTACTTCCGCAAGCAACTCATCGCCAACGGCGTGAAGATCATCGAGGCGCCGACGCCTATCGTGCCGATCTTCACGTACAACACACTGGATACATTGTACTTCGGCAAGGCGATGTTCGATGCCGGCGTATATGTCAATCCGGTTATCGCTCCGGCGTGCGTCGAGGGCGAGTGTCTGCTGCGCACCACGCTGATGGCTACCCACACCGAGCCGATCATCGACGAGGCTACGGATATCATCGCCAAGGTGCTCAAGAAAGGCGTGAAGATCAAACTTTGATATTTTTCGATATTTCGATTTGTCGATATATCGATATATCGAATAAATCAAATAATGGCGAGGTTTTTACCCCGCCATTATTTTGTTAAGCTGTTAAGTTGTTAGCTCTTGTAGTTACGCGTCTTGCGCTCGGTGAACTCGTAGTCGAGCGGCTCCTTGATGAGTTCGGGTTCGCTGTCCTCGCCGGTGTACTTCCAGCAAGCAACGTACGAGAACTTATCGTCCTGACGGAGAGCCTCGCCTTCCTCGGTCTGATACTCCTCGCGGAAGTGACCACCGCAGGACTCTTCGCGGTTGAGTGCGTCAAGTGCCATGAGGCGACCGATCTCGATGAAGTCAGCCAGACGGAGAGCTTTTTCCAGCTCGTTGTTCAAAGCGTCAGCCTTGCCCGGGATATAGACGTTCGACCAGAAGTCTTTCTTGATCTCGTCGATCTTCTTGATAGCGGTCTTCAGGCTTTCGGCTGTACGTCCCATACCTACGAAGTCCCACATAACGAGTCCGAGGCGTTTGTGGATCGTATCCACAGACTCTGTACCTTGGATAGCCATGAGTTTCTGGATCTTCGCCTCAACGGCTTTCTCAGCCTCTTCGAATTCCGGACGGTCGGTAGACATGCGCGGAACGCCGATCTGGTCAGCCAGATAGTTCTGGATGGTGTACGGCAATACGAAGTAACCGTCAGCCAAACCTTGCATCAGTGCGGATGCGCCGAGGCGGTTTGCGCCGTGGTCGGAGAAGTTAGCCTCGCCGATGCAGAACAGACCTTTGACGCTGGTTTGCAGCTCGTAGTCCACCCAGATACCGCCCATGGTGTAGTGGATAGCGGGGAAGATCATCATCGGATTCTCGTACGGGTTCTCGTCCACGATCTTCTCGTACATCTGGAACAGGTTGCCGTACTTCTGTGCTACGACGTCCTTGCCCAGACGCTTGATGGCGTCGGAGAAGTCGAGGAACACAGCCAGACCGGTGTTGTTCACGCCATAGCCTGCATCGCAACGCTCCTTGGCGGCACGTGAAGCCACGTCACGCGGAACGAGGTTACCGAATGCCGGATAGCGACGCTCAAGGTAGTAGTCACGATCTTCTTCGGGGATATCGCGGCCTTTGATCTCGCCGGCTTGGAGTTTCTTCGCGTCTTCGAGTTTCTTAGGAACCCAGATACGTCCGTCGTTACGCAGCGACTCGGACATCAGCGTGAGCTTACTCTGGAAGTCACCGTGCTTGGGGATACAGGTCGGGTGGATCTGTGCGTAGCAGGGGTTAGCGAAATATGCGCCGTGGCGGTACATCTGCATAGCAGCCGAACCGTTG
>CACZRD010000010.1 GCA_902783545.1 uncultured Bacteroidales bacterium
ATCAGCGACTCGCGGAAGGCGAGGTCGTCTTCGAGCTCCTCCGCTGTACGGCGCAGATAGCCGTCTTCGTCGATGTTACCGACCACGAACTTCGCTATGTGACGCTCGGGTTTGGTCATCTTAGTCAGATAGACCTGCGACTTCAGGTGATCAACCAGCGACAGCGAGCCTGTGAACGAACTATCCATCGTATCTTGCGGATCGCTGTAGTTCGTCAGGCGTGTCTTGTAGTCGGGCGTCTCGTCGTCCGTCACGTAGTCGTCGTAGTTGAAGTCGGGGTTGTCGAGTGGGTTGGAGTAGTCCTCGTCTTTGTCGTAGTCTTTGCCGTCAATCACAATCTCGCTCGGGTAGAGTTCTTCGAGCTCATCGTTGCCCGGATCATTCTGCTCGTTACTGTCCTCGTAATCGTCGTTGCCGTAGTCCTCGCCGTCATAATCCTCACTGCGTTTCTGCTCCGCCTCGGCGCGCAGGGCTTCGGGGTCTTTGCCTTCGTCCAAGGCAGGGTTCTCCTGCAACTCCTCGTTAATGCGGCGTTGCAACTCCATACTCGGTATCTCCAGCAGACGCACTATCTGTATCTGTTGGGGACTGAGTTTGGTCTGTAAGGTCTGCTTCTGGGCTAAGGAAAGTGCCATAATTCTATATATCTAACGTATTACGAAGTAAAACCATTTTAACTCTTTAACGTCGCGTCAGCGACCATCTTAACTATGTACGCCAGCTGCTCCTCATCGAGCTCGGTGTGCATCGGCAGCGACAGTACGCAGGCTGCCAGCTTTTCGGCTACGGGGAAGTCGCCGGCTTTGTAGCGCGGGTCTTGGTAGGCTTTCTGCATATGCAGCGGGATGGGGTAGTATATCATCGCCGGAACACCGGCTTTCGTCAGCCGCTCGCGTACGGCATCGCGGTCGGCGCCTACGATACGCAGCGTATATTGATGGAACACGTGCGTGCTGTTCGCAGCCCGCCCGGGCACCAAGATCTTGCCACTGACCGCTGATTGCTGACCGCTGAACGCCTTATCGTAGTACGCAGCTGCAGCTTGGCGGGCAGCGATATACTCGTCCAGATGCGGCAGCTTGGTGTCGAGCACCGCGGCTTGGATCGTGTCCAGGCGCGAGTTCACACCGATCAAGTCGTGGTGGTAACGTACACGCATGCCGTGGTTGGCGATGGTGCGGATGGCATCTGCCAGCGCGTCGTCGTTGGTGAACAGCGCACCGCCGTCGCCATAGCAGCCGAGGTTCTTCGAGGGGAAGAAACTGGTGCAGCCTATATCGCCCATCGTGCCGGCTTGCGCCGTACGGCCGTCGCTGAACGTGTAACGTGCGCCGATAGCCTGCGCTGTATCTTCTACAACAAACAGGTTATGCTCCTTGGCGAGTGCCAGCAGCGGCTGCATGTCGGCGCATTGCCCGAACAGGTGTACTGGCACGATAGCTTTCGTCTTGGGTGTGATGGCTTTCTTCACTGCCTCCACCGACATGTTCATCGTCTCCCAATCGACATCGACCACTACGGGTGTCAGTCCGAGCAATGCTACCACCTCGGCGGTGGCGATGAACGTGAACGTCGGTGTGATGACCTCATCGCCGGGTTTGAGTCCGAGTGCCATCAGCGCTATCTGCAGCGCTTCGGTACCGTTGGCTACGGGTATAACGTGCTTGGCGCCGGTGTACGCTTCCAGATGCCGGGCAAACTGCTCGACCTGTGCGCCCTTGACGAACGCTGCACTGTCTATCACTGCCTGGATGGCTGCGTCCATCTCGGGCTTAATCTTCTGGTACTGCTGTTGCAGATCCACCATCTGTAGGGGTCTCATAGCTCTCAATTAGATATTCTACTTCTTGCGGTTTGACGCGAATGTGTGTTATATGCGGGTTATTGCTCTCCACGAGCACGGGTAGGTGATCGCTGCCTTTCTGCGGCTTATCGACATAGACCTTTATATCGCTCTCTGTCACGCTGTTGAACCACGCCGTGCCGATGCGGAAGGTTACGGTCGCCTGGTTTGGGAATAGATGCAGGATCTTACCCGGCTGCTTTAGATTCGGGGTGCGGATGTCCAGTTGCATCGCTTTTTCTGTGAACTGCTCCGCCACAGCCGTCAGCTGCACGCTGTCCGGCAATATACGCAGCCCTTTCGGTGCCACCAGTGCGAGGCGCGTGTTGAACGTGTCTTGCACTCCTTCGTAGTCCGTCAGGGCGGTCTCGATATGCGTGACGGCGGCTATATCCTGCTCGGTGCCGTACACCTTGACGGAACTTGGCGTGAGTGTTATATCGCCGCAGAGCTGATGTTGTGCTGCAGGCTTGATTTGACCGGTATAGACCACCGGCACGGTCTTCTCATGCTGGCGCGTGTAACTGCCGGTCAGCAGCTCGGGCGCGAAGGCTGACAGACTCGCGTCGCCTACCAACTGCTGGGCTATGGCTTGACGCAGCTCGTCCATAGGGATAATGAACGTGCCCTCCTCGCCTGTCAGGCGTTCGGACAGATCGAATGTCAACTCGTACAGCCGCTTGCGGTTGGCGAACAGATCGATGCCTTCGTCCTCCAGCGTGACATGCACGTGGTTCGTCGGCGCGCTGGTGAAGATATAGTCGTCAGGGATGTGCGTGTAGGTCACGGGGATCGTCATCGTCACCGTACGGCGCGTACTGAACGCGTTGGTGAACCAGATGATCGTCGCCAACAGCACAAACGACAAGTACACCAAGGCATCTTTGCTATGCAAAAACATCCTCAGTGCACGTACCTGACGATGAAGAAAGTCATTCACTTCTTTCAACTTTCAACGTTCAACACTCAACTCTGTTGAGCCGGCTGTGCATCAGCTGCGGAGGCATATACGCTGTTTTTGTCCACGCGGATCGTGACGTCCTTGTCGATGGTGATCAGGAAGTAGTTCTCTTTCACCTCTTTGATCTCGCCATAGATGCCGCCTGCGGTAACGACCTTGTCACCTTTCTTCATCTCTTCGCGTTGCTTCTGCAGCTCTTTCTGTTTCTTCGTCTGCGGACGGATCATAAAGAAGTAGAATACGACGAAGATCAGGATCATCATGATCCAGAACGACCATTGGCTACCTGTCTGTCCTTCGGGCGCAGCACCTGCTGTACCCTGTTGCATCATCAATAAAATGTTTAACAAATTCATAATCTATAATTTAATTTTGCATTTTTAATTCTTAATTCTTAATTTTCCTCATCGAGTGCCATCGCCTTCAGCAGTCTGTCTTCGCGCTTGAGTTGGCGGATGATACCGTCGAGGATGCCGTTGATGAAGAAGTAGTTTTTCTCGCCCGAATACTCTTTGGCGATCTCTATATACTCGTTCAGCGAGATCTGCAATGCTATCTCCGGATAGTTCATTATCTCCGCCAGCGAGACGATCAGTATGATTCGATCCATCAGCGCCACGCGCTCGGGATCCCAGTTCTTCAGGTTAGCGTCAATCAGCGCGTCGTACTCCTCGCGGTGCTCGATGGCGTTCATGAGCAGCGAGGTGGCGAACTCCAGATCCTCCTCGGAGTCGAACATCTCCAGCAGCGCTTGCTCCACGCCTTCCTCCTCGCGGAAGCGGCGTACGGACTTCACGACGTACGATAGTACGAAGTCTAGATCGGTCACCCACGTGAAGTGGTCGAGCTCGAGCTCCATCTCCTCCAGCGCCGACAGCACGGCTTCGTTGCCGGGCATCAGCTCGCTGTAGATCTTTCGCCAGATACGTTTGTCGTCCTCGTAGGTGCACTCTGCCTGCTCCATATACTGCTTGTACCACGGTGTAGCCACCAGGCTCAGATACACCGACTTCACCGCCGACATGCCTGCCTCCCATGACAGGTTACGCTCCTGCAGCTCGCGGCGCAGACGTTGGTTGGTGAACAGCTGCTCGGCAAAGCGGTTACGGATGAACCGTCTGTTCGGCGTGAACGAGGTATGCGTCGCCTGCGAGCGGGCTATACGCTCCTGCAGCTGCTCGTCGGCGTACGTCGTCAGCGCACGCGCAAAATCCAGCAGCAGCATATACAGGTCATAGCAGTCGGCAAAGCTGCGCATCAGCTGCTTGCGTGCCTCGGACGGCAACGTGCCCTCGTTCTGCGCGTAACCAAACAGCGTCTGTACAACCTTGATTCGTATAAGTGTTCGATTGATCATAACAGCAAAAATATAAAAAACGCACAAAGTTACGAAAAATTTTACAAATATGCAAGTTTTTTGATGAAAAAAACGCATAGCAGTCATTTTTGTTTGCAAATGTCAGATATTTTTTGTACCTTTGCAAACACGTTTTTTTACAAATCACGAATCATAAATTACAAATCACAAATACGCTCATGTCATTTGTTCACCTGCACGTTCACTCCCACTATTCGACGCTCGACGGCATGTCGAAGGTGCCCGATATAGTCGATAAATGTATCCGCTGCGGCATGCCTGCCGTTGCCTTGACCGACCATGGTAACATGTACGGTATCAAGGAGTTTGTTGATTACTGTAAGTCGGTCAACAAGGCGAATGCCGCCAAGTGGGCGGAGTCGCACGATGCCTCGGAGCCGTTCGTGCCGTTCAAGCCGATCATCGGTGTCGAGGCATACTGCGCATGGCGCACGCGCCGCTCGATGACCAACGAGCAATACACGTGGCCGGACGGTAAAGTTGATCAAATCGACAAGTCGGGTTTTCACCTCATCCTGCTCGCCAAGAACGAGCATGGCTATCATAACCTGTGCAAGCTTGTCAGCGCCGGCTTCATGGATGACGCGTTCTATTCGCGTCCGCGTATAGATAAGGAGTTGCTCGAGCAATATCATGAGGATATCATCGCTTGCTCCGCATGTTTGGGCGGCGAGGTGAGTCAGCGGATCTTGCACGGCGACCGCGCCGGAGCGGAGGAGACCGTACAGTGGTTCAAGCGGGTGTTCGGTGATGACTATTACCTCGAGCTCCAGCGCCATCAGACCGACAAGCCCAACGGTAACCAAGAGACCTATCAGGAGCAGCTGCGTGTCAACCCCGTACTCATCGAGCTGGCGCGGAAGTACGACATCAAACTCATCTGCACCAACGATGCCCACTTCCTCAATGAGGAGAACGCCGATGCCCATGAGCATCTGATCTGCCTGTCAACGAACCAGAGGATCTCCGAGCCGCGAAAGATGGCGTACACCAAGCAGGAGTGGCTCAAGACGCCCGAGGAGATGGAGCGCATCTTCGACGATATACCCGAGGCGCTGACGAACACCCTCGAGGTCGCCGCCAAGGTCGAGACCTACTCGTTGGATCATGACCCGATTATGCCTAAGTTCGATATCCCTGCATCGTTTGGCAAAGAGGAGGACTACGAGAGCCGTCTGGCGTTCGAGGCGGCGTACCTGCGTCACCTGACGATGCAGGGCGCGTTGCAGCGCTACGGACAGGAGCGTCTGGATAACGACGAGGTGCTCAAGGAGCGTATCGAGTTCGAGCTGAACACGATCATCTCGATGGGTTTCCCGGGGTACTTCCTGATCGTCATGGACTTCATCCGCGCAGCACGCGAGGAGCTCGATGTGAGTGTGGGACCCGGACGTGGTTCGGCTGCCGGCTCGGTGGTGGCTTACTGCCTGAAGATCACCGATCTTGACCCGCTGACCTACGACTTGCTGTTCGAACGATTCCTGAACCCCGACCGTATATCGCTGCCGGATATCGATACGGACTTCGAGGACTCCGGTCGCGGCAAAGTGCTCGACTGGGTGTCGGAGAAGTACGGCGCTACGCACGTGGCGCATATCATCACCTACGGTAAGATGGCTACGCGCTCCGCACTCGCCGATGTGGCGCGTGTGCAGGGAGTGCCTATCCCCAAGAGCAACGAGCTCAAGTCCTACGTCCCCGCACGTGACTTCCCGGACTCGATCAAGGATGCCAATGGCAAGAAACCCAAGGTTAACTTGCGTAACTGCTACAAGTACGTTGACGAACTCCGGCAGGCGTACGAGGGCGATGATCCGACGATCCGTAACACCCTGGAGTACGCTGCGCAACTCGAAGACACGATCCGTCAGGTCGGCATCCACGCCTGCGGCGTGATCATCGGTGCAGATGAGCTGTCGAAGTTCGCACCGCTCGCGTCTGTGCAAGACCCCAAGACCCAGAAACGTGTGCTCGTCACCCAGTACGACGGCCATGTGGTCGAGTCCGTAGGCCTGATCAAGATGGACTTCCTCGGACTGATCACCCTGTCGATCATCAAGGAGTGCATCCGCACCATCAAACGCACCAAGGGCATCGACATTGACATCGACCACATACCGCTCGATGACGAGCTGACATACAAGCTCTTCCAAGAGGGTAGGACGGTCGCCGTGTTCCAGTTTGAGTCCTCGGGTATGCGCAGTTACATGCGCCAACTCAAGCCTACCGTCATGGGCGACCTGATAGCCATGAACGCCCTGTATCGTCCCGGCCCGATGGATTACATCCCGCAGTTCATCCGCCGCAAGCACGGCATTGAGCCTGTGACCTACGATATACCGATCATGGAGAAGTACCTGAAGGATACTTACGGCGTGACGGTCTATCAGGAGCAAGTCATGCTCCTCTCGCGCTTGCTGGCTAACTTCACGCGTGGTGAGTCCGACAAACTCCGTAAGGCGATGGGTAAGAAGCAGATGGCTATCCTGCAGCAGCTCAAGGGTAAGTTCATGGAGGGCGGCAAAGCCAACGGCCACGACCCGAAGATCCTCGACAAGATCTGGGCGGACTGGGAGAAGTTCGCATCCTACGCGTTCAACAAGTCCCACGCTGCCTGCTACTCGTGGGTAGCTTATCAGACCGCGTACCTGAAAGCGCATTATCCCTCGGAGTTCATGGCGGCTAACCTGACGATCCTCAAGAACAGCACGAAAGATGTCACGCGCCTGATGGATGAGTGTACGGAGATGAACATCCGCGTGCTCGAGCCCGATGTCAACGAATCCGCACTGAACTTCATGGCGAACGCTGCAGGCGATATCCGTTTCGGTCTGGGCGGCGTGAAGGGAGTAGGTGAGAATGCCGTCGAGGCTATCGTCACCGAGCGTGAGAAGAACGGTAAGTACAAGGATATCTTCGACTTCGTGGAGCGTGTGAACCTCACCGCCTGCAACAAGAAGACCATCGAGAGTCTCGCCTACGCCGGAGCGTTCGATTGCTTCCCCGGGCTCTACCGCGAGCAGTTGTTAGGCATCAACTCCAGGGGCGAGGCGGTGCTCGACACCCTGGTGCGTTACGGTAACCTCTACCAGCAGAACAAAGCCGACAACCAGTTCACGCTCTTCGGCGCGATGGATATGGATATAGACATCCTCAAACCCGAGATGCCTGCCGCACCGCGGATGACGAACATCGAGCGGCTGAACAAAGAGAAAGAGATGATCGGTATCTACCTCTCCGCCCATCCGCTCGACGACTATGAGTTCGAGGTGCGCGAGCTCTGCTCCGTGACTGCCGAGGAGCTCAAGCGCTTCCGTGACTGGGAGAAACCCGACCAGCGCGCTGCGGCTATACAGCAGTTTGCGCAGGGCGGCAACGACAGCGAGGATGAGGATGAGCCGCAGACCGTAGTCGAGACTGTTGTCACCAGCGATGCCGACGGCGAACCCGTGACCGAGGAGAAAGAGGTGACTACGGACAGCACACCGCGTCCCGCACGCGTCGCTCCCGAGGAGTGGATCCACTCCCATGAGAAACGTCTGCTCACCATCGGCGGTATCATCACCTCTGCCGAGGAACGCACCTCGCAGAAAGGCTCGCTGTACGGCAGATATACGATTGAGGATTACACGGGCAGCTACGAGTTCCTGATCTTCGGCGAGGATTACAAGCACTTTGCGCCGCTGCTCAAGAAAGACGTCTATGCCTACGTCTCTGTGCAGGTACAGCCGCGCGGGTGGGGTAGTAAGTACTACAAGGAAGCACCGTTTGCCGAGGCGGAGTACGAGTGCCGCGTCAAGGATGTACAACTGCTGCAGGACGCCCAGAAGAACCGCGTGCGTAACCTCACGATCACGATGCCTGTGGACAAACTCACCGAGACTTGGACAACGGAGTTCGATGAGCAGAGCCGCGCCGCGAATGACAACGACGGTCTGGTTGTACGATTCCGCATCGAGGACTCGTTGCACCATAACGGCATCACGCTCACCGCGCGTACCGTGCATCTGCGTGTCACCAAGCCGTTCTACCACTGGCTCACCACCCAACGCAAAGACGACATCCTTACCTACCAGTTTAGCTGATGACTTTCGACGAATCGTTGACATACTTGTACTCCATAGCACCGCCCTTTCACGAGGTCGGTGCTGCGGCATATAAGCCCGGTCTCGACACCATGCGTCGCCTGATGGCCGCACTTAACACGCAGTCATCAACACGCAGTCATCAACGCGCAGTCACCTACACGCAGTACCCTGTCATTCATGTGGCGGGCACCAACGGCAAAGGCTCCACCTCGCATCTCATTGCCTCCGCCCTCGCTGCCGCGGGACTCAGGGTCGGGCTCTATACATCCCCGCACCTCGTCTCGTTCTGCGAACGTGTCCGCGTGATCGAGCCAATGGCTAATGGCCAAAAGCCAAAAGCCAAACCCCGCCTCATCCCCGAGGCGTACGTCGCCGACTTCGTCGGTAGTCATCAGGCGCTGTTCGAGCAGCTGCAGCCCTCGTTTTTCGAGATCACCACTGCCATGGCTTTTTGCTGGCTTGCGGAGCAGCAGGTGGATATAGCCGTCATCGAGGTCGGCTTGGGCGGACTGCTGGATGCCACGAACATCGTCACGCCTGTGTTGTCGGTCATCACGAACATCGGGCTCGATCACACCGACCTGCTCGGTCACACGCTCGCGGAGATTGCCACTCAGAAAGCCGGCATCATCAAACCTGGCGTGCCGTGTGTCATCGGTGAGTCGCACCCCGAGACCACGCCAGTGTTCCTTTCCAAAGCAGCGGAATGCGGCATCCTTGGCGAGGGACTGGAGACCACCGACTGCCGTCTGTGGTTCGCGGATCAGTGCGAGTTCCTACGCCGCCAACGTCTGCGCGTTGCGCCGTACTGCGAACTTCATGGTGATTACCAGCAGCGCAACCTCCAAACCGCCTATGTCGCCCTTATGGCTATCAGAAATATACCGCCAACGGCTAATGGCCAATGGCTAATAGCCAATCAAGCAATAGCCGACGGCTTTGCGAATGTGGTGAAGTACACAGGCTTACGCGGTCGTTGGGAGACGATCTCTACCTCTCCGCTCACCATCTGCGACACCGGCCATAACAGCCACGGCATCGCCACGTATGTGAAGCAGTTGAAAGAAATCAGAAATCAGAAATCAGAAATCAGAAATTGCGCCCTGCGCATCGTCTTCGGCATGGTAGCCGACAAGGATATAGATGCCGTGCTTCGTCTTTTGCCGGCGGATGCCGTCTATTACTTCACGCAGCCCGCGAGTCATCGTGCCCTGCCTGCCGCCGACCTGCTCGCCCGCTGGCGTGCCGTACACCCTACACCGTACACCATACACCAGCCCGCCGCTTTCCCCACCGTCACCGAAGCGCTCCAAGCAGCGCGTGCCGCTGCTGCGCCCGACGATGTGATCTTCATCGGTGGCAGCAACTACGTCGTCGGCGAAGCTCTCCGGTTGTATCAGTGAGCGAACGAGAGGGAGCTATTTAGCGGATTACAAATCGACAAAAAACACTAAAACAATGAAATATACTTTTTCTGCAAGCAGAGTAACTGGTGGGAATGTTGTTTTCCCGGATCAGTTGGTTATTGACGACCAAGCCCAAATGGTCACCTATCGTAAGAAGAAACTGATCGGTTATGACGAGACGACCATCCGTTTCTCGTCTATCGGCTCTGTCTCGCGCAGTGCCGGACTTCTGTTCTGTGATGTCACCATCGAAACCAACGGCGGTGTCACGATCCTTGCTAACGGTTTCTCCCGCTCCGATGCCAACACCATCGTCAGCATGTTGAATCGTTAACACTGCCCGATTCCCCAAACATGTTTTGACTGAAAAGCAGGTTTTATTTGCAAATGTCAAAAATTTTTTGTAACAATGCAGCATATTTATTAATACGCAGGGACTTACCCCTGCGAGCACAACCAATGATGGAGAAAGGTAGCGCTCTTGCGGTTAAGTCCGCAAGCGTAGTATAACAGAGAATAAGCAATAGCAGTTATATATTATGGCAGAATTGATACATACCGAAAACGGTTGGCGCTACAAACAGGAAAAAGTGCACTTGCTACGAGCCAAGTGGCATGATTATTTCTCGCCAGCTATCTATATGCTGACGTTAACCTCGGTGGGCAGGGAATCTATATTCGGTAGATTAGATGGCGATGTGAATAACGCATCTATCAAACTTACCACCTTGGGAGAAATAGTGGCAAAAGAGATAGAGCGGATACCCGAATACAAAGGTTTTGAGTGCGCAGAAATATTCAAATATGTGGTAATGCCGGATCATGTGCATATCTTATTGTATGTACATGAGCGACTGAACCATCCACTTGGCTATTACGTCAGTTGGTTCAAAAAGCAATGTAGTGACAAAGCACAAGAACTGGCAAATCCGCAGGGACTTACCTCTGCGAGCGCGACCTGTTCACCTATGACCGACGTGGGTTCTGCTCTTGCGGTTAAGTCCGCAAGCATTTCCCAGCCTACTCTTCATCGCTCTAAGGCCCACAGCACCCCGTTGATCTTTGACGCGGAGTATCACGACAGGATTCTCTTGCATAATGGACAGTTGGACAATATGCGTCGGTATATTGCTGATAATCCCCGTCGACTATGGCTTAAGCGCGCCAACCCTGATCTCTTTCGTATTCATCAAAACGTATCGTCTGCAGAATTGGAGTTCACTGCATTGGGTAATATGTTCTTGTTGGATTACCCCAACAAAGCAGTCATCCAGTGTTCGCGCTCTTTAACCCAACAGCAGATTGATGAACAGAAGAAGAGTGCCCTCATTCAGGCAGATTGTGGTGTGGGTTTTGTTAGCGCAGGTATTTCAGAGGGCGAGAAGAAAATCTGTCGTGCCCTTCGCGAAGCAGGCTATCCGCTTATTATCTTACTGAAAGATGGTTTCCCAGCATCTGATGATCCCAATAGCAAGTATTTCAAACCGCAAGGGGTGTATTTCGAAGCATGTGCTAAAGGCAAACTATTGCTATTAGAGCCCAAACTGGAGGCGTTCGAACACTCCGAAATAGTCTCAGCTGTCAATAAGAAGCATTGCGGGCTCCCTCACGATACCCTTCGTTATAGATTTTTGGCATTGAACGAAATAGCTCACCTTATCAATAACGCCACTACCTCTCTCCCCAACAGGTCATGCTCGTGGCGTTAAGTCGCTACGTTCATTCCACACTCAGGTCATGCTCGTGGCGTTAAATCGCTACGTTCATTCCACACTCAGGTCATGCTCGTGGCATTAAGTCGCCACGTTCGTTCCACACTCAGGTCATGCTC
>CACZRD010000011.1 GCA_902783545.1 uncultured Bacteroidales bacterium
TGCTGTCAACCGTGTAACGAAAGTTACCAAGGGTGGACGTACATTCACTTTCGCAGCTATCGTAGTTGTTGGAAATGAGAATGGTATAGTTGGTTACGGTCTGGGTAAGGCCGGTGAGGTTGCCGCTGCTATGCAGAAGGCAACCGAAGCTGCCAAGAAGAACCTCATCCAAGTGCCTATCTTGAAAGGTACGATCCCTCACGAGCAGGAGTCGAAGTTCGGCGGTGCTCGCGTACTGCTCAAACCTGCATCGCAAGGTACAGGTGTGAAAGCCGGTGGTGCTATGCGTGCCGTGCTCGAGAGCGTAGGCGTAAAGGATGTGCTGGCTAAGGCTAAAGGTTCGTCGAACCCCCACAACCTCGTTAAGGCTACTATCGCTGCTCTCGGCGAGATGCGTGACGCACGTATGGTAGCTCAGAACCGTGGCGTAAGCCTCTCTACAGTGTTTAACGGATAAATTCATTGAAGATTATGGCAAAGATTAAAATTCAGAAAGTTCGCAGCACTATCAAATCTCCGAAAGTGCAGAAGGAAACGATGGAAGCCCTTGGTCTTCGTAAGATGAATGCTATCGTTGAGCACGAGGCTACCCCCGCTATTCTCGGCATGGTCGAGAAAGTGAAACACTTGGTAAAAGTAATTGACTAAAATCGTTTGGAATTATGGAATTGAATAACTTAACACCCGCCAAAGGCTCTGTAAAGACTGCCAAGCGTATCGGTCGTGGTCCCGGTTCGGGACTCGGTGGTACTTCTACCCGTGGTCACAAAGGTGCCAAGTCGCGTTCGGGTTACTCGAAGAAGATTGGCTTCGAGGGTGGACAGATGCCTATGCAGCGCCGTCTGCCTAAGTTCGGATTCAAGAATATTAACCGCGTTGAGTACAAGGCAGTTAACCTCGCTACTCTTCAGGCTCTCTATGAGGCTAAGAAAATCGAGAAGATCGGCGTAGCCGAACTCCACGAGGCAGGTCTCATCGGCAAGAACGTGCTGGTTAAGATTCTCGGTAACGGCGAGCTGAAAGCTAAACTGACCGTTGAGGCTCACGCCTTCTCGAAGAAAGCTGAAGAGGCTATCACAGCCGCTGGTGGAACTATCGTAAAACTGTAAAAATTATGAAATCTTGTGCAAGCCGAGTGTAAGCTCGCTTACCCAACTCGGCGAAGCCAAGATTCCAGATTAAATCAGCGATTTAATATGAAGTTTATTGAGACTATAAGAAATATCTGGAAGATCGAAGATCTCCGCGGCCGGGTGCTGACAACGCTGTTGTTCGTGCTCATCTACCGCTTCGGATCGTTCATCGTCTTGCCGGGTATTGATCCTACAGCCCTGACTGCTCTTCATGCTCAGACGGAAGGCGGATTGATGGCTCTGTTGGATATGTTCTCGGGTGGTGCATTCTCCAATGCCTCTATCTTCGCATTGGGTATCATGCCCTACATCTCCGCGTCCATCATCATCCAGCTGCTCTCTATAGCAGTACCGTACTTCCAGAAGATGCAGAAGGAGGGCGAGTCGGGACGTCAGAAGATGAATCAGATAACCCGTTATCTGACCGTCGCTATCCTGCTGTTCCAAGGTCCTTCGTACCTCGTGAACCTCTCCGTACAGATGGCGCAAGCCGGACAGCACGTGGAGATAGGATTCAACGCCTTCACCATCGTTTCGACGATCATCCTCTGCGCGGGCTCCATGTTCGTCATGTGGCTCGGCGAGCGTATCACCGACCGTGGAGTAGGTAACGGTATATCGTTCATCATCTTGATCGGTATCATTGCCCGTCTGCCGGGTGCACTCATCCAGGAGTTCAGCTCCCGCTTGAATGACGCCGGTGGCGGTCTGGTTGTGTTCCTGCTTGAGATCGTGATCCTGATAGCAGTGTTCATGTTCGCGATCCTGCTCGTCCAGGGTACTCGCCGTATCCCCGTTCAGTACGCTAAGCGTATCGAGGGTAACCGCCAGTACGGAGGCGTGCGCCAGTTCATCCCCCTGAAGGTGAACGCTGCGAACGTGATGCCTATCATCTTCGCGCAAGCTATCATGTTTATCCCTATCGCTATCGTTGGTTTCCGTACCGACGGTTCGAACGCTTTCGTGAACGCGTTCATGGATAACAACGGATTCTGGTACAACTTCGTGTTCGCAATCCTTATCATTGCCTTCACGTACTTCTACACCGCCGTTATCATCAACCCCGTTCAGATGGCTGAGAACCTGAAGATCAACAACGGCTTCATCCCGGGCGTTAAGCCGGGACGCAAGACCGCTGAGTACATCGACACCATCATGAGCCGTATCACCCTGCCGGGTTCTATCCTGCTTGCTATCATCGCCGTTCTGCCTGCATTCGCGCGCCTGTTCGGTGTCAGCATGGGATTTGCCCAGTTCTACGGAGGTACAAGCTTGCTCATCATGGTAGGTGTGATCTTGGATACCCTCCAGCAGATAGAGAGCCACCTGTTGATGCGTCACTACGACGGATTCTTCGAGTCCGGTATGCGCATCAAGGGACGTGGCGCCATGGCTTACTAATTGACCAATCTTGGTAAATTATTAGTATGGTTTATTTGAAAACAGACGAAGAGGTCGAACTCATGCGGCAGAGTAATATCCTGCTGTCAAAGTTATACGGTGAGCTGGCTAAGCTTATCAAGCCGGGTATATCTACCGCTGAGTTAGACCGCATCGCCGAAGAGTATATACGCGACAACGGCGGTATCCCCGCTTGCAAGGGCTATGAGGATTTTCCTTGCGCCCTCTGTACCTCGGTCAACGAGCAGATCGTACATGGCATACCTTCGGAGAAAACCGTGCTCCGTGACGGTGATATCATCACCATCGACAGCAGCATCAAGCTCAACGGTTTCCACTCCGACAGCGCCTATACTTTCCCCGTAGGCGAGGTAAGCGAGCAAGTGATGCGCCTTCTTAAGACCACCAAGCAGGCTCTGTACATCGGTATAGAGCAGGCTGTGACGGGACATCGTCTCGGCGACATCAGTTTTGCTATCCAGAACTACTGCGAGAAAGCCGGCTACGGCGTTATCCGCGAGTTTGTCGGACACGGCATCGGTCGCGACATGCACGAAGATCCCGAGGTCTGCAACTATGGCCGACGCGGTAATGGCATCGTTCTCAAGTCCGGCATGACCATCGCCATCGAGCCGATGATCAGCATGGGACGCCGACACATCGTCATCGAGGACGACGGCTGGACAGCACGCACCATCGACCGCAAACCCACTGCCCACTACGAGCACTCGGTCTGCATCCGTAACGGCAAAGCGGATATACTCTCCACCTTCGACTACATCCAAGAGGTCTTGGGCGATAGATTCATCTAAATCAACCAAGCAAATTAAGCATTATGGCAAAGCAAGACGCAATTGAAGTAGATGGTGTAATCACCGAAGCACTATCGAACGCAATGTTCAGGGTTCAACTGGAGAGCGGACACATCATCACCGCACATATCTCGGGTAAGATGCGCATGCACTACATCAAGATCCTCCCCGGTGACCGTGTAAAACTCGAAATGAGCCCCTATGATTTGACTAAAGGAAGAATTTCCTTTAGGTACAAGTAAATAATCGGAAGGTTAGTGGCACTTTGGCACAGTTTTTGTGGCAATAAATAGGGCTATTATAACCACCCCTTTAAAACAAGCTACTAAAATGAAAGTTAGAGCAAGTATCAAAAAGCGCAATGCGGACTGCAAGATTGTACGCCGCAAAGGGCATTTGTATGTAATCAACAAAAAAGAACCTAAGATGAAGATGCGTCAAGGATAAGCATCTCCACTTAGTAACAGTTAAAACAGTTTTATCCTTAAGTAAGTAATTATGGCTATAAGAATTGTCGGAGTAGATCTGCCGCAGAACAAATGCGGTGAAGTCGGTTTGACTTACATCTACGGAATAGGTCGTTCGAGCGCAAAGAAGATTCTCGCAGAGGCAGGCGTTGACCCAAGCATCAAGGTCGAGAATTGGACTGACGACCAAGCAGCAAAGATTCGTGAGATCATCGGTGCGCAGTACAAAGTTGAAGGTGATCTTCGTTCGGAAACACAACTGAACATCAAACGTTTGATGGATATCGGTTGCTATCGTGGCGTACGTCACCGTATCGGTCTTCCGGTACGTGGTCAGTCCACGAAGAATAATGCACGTACCCGCAAGGGTAAGAAGAAGACGGTTGCTAACAAGAAGAAAGCAACGAAGTAATTAACCCACTAAATTTGTAAGATTATGGCAAAGAAAACAGTAGCAGCCAA
>CACZRD010000012.1 GCA_902783545.1 uncultured Bacteroidales bacterium
GATGCGGGGTCGGTCACCTCGCTCGTGCCGGCGAAGAAGCGCACGGCCTTCTTGTCGTAGTCGAACGTCATGATTACACGCGTGAACTCGAGCATCGGTGAAGCCAGGGGCTGCGAGGTGACGCGCTCCTGACCTACCTGCGCATACAGGCGGTTATCGGCGGTCTTGCCGAACACAAAGTCGATACCCTGCACCACTTCGTAGGAGAAGAACTTCTCCTCCTCATTCAGGTTGGTCGGACGCACAAGCATATCGAGCGAGAACGACTTGCCGCTGAGCGAACGGTTGATCTGCGTCATGGCGTAGGAGTCTACCGTGCCGTTGAAGTGGATAGCCGTACCGGCGGTGATACCCGTCTCGTTGGTCACGCCCTTGAGCTGGAAGTTGTTGTCCTCGTCCAGGTAGTTGCCGGCGATAGGCTCCGAGAAGCGCAGCTTAAGGTCATCGCCTATGCCGAGTATGGCGTTGGCGGGTTGCGGGTCGCCGAACAGTACCGGCGGACGCGTATCCTTCACACCGCTAATCACGGGCGAAGCTTTGCTTACGAAGCCCGAACCGTAGCGGCTGAAGCTTACGGCACGCAGGTCGTACTCCTGCTCCATCGGGTCTTTCTCGCCGTAGAAGCGGAACGGAGTGATCTTGCCGTTCTCGATCATCGCCTTGTTGCCCGTAGCCAGGTTGTACAGGCTGTCCTCGGCGTAGAACGAGCATTGGTTCACCCACATCTCGTCGCTCTCCTTTGTGAGCTTGTACTGGAACTCGATGTGGTCGAAGTTCTTGTGGTGGATATTGAAGCCCGTGACATCAATAGGCAGGTAGTAGCCCACCGAGTCGTGCGGCGAGAGGGTGTTCATCACCCAGTTCTGCCGCGGAGCAGCTATCTCCACAGGACTGGACTCCGGCATGAAGTGTACGCTGAAGTTCAGGAACACGTATGTCTTCGGGCAGTCGCCTACGTTGAAGTACAGCGCGAGGTTCTCGTAGTCATCCACCTCACCGCGCTCTACCTCGAGCACCTGCTTGGCCACTTGTCCCGGGGTGAGGAAGTAACTCAGTCCTTGCACGAGCGGTGCACCGTTGACATATACCTTCGCGCCGTGGGGGTTGCTGTCACCGGTCAGTGAGAGCGCGAACGTTGTACCTGTTGAGGCAAAGCCGTACTGCACCTCGCCGGCGTTCTTGAGCTCGATGTGGAACACGGCGCGCTGGTCGGCAGGCACGTTGCTGATCTCGTAGCGGTCGATGCTGATCTCCGGCACGGCGATAGCCATCGTCGGGTTGTTGATGACCGTACCTTTGTTGTAGAACTTGGTCTTCTCTTCCTCCTCGTGGATACAGTAGGTAGCACCCGCCTCGGTAAAGAACACGTAGGAGCCGAACAGCTTCTCGTCATCGTCGCCATACTCGACATTATCGAGCACCGTCTCGGTCTTGCTCTGCCAGAGGCTGTCCTTCGGTGCACGGTACACGCTCACGGTGATGTCGCCCTGGTCGTCAGGCACGAGGGTGAAGCCGCAGGACTTCTTGACCGTCTTGTCCGTATTGTCGCGGCTGCTGGAGTTATAGTTGATCACCGGCTCCCATTTCATCTTGAACTTCGAGGAGTTGGATACTGTACCGAGTTCCAGTTCATTATTGTCCTTGTCCTTCTTGGAATCCAGTTTTTTCAATGCCTCATTGATGGTTGTACCGAACGCTTTATTATCGCTAAAGAAGTTACCGAGGTTATCGATGGTACTCTTCAGGAGCGTTTGTCCCATCTGCGAAGCATATTTCTCGCCTTCACCGGCAAACATCTCTCCCTGCGGTGCCTCGTTGTAGTTAGCCGAAGCGGAGTAGCTGTCGGTGTGCGAGAGGGTGTTGCCGAACGATACACTGTAGGTGCCTACCTGGCGGCCTGACTGGCGCGCAATGACTTTCTCCTTCTCGTTGAGCACGATCATACCCAGCCAGCCTATCAAGGTGTTGTCGAGGGCTGCTATGCGGTCGGGGTACACCTTGTCGCTGTTCTGAGGCACGAAGATGCGGTACGAGTTGCGGGCGAGGGTGTCTTGCAGACTAACGGCTGCAGTAGAGTCGATATACCAATATACCGGCTCGTTGCGAGCATCGGCTGCTGCTTGGGCGGCGGTGGAGTCCGGGAAGGTCATCAGCAGGTTCTGGCGCTGCAGTGCCAACTGCGGAATAACGGTCTCGAGGATGTAGTACTGCGAGTAAGCGAAGGTATTCGAGATGGTCGAGCCCATCACCACTTTCTCACCGGTAACCAGGTAGTACGTGCGTCCATCCGCACCTACGCCGCTGGAGTGTACGTGCATCGTACCCGCCTGGATAGCCGGACGCTTAGCCTGATACAGCGAGTCATCGATGATAGCCACCGACTTCGCCTTACCGGTTAGCTGACTCTTGGTCACACCTACGAACACGTCCGCCTTGGAGCCTATACCCGTCTTGTTCTTTTTGGTCGAGGTGCTGATCTTCTCGCTGGTGGTGAAACTGTAGGAGTACTTGTATCCCCACGACCACTCGTGTACGATTGGCAGGGTGAACGAGAACTGCTTGCTGTTGCTGAAGGTCGAGCCGTAGTATGCTCCTGCTCCACTCGGGGCAGACACGACACCTATATCGCTGGATACATTCAGTCCCCACTGCGGTGTGAGGTTAACACCGACCTTCCAGTCATAACTCTCGTTGTAGGAGTAGCTGTAGGTCGTACCGTTCTCAATCCACGCCGAGCTGCCGTTGCCTCCCGGGTCACGGACTATATCCAGCAGGGTGACGCCTGCCTCGGTAGCGGTCAGCTCGTTGCCTTGGGCTATATCACCCACCACGAAGGCGCGAAACGCATCGGTCTCTACGGTGTTACCTTCCTGCTGCAGCGCAACGCTGACAGTGCTAAGAGCATCATCGCCGTAGGTCTGCGTCTGTATATGATCGACCGTGAGCCAAACGTTGCGGTTCTTACCCTGATCGTTGAGCTCGAAGACGGTGCGGTTGGTGGAGTTGTGCATGCCGTTGCGTACGGTGACCTTGCCACCGCGTTGCGGTACGCGGTCCAGGCGCTGCGTGGGATCGTTGTTGTAGTAGTAATCCTCATACGCCTGCGCCTCGAACTGGTAACGGCGGTTGTAGTAGAACAGCGGGTAGCCCAAGGTGTAACAGATCGTACCGTCCTCCTGTTTGCTGTAGAGCTTGAGGCTCTGCTTCATGTTCGGATTGACGCTGTTCACGCCCAGGCTCTGCTCACCGTAGCCGTCTTGCTCCATGCCGTACAGCAGTTGCTTGAGGAGCACCTGAACCGGCGAGCGGTAGATGCGGTCATACACGGCATTGTAATGCACGCTGTCGTCCTTGTGTACTATATCGTACGACTGCAGCGGAGCGTTGGTCAGGTCGAAAGTCTCGTTACCCGCACCGGTAGCAAACAAGGTAGCATAACCGAGTGCCGACGCCTGAACGACCTTGTACTTGACGGGGTACAGATCGACCGCATACTCACCCGTCTGCGGGTCGGGATGGATGATAATGCGCTTTTTCTCGAACAGGGTGTTCGTAGTACCGACGGTCTTAAGCGTCCTTGGGCTACCGGGGTTACTTGGGCTACTTGTCCAAACCTCGTGCGCTATCTGCTGCTTGAGCGTATCACGGCTCAGGTCATCGGGGTCGTGAACGAAGCGGGCCACGTTATCGCCCTCGAGCTGCAGCACGAGTTGCAGGCTGTCGCCGAGGTTGTTCGTACCCAGGCCGAAAGCTGCAGGCAGGTCGCGCTGGTCTATACCGCCGGCTACACGGCCCACGAGGCGCACCTTAGTCAGGTCGTAGAACCGTACGCCATCCAGCGCCTTGGTCAGAGCAAACGTTTCTTCCCCGTCCTCCACGCGCAATATACCATCTCCTTCGAAAGTGTGTCCGGGTTTGAAGATACGCAGCGTATAAGCCTGGTTCTTGTTCAGAGTCAGCTCGAATGTTCCGTCGGTAGCCGTCTGCAGAGGTGCGCCGTTGCGCAGCACAGTGTCGCCGTTGAGGGTGAACATTGCACCGGCTACCGGGATCGTTGAGAACTTGTACAGCGCACGACCCGTCAGACGGACGGTGGACGTGTTGATGAAGTTGATGCCCGAGGCTACGGCATGATCCGCCGACAGCGTCACGCTGGCGCTCTGGGCACTGGTATAATTATAACTGAATTCCGCGTACGTGTGCGCAGGCACGATGGCGAACTGCGAACTGCTGCTGATGTCGTACAGCAGGCTGTCGAACAGGAACGTACCGTCCGCACCGGTGGTGATGGTCTTGACCGTCGCGCCGTCCGGGCCTTGCAGCACAACATTCACATTCGTCAATCCGCTGTTGTCCGGCATGAGGATCGTACCACTTATCTCACCGTAGGGCGAACGCCAGCCTTCAGCCGTGGCGCTGTTGGACGATGACTTGCCGTTGCAGTTGTACAACGCCGTGATGACGTAGTCATAATGCTGATCGGGAATAGCCGTCTCGTCAAAGAACGAGTTGTCCACGCCGCGATAGATCGTGTCTGCCGGTTGGTCGCTGTTCTTGGCCAAGCGGGTGAGCACATACTCATCCACCGCCAACGATGACGGCATCCAACTCAGCGTCACGCCGCGTTTCTGCTGACCGACGGCTGCTCCCTGACTCGCTGTGAACGAGGTGATGGTGGCCGCCTCGTCGTAGTACAGGCTCGGACCATGGAGAACCATTGGTTGCAACTGGATAGAATCCGCTACACGCAGGTCACTATTCGATTGGTCAATACGCACCGAATAGCTGATGTGTGAGCAAGCCATGTTCGCCACGTCTGTAAAACGGGC
>CACZRD010000013.1 GCA_902783545.1 uncultured Bacteroidales bacterium
CGCTCCTTCGGGGCGATGTTCTTCGAGGCACGCACGTTACGGATACCGGCGATGATCTCCTTGAGCTCCTCAACTTGAGCCAGAATTTCCGGCTGCTCTAGATGTTCTGGATGATCCGGATTGTTGAGTCGAGTAGTCATGATGGATTCTCCCTGCTTGCGCTCGCAGAGGTTCTGCCAGAGTTCCTCGGTGATGAACGGCATGAACGGGTGGAGTAGAACGAGCAGTCTGTCAAAGAATGCCATTGTTGCTTCGTACGTTGCGCGGTCAATGGGCTGCTGGTACGCAGGTTTGATCATCTCAAGGTACCAACCCGAGAATTCATCGCAGTAGAGCTTGTATATCTCCATCAGCGCCTCGCTCAAGCGATACTTGCTGAACAGGTCGGCAATCTCTGCGGATGTCTCGCCAAGCTTGGCTTCGAACCACTCAATAGCATATTTGGATGTCTCGGGCTGCGGGATGTCGGCAACTTCGAGACCTTTCATCATGCGGAAGCAGTTCCATATCTTGTTGCAGAAGTTACGACCTTGCTCGCAGAGGCTGTCATCGTAGAGGATGTCATTGCCGGCAGGTGCAGAGAGAAGGATACCCATTCTGACACCATCTGCACCGTAACGCGCAATCAAATCCAGCGGATCGGGGCTGTTGCCGAGGGATTTAGACATCTTTCTGCCGAGTTTGTCGCGCACGATACCGGTGAAATATACATGCTTGAACGGCATCTTGCCTTGGTACTCGTAACCCGCCATGATCATTCGTGCCACCCAGAAGAAGATGATATCCGGGCCTGTGACCAAGTCAGCCGTGGGGTAGTAGTAGTCCAGTTCCTTGTTGCGCCATGTGCTGTCCTTCATCTCCTGGTCTTTCTCAATGAACAGCGATATAGGCCACAGCCACGAGCTGAACCATGTATCGAGCGCACCTTCGTCTTGCACGTAGTTGCCTTCCGGCTTGGTCTCGCTTACGATGATCTTGTCGTCGGGATAGTTCTCGAGGCCTGTCTGAGCGAGCAGGTCAGCATCGTAGTAAGCCGGAATACGGTGTCCCCACCACAGTTGGCGCGAGATACACCAGTCCTTGATGTTCTCCAACCAGTTGCGGTAGGTGTTCTTGTATTTCGTGGGGTAGAAGACTATATCGTCATTCATCACCGGTGGCAGAGCGATGTCGGCAAAGTGCTTCATGCGGATGAACCATTGCAACGAGAGTCTCGGCTCGATAGGCACATTCGTGCGCTCGGAGTAACCGACCTTGTTGTCATAATCCTCCACATGATCCATCAGCCCTGCGGCTACAAGATCTTCCGCCATCTGCTTGCGGCAGTCGAAACGATCCAAGCCGTGGTACTTGCGGATGTTCTTGCTGATCTCCGGCTCAATGGTGTCGAGGTTGATATGTGCATCAGGGGTGAAGATGTCATAGGCAATGAGGTTATGTTGCTGACCTAACATATAGTCATTCACGTCGTGTGCCGGTGTCACTTTCAGGCAGCCTGTGCCAAATCCGATCTCTACATAACGATCTTCTATAATAGGTATCTCGCGTCCTACAATAGGTATGCGTACATGCTTACCGCGCAGCCACTGGTTCTTCTCCTCTTTAGGGTTGATGCAGACTGCAACGTCGCCGAAGATGGTCTCCGGCCGCGTAGTGGCCACAATCGCATACTTGTCAGGCTCTTCAACTACCTCGTACATGAGGTAATAGAACTTCGAGTGCTCGTCGTGGTAGATTACCTCCTCGTCGCTCAATGCTGTTTGGCGCTCAGGGTCCCAATTGACCATACGCAGGCCGCGATAGATGAGCCCCTTGCGATACAGGTCACAGAACACGCTGATCACGGCTTTCGAACGCGTCTCATCCATCGTGAATGCTGTTCTGTCCCAGTCGCATGAGCAACCGAGTTTGCGTAGCTGCTTGAGGATGATGCCTCCGTGCTCGTCCGTCCAGTCCCACGCGTGTTTGAGGAACTGCTCGCGCGTCAGGTCGGATTTGTTGATGCCTTGTTCCTTGAGGCGCTTGATGACCTTGGCTTCGGTAGCAATCGACGCGTGGTCAGTACCGGGCACCCAGCAGGCATTCTTGCCTTCGAGGCGTGCACGGCGCACAAGGATATCCTGTATTGTCTCGTTCAGCACATGTCCCATGTGCAATACACCCGTTACGTTGGGCGGAGGGATAACTACGGTAAACGGTTCGCGGCCGTCCGGCTCGCTGTGAAAGAGTTTGTTGTCAAGCCAGTA
>CACZRD010000014.1 GCA_902783545.1 uncultured Bacteroidales bacterium
GGTAATGTGCGAAGAGATTTTCTTGACATTGTTGTCGCTCTGTAAGTACGAGCGGCTGACATTCAATGGGATATCCGGGCTGTCGATTACGCCGTGAAGGAGTGTCAGGTACTCGGGCACGATGTTCGACACCTCGTCCGTCACAAATACCTGATTGCAGTAGAGCTGGATCTTGTTCCGATGCACGTCGAGGTTGTTCTTGATCTTCGGGAAGTACAGGATTCCTGTCAGATGGAACGGGTAATCGACGTTCAGATGGATGTGGAACAGCGGCTCATCAAACTGCATAGGATACAGTTCGCGGTAGAAGGCTTTGTAGTCTTCGTCCTTCAGGTCGGCAGGCTTACGCGTCCAAGCGGGAGTCGTGTTGTTCACGATGTTCTCCTCGCCGGTTTCTACCTGCTTGCCGTCTTTCCATTCTTTCTTCATGCCGAAGGCGATCTCCACGGGCAGGAACTTGCAATACTTCTTGAGCAGCCCCTCGATCGTTGCGTCCTCCAGATACTGGCTGAACTCGTCGTTGATGTGCAGCACAACATCCGTGCCTCTTTCGGCTTTGATCGTCTCCTCCATCTGGTACTCGGGGTTACCCTCGCACGACCAGTGTACGGCTTTGGCGTTGTCGTCATAACTCTGGCTGAAGATCTCCACCTTGTCGGCTACCATGAACGCGCTGTAGAAACCCAAACCGAAATGTCCGATGATCGCTTCAGCTTTGTCCTTGTACTGGTTGACGAACTCCTCAGCGCCCGAGAACGCGATCTGGTTGATGTACTTATCCACCTCCTCGGCAGTCATGCCTATACCGTGATCGCTGACCGTCAGCGTCTTCTTATCCTTATCTATACGTACACGCACGCGCATGTCACCCAGCTCGCCCTTGAACGCACCTGCCGTACTCAGGGTCTTGAGTTTCTGCGTGGCATCCACGGCGTTACTGATTAGTTCACGAAGAAAAATCTCGTGGTCGGAATACAAAAATTTCTTAATGACGGGGAAGATATTGTCTGATGTCACCCCAATGTTACCTTTATTCATATCTGTGTTGTTTTAGTTTGCGTTGTATTTTCTGGATTTTCCAGAATTTCTAGAACTTCTAGAACCTCCAGATCATCCGGTTTCATCGAAATATCTGCAATAATCGTTCCAAAGCACCGAAAACTGACATTTTGGCATAATTTTTGTAGTCTTTTTTGTACATATTTCCCGATTTTAACAACACTAAATTTCGTATAATCATGAAACTTTCCGTTCAACCCTTAAACTTCGAGATTGCCAAGCAACTCGATGATTTCATCAGCAAGAAAACTGCACGTTTTGGCCGTCATCTGCGTGAGAACGACGAGCTCAACATCCGTCTCTCGGTCGTTAAGCCGGCAACTATCCAGAACAAACAGGCTGACGTGCGCGTAGGCGATCTGTTTGCATCCAAGACCTGCGACACCTTCGAGCAGGCTATCAGCGAGGCACTTGACGCACTGGAGTCACGCCTCGAGAAACGCAAAGAGAACGCATAACAACAATCCTACAACAACGACATTGGGTGAGCAACTGCTCACCCAATTTTCGTGTAGTCCCACCGGGAATCGAACCCGGATCTAAGGTTTAGGAAACCCGTATTCTATCCATTGAACTATAGGACCTCGCGTTCGAAAGAACGCATTTTTGGGGGCCCCCAACACAAACCAACGAAGTGTTTGTGGTGGGGATGAGCGGAGGTACGCGGCGCTTTTATTGCGCATTGCGCAATCTGTGCGCTGCGTTACCGACGCTCGGGGAACTCTCCGTACTCCTCGAAGGTGTAATTCAGGAAGTCATTCATCGGCTTGGCGGCACGCGCTACATCCAGCAACTTGTCCAAGAACTTCGGCTGGCACACCTCCTCGTCGGTGAACGGCGTAGAGATGATCAGCCACTTCTGCCGCAGCCAATCGGGGTGCGGGAAGTCGGCATCATAGCCTGCCGGTACGCGCTTGAGCATGTTCGATTGCTCAAAATCGCCAAAGTACCGCTGAAACGGCTCCGCAGCCATGATCTCTTCCACCTCCTCGTAGTTCGCTTGTAACTCGCTGCGCACGGCTTTCAGCAGATCGGGATTAGGGCACCACATACCGGCTGCGAACATACACTGCCCGGGTTGCAGGTGGAAGTAATACCCTGCCCTGTCGGACTTCTTGCCCATGGTCTGCGGGCGTCCGGGTTGACCGGCACAAGGATATACACCAAAGTGGTCTTTGTACGGCGTCTTGTCCTTGCTGAATCGCGTGTCGCGGTAGATGCGCCACATGCAGTCTTTGGGAGTGATGCCGGGCATCGTGTCGTCAAACGACTGGATGCCGGCAATGAACTGTTCGGAGAACTGCGTAAACGTAGCGAGCGCCTTTTGATAGCGCTCTTTGTTGGCGGTAAACCACTCACGGTTGTTGTTCCGCGCCAATTCCCCCAAAAACTCCAAAACCTCCTTCATCAATTTTATTGCACGATTTGCTTTCGCGCCCGGTGACCCCGCTGGGGCTCAAACCCAGAACCTTCAGAACCGGAATCTGACACTCTATTCAATTGAGCTACGAGGCCGCGCTTGCATTAGAACTCGCACGACTGCGCGCCTTGCGCTTGTTTAGTGCTACGTTCTATGCTACGCTTTTCGGGCTTCAAAACAAGTTTTAAATCCCGAGTATTTCCAACAAAATTATTATCGTCTATTTCCTCCCATAAAGATGAGGATATAGTATATCAATGTAGCGAGGGACGAAAGGGCTGCTACCACGTATGTATATGCCGCGCTATGGAGCGCATCGCTCGCCATCGCTGTTGTCTCTCTGTCCGTAATGCCTCTCTCCTGCAACCAGTTCACTGCGCGTTGGCTGGCATTCACCTCTACCGGCAGGGTGATGAAAGAGAAGAGTGTTATCATCGCATACAAGCCAATACCGATGAGGAGCAGGATCTGTCCCGCGCCGCTGCCTATAAGAAGCAGTCCTCCCAAGATAATCCATGTCACCCATTTGCTACTGAACGACACCACCGGCACCAGAGCCGAACGCAGTCCGAGAGGTCCGTATGCCGTAGCATGCTGTACCGCATGTCCGCATTCATGCGCAGCGACAGCCGCTGCTGCCACATTGGCTCCGTGATAGACCTCCTCAGAGAGGTTAACCGTTTTGGTTGCAGGGTTATAATGGTCGGTCAGTTGGCCTTTAATACACGTGATTTGCACATCATAGATACCGTTATCATGCAGCATTTTCTCCGCTACTTCTTTACCCGTCACGGACAGGTCATGCTGCGCATAGCGCCGGAACTTACGTTGCAGCGAAGCGGATACAATCCAACTTGCCAGCGCAATACCGATAAACAATATCCAATATATCGATGTTCCTGTCATTTCAGTTCTTCTTTACCGCCAGTCTGCGGCATATCTTACATTCTCCGTACACCACCAAAGTACAGTTTTGCGCCTTGAAATTAGTGTACTTGCGTTCCATGATCAAGCGCATAATCGCTTTGTCGGAGAAGGAGGCTCTCCTGCCGCATTTGCGGCATATGATCTGCATATGCGACCGCGAGGCAGTAGTCGTCAGTTCGTATTCCGTAACCGTCTGTCCGAATCCTCTGTCATACACCTTGACTATTTCAGCGGTGATGAACAGGTCCAGCGCGTTATAAACGGATCCTACAGAGATATGCTCCGACCTGCATGCTTCCTCCAACTGCACAGCCGTAAAAGGCTGTTTCAACAGACACGCCTGCGCCAACACCATCTCTCTTACGACAGACGCCCTCATCGCATGGCAGCGTATATAGGTATTCAAGCGCTCCAACGCAGCTTTGTATAGAGCCTCTTCCTCTTTCACGCTCAGATCGTTTTCAGGTACGCGCGGTGGCGTTTATGGAACATATGGTCGAACTGCGTAAAGTTCGCAATATTCTTGGTGTTGGTTTCCAGAATATTAGTCGTTTCCAATATTTTGATACCGTATTTGTTGATGATAGGTATCTGATCCTGGAAGAAGAGCGCGTTAATGCCCTTGTCCTGATAATCCGGTCGCACGGCTATAAGCAGGAAGCTGAAGGAGTTCATCTGTCTGGCTTTCAGCGCCCGAAGCAGATGATACCATCCGAAGGGTAACAACTTACCTCCGCATTTGCGCAGCGCGTCCGATATATCCGGCATACCCAGTCCTACTCCTACGATCTCTTCATTTTCATTGACCACCAGCGTGACAAAATCGAAGTTGAGGATCGGGAAATACATGTTCTTGTAGTAGTTCTTCTGCGCTACCGTCATAGGCTGGAAGTTATACAACTTCTGGTATGCCTCGTCGATCACATCCATGTACTGGATACCAAAGCGGCGTACGAGTTCGCGCGAGTTCTTGACCTTCACCACATGTACTTTGGACCGCTGTTTTACTATATCTGCGATACGCGACAGCCGCTCAGGACATTCCTGCGGCGGGAAGACACGCATCTCCACCCAGTCAGCCTCTTTGACCAATCCGTACGCATCCATATGCTTGACGTAATACGGATAATTATAGAGCGACGCCATCACAGCGGGATATTCGTATCCCTCGAGAAGCAATCCCTCATGGTCAAAATCCGTGAAGCCGACAGGGCCGTTGAGTCCGTCCATACCGCGTTCTTTTCCCCAAGCCGCCACGGTATCCAGCAGCGTCCTGCTGACCTCCATATCATCAATGAAGTCAAACCAACCGAAACGGACATGTCTGAATCCCCATTTCTCGTTCGCTTTGCGGTTGATGATACCGGCGATACGTCCGACGGGTTTGTTATCGCGGAACGCCATCCATAGTTGATATTCGCATACGTCAAGCGCAGGGTTCATATCCGGCTTGAAGCAGTTCATCTCGTCAAAGAACAAAGGGGGACAGTAATATGGGCAATCCTTATACAAATCATTGGCGAACTGGATAAACTGTTTCAGTTCACTCTTGGAATGTATTTCACGAATTTCAAGCGCCATATTGTGTCATTTAAAGTGGAGCACAGGGGACTCGAACCCCTTACCTTAACATTGCGAACGTTACGCTCTACCAGATGAGCTAGTGCCCCTCGCGTTCTTATTGTGTGGAGCTAACGGGAGTCGAACCCGTGTCCAAACAAGGAATACTTATGCTTTCTACACGCTTATCTTGGCCTTTGTTTTCGTCCGGCAGCAAGACCCAAGCCACCAACCACCGGCTTATCTGCTATGAGTGCCTTCAGCAATCAGCTGTCAGCCGTCAGTCTCTATGCGCAGCCAAAGAGACCTATTCTGTGAATTTCTGCACCGCTATATCCTTTCAGCCCACAGACTCGGCTAGGAGCGATGTCCCGTTCAGGCGCCTTGCACCCGAATACGCCAATCTACTATACTTCGATTAAGCAGCGAGAGCATAAGAAGTGTTGCCAGTTATATTTTGAAGCGAGATTAACGAGCGTTGCCTCATTGCTCGGCGTGCTTACACAACC
>CACZRD010000015.1 GCA_902783545.1 uncultured Bacteroidales bacterium
AGCCTGCATCGGTACGAGTGCCAGGAACGCGCCGACGGTGGTGATGTTACCTACCACAAGCGGCGAGAGCACCTCTTCGAGCGTCTGGCGAACAGATGTCGTATAGCGCTGATGCACGAGCAGGTGCAGAGGGTAGTTGACCGCTATACCGATGAGCACGCTGCCTATACCGAGGACTATAGCGCTGACAGCAGGTGTGACGAGCCGTAGTACGCTCATACCCGTCAGCCAGCCGAACGACACGGCGAGCATGATCAGCCACAGGTCGCGCCTGCGCGGGAACGCGTACGCGAGCAATAGTATAATAAGCACCAGCGACAGGGCTATGCAGAGCAGGGTGTCGGTTTTGATACGTCGTGCGTTGCCCACCGCTATGACCGGTGCACCGATCCAGCGGATATGCAGATCAGGATAGAGCGCGCCGACCTCGCCGGCTATGGCGTTAAGCGAATCCACGAGCGCGGCGTTATGGCGGGTCTCGGTGCTACCGTAGGGGCTATCGAAAAACGCATAAGAGCGTTTTTCATTTGAGATTTGAGATTTGAGATTTGAAATTTGAACGAGCCCTAACGGGTCGTATTGGATGGCGGTGGAGAAAAGTCCGGTGCCCGGGATAGAGAGTATCTCGCGATCACGGAGCAGGACGGCACGTACGGCGGCAGGCGTGAACAGCGAGTCGAACTGCGCGTACGTACTATCGGCGATGAAGTACGGCATCTGCGAGTAGATAGCAGCTATGCCTTCTGCGATATCGGGCTCCGTCTGCAAGTCCGGCAGGCGTTCGGCTACGGCATCTATTGCCTCATCGCGCAGGCTATCGCCCTCGACGATCAGCACGATGCGCGAGGCGGACTGCTGCGACTGATAGACGACCAGCGCCTCGCGGTCTTCGTCCGTGACCGGCAGAAAATCCATGATATCCTCACTATAGCGTAAGGATACAGCCAACCCGATGAGCGGCAGCAGCACGACGACGAGCCCAATCCACAGCCAGCGGCGGTGGGAGCAGAGAAAGTCGTATGTGCGGAGCAATCTATCGTTCATCAATGAACTTGACGGGTTTGCGGCTTTTGGCGGGGAAGTTAATCTGCTGAATGACATCGGCGGGCAGGATCTCGACGATCGGCGCTACGCGCAGTCGGCTGCGGAAGCGGTCTTTGAGAGTCTTGACAGCCTCGTCGGCTTGAATAGGCTCGCGCAGGCTGATACGTACGATCACCTCATCCGTGCCGGCATCCGAGGCACGCACCACAACGACGTAGTTACCCACGAACGGCGTGTTGTCGAGCACATCGTTGATAGCAGGCGGGTAGATGGTCGTGCCCTTGAGTTTGATCATGTTATGTTTGCGTCCGATGAGCGGCGTGAGACGGTAGGAGTTTCTGCCGCAGGCACACGGAGTGACGACCTTAGCGGCGATGTCGCCCGTGCGGAATCGCAGCAGCGGCATAGCTTCGACACCGAGGGTGGTGATGACTATCTCTCCGGGCTGCCCATCAGGCACCGGTCGGTCGTCCTCGCCGATGATCTCGACGATGATAAGTTCGGGGTGCACGTGTCCGCCGCACGCATGTTCGCATTCGCTGAACGTGGCAGACATCTCGGTGGAGGAGTACGTGGCGTAGAGCTCGACCTCCGGCCACTTGTCATGAATACGCTGCCCGAGCAGGTTGAGGTTGAACTGCTGATCGCGCAGTCCCTCGCCTATGCCGATGATCTTTCGGATAGACGAGTGACGGTAGTCGATGTCGTGCTGCTCTGCGTACTCGATGAGCCGGAGGATGAACGATGGCACGCACATGATCGCCGTAGGGTGCAGACGCTCGATGGTGTCCCACTGGAGTTCAGGTATACCGTTCCCCACGCGGATGATACCGGCGCCCAGGCTACGGATGCCCATCCAGTAGGCGAGCCCTGCCATGAAACGTTTGTCGATGGTAGTCATCAGTTGGAGGATATCGCCTTTGTGCAATCCAGCGCAGGCGAAGGACTTATGTTCGTTGTAGGCGAGGCGTTGCAGGTCGTGCTCCGTGCAACCGAAGAGCACGGGATCGCCCATCGTGCCGGAGGTAGTGATATAGTCGATTATATCCTCGCGGGGCACGCAGAGGAAGTCATTGTTGAAGCGCTGCAGATCCGCTTTCTCGGTGAACGGCAAGCGCTGCAGATCGTCGATCGTGCGGATGGATGCGGGGTCTATGCCCTGATTGGCGAACATCCGCCGGTAGTAGGGCGAGCGCTCGGTAAGATAGGTTATCTGCTTACGCAGCAGTTCTTCCTGATACGCACGGATGCGTTCTATTGATTCAAATTCAATATCCATTGTAGAAATTCGTTTTTCCATTGTTGTGATTCCTCTGTGCCCTTGACGGTCGATGCGCCAAAGCCGTGACCGCCTGTCTTGTACTGTATATACTTGTGCGGAATATGGTTTGCGGTGAGTGCCGAATCGAGCAGTTCGGAGTTCTGATACTTAACCACCGGATCATCCACGCAGTTGACGAGGAACACCGGCGGGCAGTCAGCAGGTATATGTTTCTCTATAGACAGCGAGTCGCGCATTGCGGTGTCCCATTGCCTCCACACGCCGAGTGCTCCGCGGCGCGAACGGTGATGCACGTAGCGTTTGTCGGACAGTGTGACCACGGGATAGATCGGGCAGACGAACGTCGGTCGGTAGCATGTGCGGTTATGCGTAGCGCTCATCATCGTCAGGTGTCCGCCGGCAGAGAATCCCATCACACCGATACGTGTGGTATCAATGCCGAAGGAGTCGGCGTGCTGATAGACATAGCGAAGCGCATCTTCGACATCGGTGAGCATGTTCGGGTACTTGTTGCCAAGCCCGATGACGCGGTAGCCGAGGCAGAACGCATCGATGCCAGCTACGCGGTAACGGAGCACGAACGCGTTGATGCCGTTCTGGTTGAGCCACTCAGCCACCTGCCGTCCTTCGTACTCCATATCGTGCCAGCAGTAACTGCCACCCGGGCATACGATGACGGCTATGCCGGTGTTCGTTGCGCTGTCGGCGGGGTATGCCGTGAGGCGGTCTTTGGCCGTTAGCCATTGGCTACCCGCTATTAGCGTGAGTAATATGATTATTCGTAATCGTCGCATAAGGCTTGTACTGTTTGTTGAGCGGTCATCACGGTTCCGCACAGACCGTGGAGGAAGATATTCTGACCAGAGAGGTAGAATCCCCTGACATGGGTGCGTACCGCTCCTACGCCTTCGCTCATGCCGAACATCGCGCCTTCGGGACTGAGGTAGTCGTCTCGGAACGTGAGCGAGGTTGAGCTGAAGATGTCGATCATCTGCTTGCGTATGTCGGGATAGACCGTTTCGATCAGGGTGAGCGTCTGCTGCTCCTTACGTTGTTTGAAGGCTTCGTACGCCGCATAATCCGCCTTGCGGTCAGCGTGCCACGGTGCGAGCTCGCTGTAGTCGAGCGGCATCACGGTCTCGATAGTTCGTGCGAACTGCTGTCCACACTCTGCACATGGGGTCATGACGAGCAAGCGGTGCTGTGGCAGGTAATGCGTCACAGGGTCGTAAGGCAGCGTGCCGGGTCGGAGGCGGATATAGGTCTTAAACGAACCGAAGGTCTCCGGTGTGGCGAGTATGCGTTTGCGCGTGGCGGGACGACAGAGCGGCAGATCGGTCAGCGTGAGCAGCTGCTTGGGGTGAAGAGTGGTGACGACTGCGTCACAGTGAACAGTGAATCGTGAACAGTGAACAGTGAATAGTGACAAGTGAGGATCTTGCTGCTCAATGCGCGTTACTCGTTGCGAGGTGAGGATGCGTCCGCCATGGCGGGTGATGAACAGCGCGAGGTCGTCGGCGAGCCGCTGACTGCCGCCTACGAAACGGCAGATGCCGTCATGACTCTGTTCCCACTCGGCTTTGCCTATAAGATCCTCCGGTGAATGGTCCAGGATAGTCTCGATACAGTCCGCTTGCAGTCCTAACTCAGCCAGCACTCGGGTCACTGCTCCGTCGGGAGTCAAGCCGGAGAGGATATGCATACCTGTGAGCCATGTCTCGCCGTTGCGCTCGTAGGAGTACAGTCCGCCGCCATAGACAGGCAGTTGTTCGAACAGGGTGACCTGATAGCCGCGCTGTGCGAGCAGTGCGCCGCAGAACAGTCCGCCTACGCCGGCACCGAGTATACCGACACGGGTGCGGTTGGAGTGTAGCAGGGCACTGTAGTGGAGCTCAAGGGATTTAGCAAGGCGCTTGTAGTTTGCACCAAACGAACGGTCGCCGACAGGAATCTCGGGCAGTATATGCAGGGTCACTTGGCTGGGCTTGATGACAAACTGCCGCTTGCCTATATAATCCGTCATACCTTCGATGAGCAGCGGCTGAACAGGCAGATTATACTGCTCGGCATAGTAGAACGCTCCGCGGTGGAACCGTCCTATCTCGCCGGTCGTGGTACGCGTGCCTTCGGGGAAGACGAACAGCGAGTAGCCCTCGTCGATGATCCGCCGGACGGTAGCCTCACGTCGCTCGTCATCAAACGAGGTGGGAACGCAATCCAAGTACCGCGCCACGACGCCCAAGAACGGGCTATGCCAAACATAGTCTTTAACCACCATCACGATCTTCGGCGAAAGCGACAGGCAGAGGACGATATCGATGAACGACTGGTGGTTGGCGATGATGATCGATTGCCGGTCGGTGAGTGAGGCCTGGCTGTCGTCGATCGTCAGATGCAGACCGGCGATCAGACGCACATAATGGGCAGCAACCCTACAGGCGAACGTATGGTAACGCGCTCTGGACGCAGCGTTGCGACCGTGGAAGAGGAAGAAAAGCCACGTATAGGGATTGACCAGAAACAGCATCGTAAGCCCGAAATACGCAAAGCATATCACGGTGCGCCAGTACATGTTGATGTACCCGAACAGCAAGGCGCCGAGGCAGAGGAAACAGTTCAGGATGCTGATACGCGTGAAGTCGTAAGCGGGACGGAAGTGGCTGACGCGTTGCTCCCGAGGCGGGTAATAGACTCGTATAGGCACCGAGATGAGCGGCACGTTATGCCACGCAGCAAAGACGAGCAGTTCGAGCTCCGCCTCGTAGCGGCTGGTGATGATCGGCAGTCCGTAGAGCTCGTGCAGCGGATATAGCCGCATGCCTGTCTGGGTGTCGGGCAGGTTGATGGTGGTCTGCAAGCGGAACCAGAAGTTCGAGAACCGGTTGGCGAATCGGCTCTTGCCGGGCATATTCTCGTCCGTGAACTGGCGGCTACCGACAATCAGGGCGTTGGGGTGAACGTCATGTGCCCGCAGCAGTATAGGTATATCTTCGGGATAATGCTGTCCGTC
>CACZRD010000016.1 GCA_902783545.1 uncultured Bacteroidales bacterium
CAAATCGTCGCGCTCAATTTGTGGATGTAACAATCAATATATTAATGAATTGCAACACAATGGCATAATTTATAGTGGACACTAGTGTCAGCAATTTTATTTATGTTTATTGCTTTTGAGTGCATTACTCACTATATATTTTTGATTTAGTACAAATTTTTTGCATAAAACATTTGCATATATCCTCTTTTTTTCGTACGCTTTGCAGCGTTAAATGTTGGAAAAGTGACAAAAATACCGCCAAAATATATTGGAAAAGTGACATATGATAAACAGAATTTTAGATAAAGTAATTGAAAATCACTACACTAACAACAAATAAGCATTGCTGTTAACCGGTGCAAGGCAAGTAGGTAAGACCATTGCCGACATACAACGTAGAGGAGCCGCAAGTGCCGCTGAAATTGAGTGAGATGCGCAACTTGTTTAAGTTGTTCCAGAACGATGTAGGACTATTAGCAGCACAATATGTGCTGGATCTAAACGGATTGCGATGAGCTTGTGCTTATCGTAATTTTTATGCAATTGTGTGCAATTTCTGACCAATTCCACAAAAATCTAAAGATTTTTCTACAAATATTTGCAATTCTCAAAACTTTTTTGTACCTTTGCAGCATAAATAATAAATACGAGATGCATTGAGTAATTTTACTCATCGCATTGAGTAAAATTTACAAGTATGATACAGCGTCCATATTTTCAAGCAATTACAACACGGGTAAGTGAGCCGCGGAAGTTCATTCAAATCATCGAAGGCCCGCGACAGGTAGGTAAATCAACACTTATAAAGCAGGTATTACGCAGTATATCTATTCCATGGATACACTTTGCTGCGGATAACGTACCTGCCACACGTAGTGCGTGGATTAGCGATTGCTGGATGTCTGCACGCAATAAGTTACAGATGGAACATCTGCCTGAGTTGCTTTTGGTGATTGACGAGCTTCAGAAACTCAGAAACTGGGCAGAGGTAGTGAAAAAAGAATGGGATGCAGACACTTTCAATGATATCAACATCAAAGTTGTACTATTAGGCTCATCGCGTGTGAGGCTGGAGAAAGGATTGAGTGAGAGTCTAAAAGGCCGATTCGAAACAATCAAGATGCCTAACTGGTCATTAAGCGAAATGCAACAGGCATTCGGGTTAACAACAGATGAATATATTTACTACGGCGGTTACCCGGGAGCAGCTGAACTACGTCACGATATCGACCGTTGGCAGGAGTATATATCCGCCTCTATCGTTGATGCCACTATCAACAATGATATACTCATGGATACTCCGATAGCCAAACCGGCTCTATTGCGCCAAACGTTTGAACTGAGTAGTGCTTACTCGGGGCAAATGCTGTCGCTCACAAAGATGATAGGTCAGCTGCAAGATGCCGGCAATACAACAACATTGGCGCATTATCTCGACTTACTCGCACAGTGCGGGATGGTGTGTGCACTCAGTAAGTTCGCAATGGATAAAGCACGCCGACGTAACTCTATTCCTAAATATCAAGTGTATAACAATGCACTTATGACATTGTATTGCGAGCATGACTTTACTGCTGCGCGAGCAGATCATAAACTTTGGGGAAGACTGTACGAATCCGCCGTAGGTGCGCATATCATGAACTGCGCTTATACAGGTCGGTTTGAGGTGTATTATTGGCGCGACGGAAATGAAGAAGTGGACTTTGTGCTGGTCAAAAACTCAAAGATCGTAGCAGTGGAAGTGAAGAGCAACCATGATAAAGATACTTCCGGCTTGCATACGTTTGAGGAGTTGTTTCATCCGCATCGCTCCATATTGGTTGGTGAAGGTGGTATTCAGCTGGAAACATTCTTACACTCCGACCTCAAAGAACTTTTTGAATAGCGGTCTGTAATTTTTATGCAATTTTGTGTAATTTCTGACCAATTCCCTAAAAATCTAAAGATTTTTCTACAAATATTTGCAAATCTCAAATATTTTTCGTACCTTTGCACACGAACGAATGATATGAAACGCACAAACGTACTTCTGTAACGGGGTTTTAACGAGGTTTTAACGTACTTTTAACGAGGTTTCCTTAGGGTTTACTCCAAACTGTTCAAAGCGTTTCATATGATTATGCATCTATAACCGGACAATTCTATTTATTAACTAAAAAAATCTAATAATATGAAAAGGTTTTTCTTTCTTCTTTCCTTGCTGATTTCCTTCAGCATCGGGCAAATATGGGCGACGGATTATTACGTCAAAGTTACATCCGCTCCTTCAGATTGGACAGGTGATTACCTCATCGTCTACGAGGCAGGTAATTTAGCATTTGATGGCTCTTTGTCCACATTAGACGCAGTGGGAAATACCAAAGCCGTTACCATTGTAGATGGAAAGATTGAGGCAACTGCTGAGATGAATGCCATTAAGTTTACTATGTCTGCTGATGCTTCTGAATCCGGTTGGTATCAGTTAAAATCCGCAAGTGGATATTATATTGCAGGAACTCAAAAAACAAGTAATGCAGGTAATGGACTTAAATCGACGAATGCCGAGAACAGTAAGTCTAATTACATAAATCAACCGGGAGTAGGCCAAATTCTTAGTAAGTCTAAGGATCAGAATATGACTTTGCGTTACAATTCTGCAACCAATCAGACTCGTTTCCGCTATTATAAATCCGGACAACAAGCCATTGCTTTGTATAAATTTGAGGCTGGTGGAGCTGCTACAGCATGTGCAACTCCGACATTTACTCCTACTGCTGGTGCGGTATTAAGCGGAACAACCGTAACTTTATCTACAACTACAGCGGATGCCGACATCTATTATACGATGGGTACTAATCCCTCAAATCCGACTTCGACATCGACAAAATATACTGCTCCGATTACTATTACTGCGGCTACCACCATCAAAGCTATTGCCATAAAGAGCGGTCTGGATAATAGTAGCGTAGCAACTGCAGCTTATACTATTTTAGAGCCCAAAACTATTGCACAAATAATGCCGACTTCTTCAGACGAAGGGTCTGAATTCCTTTTGAATGATGTAACCGTTACGTATGCTTATGGAAGTAATGTGTATGTGAAGGATGCTTCCGGATATATGTTGGTTTACTCTTCGATTTCGGGAGCCGCTAATGGAAAGGTTCTTCAAGGTCTTCAGGGTAAAGCAAAATTATACAGTGGGCTTCCTGAAGTTTCTACCGTAACAAAAGCTCCGACAGTAATCGCTGGTTCTGCCGTTGCTCCGGAAGATTTAACTGCTTATCCGGTAGATGCTGATTTGAATAAGTACGTAACAATGGAGGGTGTAACTTTTGCATCTGCTGCTTCATTCTCGGGTTCGGTAAATAATGTAACGGGATCATTTAAGAGTACCGATCTTATTTTCCGTAATAACTTTAAACTTAGTGGAGTATCTTTGACTGCCGGAACTCCTTACCGAGTTGTTGGTATCGTTCAAAAATACAATACCAATTATCAAATATACCCTATCTCTTTTGAGGAAATCGTAAGTGAAACTCAAGTAGCTACTCCGACGTTCTCGCCGGCAGCAGGTACGTATACTTCGGTTCAGAATGTAACGATTTCTTGCGAGACAACTGGTGCAACGATTCACTATACCACGAATGGCGATGAGCCGACAGCTAGTTCACCAGCATATAGCAGTGCAATAGAAGTTGGTGAGTCGATGACCATCAAGGCAATTGCCGTAAAGCAAGGGCTGGATGATAGTAATGTAGCATCTGCCGCATACACCATCAACTTACCGTTGCCGAGTCATGACTTCCAAGTTACGCATAACTTCACGACAGGTGAAGGATTCGAGTTCCCGACAGGATGGGGCGGCAATTATAATCCGCAAGAGATTGCTTTCACAGATGATAAGATAGTCTTTGCCGCAGCAAGTAAGCAAACGGGTACCATCACAGACCGTCCTGTTGTGAAGGAAGGAGCAATCAGTCTTGTGCTGACTAACTCCCATAAATTGATTTCTGCTGTTCGCTTTGATTATATGCAGTGGGGGTCAAAGGTTCCGACGCTGACCATGAAGTATTCGACGGATGGCGGTGCGACATATAGTAACTTTGATCCGGTCGTATCAACTACCGACTTTGCGCTGCAAGTTCTTGATATGCCCGAAGGCGTGAACGCTATTCAAGTAGTTGGTACAGCCGACAAACAAGTAGGTTTGACCAGCATTGCATTTGACCTTGAGAACAAACCTGTCGTTACCAAGACTGTCACAATTACTACTCCATCAAATGGTACACTAGTTGTAAAGAATGGCGAAAATGCTATTGCAAGCGGTGACGCTGTAGAGGTTGGTTCTGTATTGACTATTACTGCTACTCCTGCTGATGGTTACATACTGACAGGTGTTACCGTTAATGGTAATGCTTACACAGCATCAACACTCACTCTCACTGAGAATGTAACAATCGCTGCTTCGTTCGAAGTAAATCAGGCTCCGCTTGTAACTTCGTATGTATTGAGTGAAATCGGTGTTGAAACATCTCACTTGAATGGTGAGCGCGTAGGCGATAAGGTTAATCTGCCGTTGACTGCTGCAACATGCAGTAAAACGTTTGTAGGTTGGGATCCGGCATCGAACTGCTCGTCTGCTCCGACTTATGCTCCGGGTGCTGAATATACTCTGGCAGCGAATAATAAGTTGTATGCTGTTTATGCAGATCCCGTTGCAGGTTCCACATGGGATGTGGCTACAAGCGTTGCTGCCGGTGACGTAGTTGTTATCAGTACAAATACAGGATATACTGCCCACGATATGAAGACTGCTGGCGCTATCTCCGGCACTTTGTTAGGATGTACGGCATCGACCTACAATACTGATAAGTCACAAATCACTGAATTAGCAGAAGGCACCTTACAATTTACTGTTGGAGGTAATGCTACTAATGGTTGGACGCTGAAGAACGGTACTAAGTACTTGGCAGCAACAGCAGTAAAAAAAGTGGCTTTGCAAGATAATGAAGCTACATGGTCGATTGAGTTCTCTGGTAATACTGCTACCATAACTTATTCAACAACAACTTATGGTAGGTTGCAATACAACTACAATAGTGGAAGCGACCGCTTTACAACCTATGCAACTGATCAAACAGCGATTTCCCTCTACAAGCAAGCTGTAAGTTACAACAACTATTCTACCGCGTGTGCAGCTGCTCCCGCTACTTTGGAATCTATCGCTATTTCCGGTACAGCAACTGAATTGGAATACACGGAAGGAGACGAGTTTAATCCAGCAGGTTTGAGCGTAACCGGTACATATTCTGATGAATCTACTGCTCCTATTACAGAAGGTATTACTTGGGCATTTGATCCTGCAACACTATCCACAGGAACAACTTCTGTATCTGTAACGGCCACTGTAAGCGAAATAACAAGTTTAGCATTTGTGGTTAATGGTTTGACTGTAAATGCAGCTACTGCTACGACTGACAATGTAGTTATTCTTGCGACCGTTGGTGCTAAACTTTATGCAATGTCCAATACAGCTGGTACGGATAATAAATCGTTCGTTCCTGTTGAGGTTGAGGAAGATGGTTCTAATATTGTTGTTGCAAGTGAAGCAGATAAAGTAGCAATCCAATGGACTAAAACGACGACAGGAAGTGTCACAACCTTCCAAGATGCAGACAACAAGTATTTGAAGGGTACATCTGGCGGTGGAGATTTGACTCTTAATGAGGCGCCATGTGAGTGGACTTGGGATGAGTCAACGGATTATCATTGCTATGTTACTGGTGACCGTAGTTTCATCTACAGAGGCAGCACATACAATGTCTTCAAGAACTACAAGATTTCCAATGTTACTAATGTTAATAACACAGAATATGCAGGTGTAGAGGTTCGCGTAATTGCAGCTGAGAACATTATCGTTACCTCAAAGGCGGATCCTCAACTGGCTTATGACCCGACTTCTGTAGAACTGATCGTAGGTGGTACATTCACCCCGGCAACACTGACTTATGCCACAGGCTTTGATGGCTTGGCATCAGTAACTTATGGTTCTAACAATGAGAACTTGGCAACTGTTGCCGCTGATGGCACAGTAACACTGGCTTCGGGCAAGACTGGTACAGCAACTATTACAGCAACTTTCACAGGTAATAACAGTTACCTCGCAGGTAGCGCTTCATACACGATAAAAGTGAAAAAAGATTTGCCTGATGCGTGGGTTCTGGTAACAAATATCAATCAAATAGAGTCCGGCATGAGTGTAATTATCGCTTCTGAGATGGTAGATGATAAGATATATACTATGGGTGGACAAAATACCAGTAATCGAGCAGGTGTTGAAAGTTCTATAGATGAAAATGGAGTATTAACTCCTGGCGAAGAAACAGAGATATTTACTATAGGCGATGCTGGAAACGGAACATTTGCAATTCAGGCATCGAATAAAAATTACTTGTATGCATCATCAAGCAGTAGCAATCAGTTGAAGGAAAAGAGCACAATAGATGCTAACGCCAGCTGGAGTATTTCTATCACGAATAATGGAACAATTGTGACGGCACAAGGAAGTTATACGCATAACCTGATGCGATTCAATCCGAATAACGTATCTCCGATATTTGCATGTTATTTAAGTAATACTACTACAGGAACACCAGTTGCGTTATATATTCCGAAACCTGAAACTCCTCCGACTCCGACTGCTGATTACACGCGTGATGTAACTGCCGGACGTTACGGCACTATCTGCTTGCCTAATGGTGGAACAATTAACGGTGCAAAACTCTTTGACCTTGAGTATTACGACGGTGCTAACACCTTGTATTTCCTTGAGGTTAACGGCAATGCAATGGTAGCAGGTCGTCCGTATATCTTCTTGCCGAGCGCAACGACGATTGAGGTAACCTACACCGACAATGCCAATGCATCCGCAGGTAGCTTCAACGGCCTCGTAGGTTCGTTCACGCAACAGACAGTTGCAATTGGTACGGGTGATGATGCAAACTACATCCTGTATCAAAATGCTTACTATCTCGTTAACAGTGAGGCTTACGTAGGTGCAAATCGTGCGTACATCCATATGGCTAGCGTTCCGACTACTCCGACTCAGCAGCAACAAGGTGAGGCTCCTCGTCGCCGCGTAGCAATGGCTGTCAACGGTGAGCAAGTGGCAACCGGCATCGATGCAATCAACGCTTCGGATAAACCGATGAAGGTGATGATTGATGGCAAGCTCTATATCATCCGTGCAGGACAAATGTACGACATGACAGGTAGCAAAGTTAAGTAACCCGATTAAAGTAACCCGATAAATCATGACGATTATGAAAAAGAATATGTATATTCAACCTGATGTTCAGGTTACCGCAATGACTGGAATGCAAGTTATGCAAGGTGTTTCACCCTTTGGTGGTGTCAACTCTGGTGGTAATACCGGAGAAAACATAGGTGGTACCCCTACCGGCGACTAACGCCCCAAAGCGGTTCATCCGCTTCATCCAATACACTCAAAGGCAGCCACACGGCTGCCTTTGGTGTTGAAGCAGAGTTTGGCACGGATTTTGTTACTTATGCTATATAAGAAATCAATCAAACCAGTCTGATACTCTTGCAGTTATCTTGGTAAGACAGTATAGCAATATCCCTGAAATTACGCAGTAATCACGCAGAAATAACCCCGTAATCACCCGGTTATGGATTAGTTTTGGTTTGTCTTAGTCGAGCGTTTCCCCCAATGTATTTTGATATGAGATTTAGGGAATTTTGACTACATAAAAGCAAAAATTCATGCAATTAGTACAAAAAAATTTGCAAATATCAAAACTTTTTTGTACCTTTGCAGCAATTTTATTGGAAAAACGGACAAAATAGATAAAAATAGCGTTGGAAAAACGGACAAAATAGCCAAAAATTATATTGGAAAAACGGACGGCGAAAGGAGTTACATATGCTTAAAAGACACATTGACAGCGTGGTAGAGCGCCATTTCTCTACATCAAGTAAAGCATTACTGCTGACAGGTGCACGTCAGACAGGTAAAACTTATGCCATTCGCCGCTATGCACAGCAGGCTGGATTGCAACTTGTGGAGATGAACTTTCTGTTGCAACCCGAGACGAGGAGCCTCCCGCAAGGCGTAGCGAACGTGCAGGATTTGCTGTTGCGTATATCGGCGTTTGCCGACAAACCGTTAGTGCCGGGGAAAACGCTCATATTCTTCGACGAGGTGCAGGTATACCCGGATATTATGACTTGGGTGAAAGCATTGGTAGATGAAGGACGATTCAAGTATGCGCTTAGCGGATCACTGCTCGGGCTGGAAATAGAAAACATCCGTTCTGTACCTGTCGGATACATGGACGAGCATCAGATGTATCCGTTGGATTTTGAGGAGTTCATCCGCAATGTAGGTGTGACGGACGAGGTGATAGATGCTGTTCGTCAGGCTTGGGAACAACGTAAGCCGGTAGATGCATATATCCACGACAAACTGATGCGACTATTCAATCTCTATCTCATTGTCGGCGGTATGCCGGCTGTAGTGCAGAAGTATGCGGATACCAACGATCTGCAGCATGTGTTGCAGGAGCAGCGGGCTATACTTGCGCTGTACAAGCGAGACATCGCTCGCTATGATCCGGAAAACAAACTGTACATCAACGATATCTTTGATCTTATTCCTTCCGAACTGAATGCTAAGAACAAACGGTTCATCCTCAAGAACCTGAACGAGCATATCAAGTTCTCGCGCCATGAGAATAGTTTCGTATGGTTACGTGATGCAGATATGGCTCTACCAACCTACAACGTGGAAGAACCGCGCGTGCCACTCAAACTTAACGAGCTCCGTAATCTGTTCAAACTATTCCTAAACGATGTCGGATTGCTTGCTTCGCAGTATGCAAATGGGATACAATTGCAGATATTGCAAGGCGAGGTGTGCATCAACAACGGTGCAATATACGAAAATGCCGTTGCACAAGAACTACACGCGCATGGTTGGAAACTCTATTACTTCAATAGCAAGAAGCAAGGCGAGGTGGATTTTCTGCTGGAGCAGGATAGTGAGATCATCCCTGTGGAAGTCAAGTCGGGCAAAGATTACCAGCGGCACGTGGCGCTGAGCAATATTCTTGATAACAAGGAATATGCTATTCATCGCGCATTGGTGCTGAACAATGATAACATTCAGCAACGTGGCAATGTGCTATACGCACCGGTATATATGACAATGTTTATACACCACCGCAAGCAAGCGGGAGCAATAATATACCATCCGGAACTTCCTTAGTACCCGAAACTACTTATTCCCGACCAGAGCACTGATCTCGCTGAGTTTGTTCAGGGCTTCAAGCGGCGTGAGGGTGTTGATGTCCAGGCTCTTCAACTCGTCGCGAATCTGCTCCAGCACCGGATCATCCAACTGGAAGAACGACAACTGCACTCCCTGCCTCGTTTGACCGATACCTGCTACAGGCTTCGCTGTCGGCTCTTGGCCATTGGCTACACTTACCGCATCCGCCTCCAGCTGACGGAGGATATCATTCGCGCGGCGGATGATACTCTCAGGCACACCGGCGATCTTTGCCACATGAATACCGAAGCTATGCTCACTGCCGCCACGAACGAGCTTGCGCAGGAAGATGATCTTACCATTCACCTCACGCACCGACACATTATAGTTACGTATGCGCGCGAAGGATGCTTCCATCTCATTCAGCTCGTGGTAGTGGGTGGCAAACAGTGTCTTGGCGTGATTTTGATTCTCATGGATATATTCGACAATAGCCCACGCAATACTTATACCGTCGTAGGTCGATGTGCCTCGACCGAGCTCGTCGAACAGCACCAGGCTCCGCTCGCTCAGGTTATTCAATATGCTGGCTGCTTCGTTCATCTCAACCATGAACGTACTCTCGCCCTGTGATATGTTGTCACTCGCACCCACACGTGTGAAGATCTTATCTACCAGACCGATGCTGGCACTCTCTGCCGGCACGAACGATCCCATCTGCGCCATCAGTACGATCAGCGCCGTCTGCCTGAGCAATGCTGACTTACCTGCCATGTTCGGGCCGGTAAGGATGATCACCTGCTGCCCGTTGTTATCCAGCAGCACATCGTTGGCTATATACTCCTCGCCCAACGGCATATTCTTCTCAATGACCGGATGCCGCCCTTGACGGATATCGATAACCAGACTGTCATTCACATCCGGGCAGATATACTTGTTCTCCGCCGCTGTAGCCGCAAAACTCAGCAGACAGTCGATCTGCGCTGCTACATGGGCATCGGTCTGCATCATCGGTACGTACTCCACCAGCGCCAGCATCAGCTCCTGATAGAGGCGGGTCTCGATGATTGCTATCCGGTCATCCGCAGCGATGATCTTGTTCTCCAAGTCTTTCAACTCAGGCGTTATATATCGCTCGGCATTGGCGAGCGTCTGCTTGCGAGTCCACTGCTCGGGCACGTTGTCCTTATACGTATTCCTGACTTCGAGGTAGTAACCGAACACATTGTTAAATCCAACCTTCAGGCTGCTGATACCCGTCTTCTCGATCTCCGCCTGACAGATCCGCTCTATCGCCTCACGGCTGTGATCACGCAGCTCGCGCAACTCATCCAGCTCGTCATCCACACCGGCAGCAATGGTGTTCGGTCTGCCTTGTGCCAATGGCGGATCGGGAACGATCTGACGGATGATCCGCTCACGCATCCCGGTGCACAGACTGATATTCTCGCCCAGACTGTTCAGGTACGTATTGTCCTCCGCCTGTTCGCAGATCTGCTTCACGGGCTGCAATGCGCCTAAGGCGTTACCTAACTGTAGCATCTCTCTCGGGCCGATCCTGCCAGTGGAGATCTTGCTCACCGTGCGCTCCATATCCTGCAGCTGACTCAGACTCTCTCGTATCTGCTCGCGCTCGTCAGGATGCTTGAAAAAGTATTCCACTACCGACTGCCTGTTCCGGATCGGCCGCACCTGCTTGAGCGGGAACGTCATCCAGCGATAGAGCATTCGTGCACCCATCGGCGTGACGGTCTTATCGAGAATATCGTAGAGCGTCTTGCTGTCATCGTTCTGCCGGTGCAGCAGCTCCAGATTACGTATTGTGAACTGATCCAGCCACACGTACTTATCCGTCTCCAGACGGCTGAGCGGGTGGATATGCTTGGTCTGTAAGTGTTGGGTTATATCCAGATAATGCAGTATGCCTGCTGCGGCTACGATGCCGTCCGGCACGCCTGAAACACCGAAGCCCTTGAGGTTAGCCGTCTCAAACTGCTTGCGCAACCGCTCCTCGGCTGTTGAGGGATTGAGCATCCAGTCCTCGAGTTCAAAGGTGAAATACTTGCTGCCGAACAGCTGCTCAAACTCCTGCCGCTTGCCACGCATGAACAGCACTTCCTTCGGCGCGAACTTCGTGAGCAACGTGCCTATATAGTCCGATGTGCCCTGCGCCACGAGGTACTCACCGGTCGAGAGGTCGAGCAGCGATATACCGATAGACATCTTGGCGAAATTCAGGCAGCAGAGCCAGTTGTTCTCTTTCTGCCCGAAGCTCGCGTCATTGTAACTCGCACCCGGCGTCACCAGTTCCGTCACGCCGCGCTGCACCAAGCCCTTCGCCAGTTTCGGATCTTCCAGCTGGTCGCAGATCGCCACGCGCATACCCGCTCTGACGAGCTTCGGCAGGTAGGTATCCAACGCATGAAACGGAAATCCCGCCATAGCCGTGCTGTCCACAGCACCACCGCCGTTATTACGCTTGGTCAGCGTGATGTTCAGTATCTTGGCTGCGCGCACAGCATCCTCGGCGTAGGTCTCATAGAAGTCACCGCAACGAAACAGCAGCAGTGCGTCGGGGTACTGCTCCTTAATGCTGCGAAACTGCCGCATCATCGGGGTTAATTGCTCATTTGCCATACTAATAAAAGTCTATCGCTAACTTGATGTTATATCTTCGTCCTGTCAGGTAGTTCGGGCTCGCCCACTGGTAGCCGTCGGCATCGCTCACCCAGAAGTATGAGTTGACGTTCTTCCAGTCCACAAGGTTGAATATCTCGAATCCTATCGTCCACTGCTTGATATGTTTCGCCTTCCTCATGTACTTGTAGTTATGCGCATTGCTCACATGCGTCAAACCAAGGTCGATACGTCTGTAGTCCGGCATCCTGCCTTTGCCCCGCAGTTCGATACTTCGCGGTGCGCCGTACGGCAGACCTTCCGCCCACACGAACCGCAGATGAGCATGCAACTGCGGCAGCTGCGGCAGGTAGTCCTGGAAGAACATAGCAAACTGATACCGCTGCTCCTGCGGCGCATGCAGCCAGCCGAGCTCGGGGTGGTCGAGCAGTTGCTCGCGCGAACGCATAGTAGAGAAACTGATCCAGCTGTCTGCACCCGGAACGAGCTCGCCGTACAGCTTCAGATCCAGACCGACGGTATAACCGCGCACATCGTTCTGGCCCGAATAACGTACGCGCACGTTATCCACCGTGTAACTCACACCCCGATCCATATACTTCGCGTACGCCTCGGCCGTCAGCTTGAACGGACGTCCCATAGCGCGGAAGTAGTAATCCGTACCGAACACCAGCTGTGTGGTACGTGCGGCTTTGAGTTTGTCATTGAGCTGGATGCGCGTGATGCCATATTCATCGGTCACAGTGTCGCGTAGCTCCTTGTAGAACGGTGCTTGGTAATATAGTCCTGTGGCGATGCGGAAACTTATATCCCGCTTCCAGCCCGGCATAATAACCACTGACGCGCGTGGCGAGACGAGTACCTCGTTGTTGTACGACCACCAGTGCAGTCGTGCACCGCCTGTCAGGATGACCTTCGCGCTCTCCGTATGCCAGGTGTACGAGTCTTGGATGAACGACTGCACACGTCCGCTCAGCAGGTGGGCATCCGAACGCATGGCGTAGTACAGATCCATACTCCTCTCTGTATGCGGCATCGAGTAACCCGCACTGTCGCGCCACTCCCATTCGTTGATATGGTCGCTGATGGACTCAAACTGTCCGCTCACGCCCCACTTCAGGCTGTTCGCTTCATGCTTCCACTCGCCGGTGTGTTGCAGCGCTACTACACCTGCCGTCAAGGTGTTACGTGCATGCTCGTGGTACGTGCCTTTGCCCAGCACTGTAGCCGTCTCGGTCGTCTCGGAAGAGATAACCTGACTGTTTTCGCTACTGCTGCTCGGTGTAGAACCATCCATCGGATGATCGCTCAGTATATACTCGCCTTGTATGTCATATGTCTCGCGCTCGTTGGTGTAGAACCCGCTCAGGTCAAAACCGATGCTCACCTCCGGCGACACATGCCCGTGCGCACTCAATGCAGCAAATGCCGTCTGGAATAAGTCTTGCTCCTGGCCGTCGTAGTAGATTGTCAGGTTTCGTGCAGTCTGCATCGTGCCGAACGACGACGACATCGAGTCCGGCGTGAAGCCGTACGAGTTCAAGCTATAGTTCGCCAACAGTGCTATCGTCCAATTATTTTGGCTTTTGGCTCTTGGCTCTTGGCTCTTGGCTGTCCTATTGCCAACCTGCCACGTCATATACGTCTGGTAGTCGAGAAAGTGCGGTCGGTAGTTACCTTTCGTCTGCAGCGAACCGAGCATATATTGCGAACTCTTGTATCGAATGCCGTGTAGCTGGGTGAACGAACTGTCACCGGCGCCGACATAGATACTACCGCCATGGAAACCTGCCGTGAGCGACGCCTCAAACGCCTGCGGACGTTTATACGTTATGTCCAGCACCGACGACATCTTATCGCCATAGCGCGAATCAAAACCGCCTGCCGAGAACAGCACGTTATCAACCATCTCCGGATTGACGAAGCTCAGTCCCTCCTGTTGCCCCGCGCGCACGAGCAGCGGACGATGGATCTCTATACCGTTGACATACACGGCATTCTCGTCAAAACTTCCGCCGCGTACGTTGTACTGACTGCTCATCTCGTTGGTCTGACTCACACCGGCAAACGTGATCAGCAGACTCTCGATACTGTTACCGCTCATGTCAGGTATCACGCGCCGCGTCGTGGCATCCACACGATCCATCATATCTTGCTGCCGCTGTATGCCCTTGACCTCTACCTCCGCCAACTGTTCGCCAGACTCGCGCATCTCAATATTGATATTCAGTACATCCCTGTTTGGCAGCAACCGCATCTCAACCGTCTCGTACCCTAACATCGAGTACACGATCGTCACTGAGTCCTGCTGCTGACCGCTGACCGCTGATTGCTGATCGCTGACAATCAACTCATAATATCCGTTCTTGTTCGTCGATGTGCCGACTGCCGTAGTGGCGATGCTCTCCTTCCAGAACACGTTGCACGCCTCGATACCGCGATTCTGCTCGTCGAGCACATAACCGTAGAACCGCACACGACGAGCCTGCACACCGCTAACGGTGAGAACAAACAACAGTATGGCTAACAGACGTCTGGACATTCTATATCTGCGCTACATGAATGTAGCGACATAATTCAGCACGCAAAGATACGAAAAAATAATGACATTTGCAAGCAGAAAATGCACTTTTACAATTCAGAACATGATTTTTTGTAAAATCCGTGTACCCAAATGCAAAAAAACAAACTATAGACTTGCATATTTCGGAATTTTTTTGTACCTTTGTACCCGCAATCATCAGTAGCCCTGATAATCGGTTTTGATAACAAATAACTCACAGATATGTTCAACGAACGAGAAACTCGTGGTCCGATTCTGCGTCGTGGCAGTATTGAGGTCGTATGTGGCAGTATGTTCTCCGGTAAGACCGAGGAACTCATCCGTAGGATGAAACGTGCACAGTTTGCCAAGCAACGCGTAGAGATCTTCAAACCCGCTATCGATGTGCGCTACAGCGAGCAGGATGTCGTATCGCATGATCACAATGTCATTCAATCCACACCGGTGGAGTCCAGCCAGACGATCCTGCTGCTGGCCAATGATATCGATGTTGTGGGCATCGACGAAGCGCAGTTCTTCGATATGGGGATCGTAGAGGTCTGCACCGAGTTGGCGAAACGCGGCGTACGCGTCATCGTTGCCGGGCTGGATATGGACTTCAAGGGTGTACCCTTCGGACCAATGCCGGCACTGATGGCGATAGCCGAAGATGTGTACAAGACCCACGCCATCTGCGTGCACTGCGGCGATCTGGCGTATGTCAGCCACCGTCTGGTAGCCAACGAGAAACGCGTGCTCCTCGGCGAGACGGACAGCTACGAACCACTCTGCCGTCGTTGCTACGAGAAAGCTATCGCTGCAACGGAGTAATTTGACAACAGCCGACATCATATTGCCCCTCGCTATAGCGGATACCTATACGTATCGTGTTCCCGATAGCATGGAGTGCCCCAAGGTGGGCACTCGTGTTTTAGTGCCACTGGCCAGGAAGACGATCACGGGATTAGTCTATCGTATTCATCCCGAAAACACCGATGACTCCGTCACTGCCGATCTCAAGCTGCGCGACATCATCGAGGTGCTGGATGCACAGCCTGTCGTCCTGCCTTCCCAACTGAGCCTCTGGCGCTGGATAGCGGATTACTACCTGTGTACCATCGGCGAAGTGATGGCAGCAGCCCTACCCGCACGGCTGTTGGACAACGACTATACCGAGCGCACCGAAGTTTATATATCCCTCCATCCGCGATTCACGGACATAGAACAACTGCAACCGGTGTTCGACAGCCTGAAGCGCGCACCTAAACAACAGCGGCTGCTGGAGTATTTCCTTGAACTGTCCGATGCGTTCGACGGCACGCCGCACCTCGTGGAGCAACGCCAACTCATTGAGCACTCCGGCGAATCGACAGCCGTACTGCGCACACTCATTGAGAAGCAGATACTCGTAGCCAGCCATGAGGTAGTGAGCCGTATACCGTCCTACGACACCGACATCGAGCCCGCTCACCCGCTCACCGAACAACAGCAACGCGCCGTCAGCGAGATCCATGCAGGATTTGCACAGAACAAGGTCTGCCTGCTGCACGGCGTGACATCCAGCGGTAAGACAGAGGTATATATCCATCTGATCCGTGAGCAGCTGGAGCAAGGCAGGCAGGTACTGTACCTCGTGCCGGAGATAGCACTCACCACCCAACTTACTGACCGCCTGAAGCACGTGTTCGGCAAGCAACTCGGCGTCTATCACTCCCGCTTCAGCGATATGGAGCGCGTGGAGATCTACAAAGACCTACTCAACAGTCATGAGCCGAAAGTGATCCTTAGCGCCCGCTCGGGCGTGTTCCTGCCATTCAGCAGACTCGGGCTGATCATCGTGGACGAGGAGCATGACAGCTCGTTCAAGCAGCAGGATCCTGCCCCGCGTTACCACGCCCGCTCGGTGGCAGCGGTGATGGCTCACGCTGCGCAGGCTAACGTGCTGTTAGGTACTGCTACACCTGCCATCGAGACTTACCATAATGCCCAGACCGGTAAGTACCACCTCGTAGAGATGATGGAGCGCTATGCCGGAATGAGCCTACCACATATATCCCTCGTTGACCTCAAGCGCCAATATCACCGCAAGGAGATGTACGAGCATTTCGCTGACCCGCTGGTGGAGCGCATCAACGCGCAGCTTGCAGACGGCAAACAGATCATCATCTTCCAGAATCGCCGAGGCTATGCACCGTATATCGGTTGCCGTAAGTGCGGATACGTGCCTAAGTGCTGCAACTGCGATGTGAGTCTGACCTACCATAAGCGCACAAACACCCTCGTTTGCCATTACTGCGGCTACGCAGTAACAGCACCGCAGGTCTGCCCGACGTGTGGTGGCGAGTGGCGCGATTTTGGCGTTGGCACCGAGAAGATCGAAGACGAAGTCAACGGACTTTTCCCCACCGCCCGCGTGGCACGTATGGATCTGGATACTACGCGTAACAAGAACAGTCACCAGCGCATCATCAATGCCTTTGCGCGCCATGAGGTGGACATACTCATCGGCACGCAGATGGTTACCAAAGGCTTGCACTTCAACGATGTCTCGCTTGTGGCTGTACTCAATGCCGACAGTATGATGCAGACACCGGATTTCCGCAGCAGCGAACGCGCTTTCCAGATGCTGGAGCAGGTAGCAGGTCGCGCCGGCAGAGCAGGCAGTCAGGGCGAGGTGGTCATTCAGTCCTTCCAACCCGATAACCCTCTATATGCCTACCTGCAGAAGCATGACTACGCAGCGTTTTACGCCGAGCAACTCAGGGAGCGCAAAGCCTTCCGTTTTCCGCCGTACTACCGATTGATCATCCTCACGCTCAAGCATCGCGACTACACGCGTCTTGACACCGCAGCCCGCGAACTGAGCGAGCGGCTGCGTAAGGCGTTCGGTACACGATGCTCGGATGTGATCGTGCCGCCTATAGCCCGCGTGCAGAACATGCATATACGAACAATTCGCCTGCGCATCGAGACGGATGCCTCGTTTGCGCAAGCGAAAACAATCATGATGCAGCAGGTGCGTTATGTCCAGAGCCTGCCGAACTGCAAAGGAACGATCATCCAGCCGGATGTCGATCCGATGTGATCATAGCGATGCATCAAACTCTATCTGCTGCGATGGCAGGATATAGTCCGATGTGATCTGCACATTGCCGGCAGTAGCTACAGCGCCGTTCACAATACACGTTATCTCTTCTCCCGGCAGCAGTCCGCATAACGACTGCTCTGCGCGCACTCCGTCCACCGTGATATACGCATCGCGGTAGATAGGAGCTATACCCGTGTTCGTAATAGTGATACGGCTGTCTGTGCCATTGGTCTCGCAGGCGGTGACCTGAAAACGGTAACCTGCCGCTATACCTGCTTCTGTCACACGCTCAGGAGTGAAGTATGCTCCCTCCGGCGCGTTGTTGCAGATGATGAAGGTGATATGATACTTTGCTGCTGCCTGCTCCCAAGTGTAGCCGTACATGCCGTCGGGGTTGAGGAAGTTATGCTGGTCGTCAGCGGTGTAGTAACTGATCTCACCACCGCATATGCCGGTGCGCCACCGCTCTATCCCGCTCCATATCCAGCATTTCTCATTCCAGCCGTCACCCTGGGCTATATCATGCTCGGCATGCATGAACGTGTCATCGAACAGACCGAATGCCAGATCCTTGGTGTCGGCATGTGTGCATACATCGGAGTAGTACTCGTCACCGGCATCGATACTCGTCAGCCACGGTGTGGTCATGACCTGTGACAGATGCAGAAACAGTTCACGTTGGTACTCCCGTGTAGGGAAGTTCTTACCGAACTCCGGCGTAGTGCCATACGTATGGTACTCCCCCCAATGACCGAATCCTACCTCAACGAATGCCAACCGCGGATCATCATTATAGCGCGCTGCCAGATCGGTGTAGAACTGCTTGACGAACCACTGCAACTCGCTGTGGCTCCAGTCCGGATACCATGTAGCTCCGTCACCACCCGGGTTGGCGGCATACGTCTCTTGATAATCCTCCATGGCGCGGATATAATCCGGCACGTAGGTGCCGCCTTTCTTGCCGATGCAGTTATTTCTGTTAGAGGGATAGCACAAGGGGAAACGAACTACCATCTGATGTCCGCGCGCTGCGGCTGCCGACAGTTTGTCATCCAGATATGACCAGTTGTACTGCAGTGCTCCGTCCTGCTTGCCGGTTACCAGTTTGCAAGGCTGTACGTACGAGAACTCCAGTGCAATGCATGCACCGTGAGAAGCGTTCATCCGCTGGGCAACATCGTTCCATAGCACCAGACCCGTCATGGGCTGCACGTGCGTCACACGGCTGCTGAGTGCTACCGGCTTATAGCCGGCTTCGTCACCTCGGTTGTTTTGTTGGCTGCAAGCCGTCAGCAGCATTGCCGCGCAACCGATCAAAAGATACTTGTTGTTCATAGTTATCGAATCTTCAATGTCAGAATAGTGAAGGCCGCGAGCAGCAGGGTTACGATGCAGAATCGCACAACGATCTTCGTCTCGTGGTGTAGATTCTTCTGTCCTTGGCATAGAATACGGCAAGTCGGGTCGTTCTTGAGCACCTGCTCCACGGATGTACGGAAGTGATCATGCAGCGGCGCACGTTTGAATACACGGATACGCTGACCTTTCTTCTTGCTGAACTTATATACCTGCGTCTGCAGAATAACACTTATGCTCTCCATCAGGAATACGCCGCACAAAATAGGCACGAGCAACTCCTTATGGATGATCACTGCACAAACGCCGATGATACCGCCGATAGTCAGACTGCCCGTATCGCCCATGAACACCTGTGCAGGGAACCCGTTGAACCATAGGAATCCCACCAGCGCACCGACGAACGCACCGAGGAAAACAACCAGCTCTTCCGAGCCCGGTATATACATCACATCGAAGTAATCCGCCAGCATCGTGTTACTCGACACGTATGCCAGCACAATAAGTGCAATGCCAATAATCGCACTATTGCCCGCACACATGCCGTCCATGCCGTCGTTCAGATTAGCACCGTTGCTTACCGCTGCTACAACGAACACCGTCAGTAGCACGAAGAAGATCCAACCTGCGCGGTACTTCCATTCTTCACCGAGGAACGAGAACATATCGGCATAGTTAGCATTGTGGTTCTTGACAAACGGGATAGTTGTGCGTGTGGACTTGACCTCCGGTGACTTCTCTACCACGCGGACATTATTCTCGTAGTGTACGGTCACCGTCTCGTTCATCGTCGTAACCGGCGCATAACGCAGCGTTAGACCCACAATCAGTCCGAGTGCTACCTGCCCGATGATCTTCACCCAGCCGTTCAAGCCTTCCTTGTTGTGCTTGAAGGTCTTGATGTAGTCGTCAGCGAATCCTAACAGGCCGAGAATAACCGTGGTGACAATCATCAGCCACAGATAGACGTTCCTGAGGTTCCCGATGAGCAGCACCGGCAATATAGTTGCCACGATGAGCACAACGCCACCCATGGTAGGCACGCCCTTCTTACCCACATTGAACGGATCGGTCTTCTCATCACGCTGCTGCTCGGAGATGTGTTTCCGCCTGAGCAGATCGATGAAGTAGTTACCAAACCACACACTCACAATGAACGCAATAACTCCCGCTACAATGGCGCGGAAGGAGATGTACTGCCACAATCCCGCTCCGGCAAAATGACCGAGCGTCTGCTGCAAGTATTCAATAAGATGATAAATCATGTTACGTATGATTAATTAATAAATGTCCAAATAAAACATAAATCCCCCAATACACCATCGGCACGCTTATTCGCAACAAGGCTCTTTCAGCGGCTCAAGGTGAATAGTTACCATAGTATTTTCTCCAAAACGCTCGCGTAACTTTTGTTCTATGATCGCACTGTGCCGGTGCGCCTCACGCAGCGATATATCTCCGCGCATGCGTACGTGCATCTCAATAGAGTAGATATTTCCTACTCGACGCGTACGCAGTTTGTGCATCTGGCTCATATCGCTATCCGTAGCCACGATCTCGCGGATCTGTTGTTCTACAGATTCCGGCAAGCGTTTCTCCAGTAAGTCCTGTATCGCCTCATGAAGCAGTTTGCAAGCGGCTATGATGATAAAGATACTTACCAGCACGGCGGCAATAGGATCCAGTACCGCCCACGCGCCGCCGAACAACAATGCACCACCTATACCGATAGCTGTGGCTATAGATGACAATGCATCCGTACGATGGTGCCACGCATTAGCCTCCAGTGCTGACGAGTCAACACGACGAGCCACGCGTACCGTCAGTTGGTAGATGATCTCCTTGGCAGCGATGCTGATAAGCGCTGCCCATAGTGCAATGCGTCCGGGGACTGTCAAAGGCTCACCATGCATCACGCTCATGATCTTTTCTATACCCTCCGCAGCCAGCACTCCGCCTGCTGCCAGTAGCGCAATAGCCACTATACTCGTGGCTAAAGTCTCGTACTTCCCGTGGCCGTAAGGATGATCGCTGTCAGCCGGGCGGCTGCTGATCTTAACAAACAGCAGGACTACAAAATCCGTCAGCAGGTCGCTTAGCGAATGCACAGCATCGGCAATCATCGCAGCAGAGCATCCGATGATACCTGCTGCGAACTTGAGTATAGTCAGTGCTACATTGACTACACTACCCCACAGGGTGATGCGTACTATTTCTTTCTCTCGTGTCATCCGATTCGATATAGTGATCAGAACAGATAGCCCATCTTCACATAGAAGTTCGCCCACTTGCCGTTATCCTGCTTGTCAATAGGCATTCCCCAGTCAGCTGACAGAACGAAGTTCTCGTTCATACCGATCTTCAGTCCCAGACCGGCTGTCAAATGCGGACGGTAGATGTCATTTATGTTCGTGGAGAAGTAGTCCTCATACTTGTCATCCGCCGCCTTCATACTGGCTTGCAGGGTAGTGTATGTGCCATTGGTGTGCATCTTGACGAGATCATCGAGGTTATACGGCTGGGTGACTATACCGAGGTCGCAGAACGGGTTCAATCCGATGAAGAAGTGCTGACGTCCGATATCGAAGTTCACAACGCGGAAGCGGAACTCGACATTGACGAACGCAAAACCGTTGGCGAGGATGCGGTTAGCCATCATACCGCGTACGGAGTTACCGCCGCCTAATCCCTCGTAGTACACGCGCTGGATGAACAGGGTGTTCATGTAATTGTTCATGTAGAACGGCGATCGTCCGGCGATAAGGTTCTGCACACCGATCCGGTAGGCGAAGGTGATGCGGTCAATGCCGTTTTTGTCCTTGTAGCACGGCACATAGTGGCGGAACGTGAAGTTGAACTGCAGATGGTTGTAGCCGGCAGTAGCCTGCTGTCCGTAGCCGGCATTGAACGCTGCGGAATAGGTCAGGAACAAGTCAGTATAGACGCCTCTGTTCGGGCCTTGACGTTTGTCACGGGTATCGTAGGTTATACCTCCACGCAGATACGGATGCCAGCCGCCGTTCATCTCATCCGCACCGATCAGTCCCCATGTCTTGTATTTGTCGTAGAGGAGCTCGGCACTCGGATCCAGGGCTTTCTGTTCCCAGCGTTCTTTGGACGGGTCAAACGGACGTTTCTTGCCATTGAGCATGTTTACATCGCAGTCGTCGATGATATACCCGAGCACACCGAGACCTGCATTCCACTTGAGGTCTTTGTAGATTGTACCTTCGATATCACCCGCTACACGGATCAGGTCGCGTTTATATTTATAGAACACACGCGTGCGATAGTCGTCAGTACTCAGCTGTTCGGGCTTTTTGTTCCATTTATCGGTATTCTTATTCCAGTTATGCCAATTGAGATGGTAGATTGACTGATAACCATTGAAACCGTAGAAGTCGCACATAGCATCGGGCAGATAGGTGGCGTCCAATGTGAGCCGGTGATCCGGAATGAGGTACTTCGAGTCGTAGTTCAGACGGAATATGCCGTGGTGCTTGGTGGTATACGCTCCCTCGAAATAAATAGAGTGGATATACTCGGGATACTGCGAGCCGTCGCCGTAGTAATAGACGTTGGTCAATATACCGCCCTGGAAACCATAGTCAGCGTCATAGGCGATGGACGGCAGGATACCGAAGTTCCAACCGGTCTTGATCTTACGGCCGAGGGAGTCAACCTCTTGGGGTTTGGGCTGTTTTTTAGCAAATAGCATGAGCGGCATCAACGCCATTAAACAGAGGATAAAATATTTCTTCATTGTTTTCTGGAATTTCTGGATTATTATGACAATATGTATGCTATAGCAACGCCGAGGTAAGTGCCGATGGCGTAACCGACGAGACCGATAGCTATACCGGAGATAAGCACTTTCTTATTCTTCATCGCACCGACTACGGGCGGTACGAACGGAGGAGAGCAGAGTAGGGCAATCTGGCTCACGCAGAACAGGTCGCCGCTGACATGCATGATCCTGCACAGCAATAGATGCAATCCCGCAGCTACGAGCATCACCCACAGCACGAACAGACCGATCATCAGCGAACCGCCGTTGACGCTATGGATGTCGAACAGCGAAGCCACAATGACGGAGAAAATCAGGATGAAGAACATGCCGAGCTCGAAGGTCTTCGGCAGTTCGCGTACTTTCTTGAAGAACGAAGCGATGATAGAGAGCGTGGTGATCGTCAGGATCACAACGAGCTCGTTGAGCGTACCGGTCAGCAACAATGCTAATCCAGCACCAATGGCGAGGAACAGTACACTCAGTCCAAGACCTGCAAACATACCGCCGATATTCTTGCGGCAGAACATTCCGGCGTAGTTCTCAATATCCTTCGTCTCCACCTCTTCGTCTTTGCGTCCCTTGCGTGTCACGTCATCGTACGGCAGGATCTTACGGAACACCTTGTATCCGCCGCCGATTATGAAGAAGATATACGGCGTGGTGAACACCATCTCGAAGGCAAGGACGATAGCCATGACGGTCTTATCAACGCCGAGTGAGGCGCCGAGAGCGTTGAAGTTCATCGTACCGCCGGTGTAGATACCGGTCATCATAGCAGCAACCTTGTTGAACTCCGGCACTTCGGGTGTGTGGAAGATGAAGTACCCGCTGATGACTGCTGTTAACACGGCAGCAATACCGCCCACCAGCGACCAGAGCGTCTTGGGCAAGGCTTTCGTCCATAGTTTGAAGTCACAGTTGAACAGCATCAAGGGGATAGCCAGCGGGACTGTGACGGACATGATTGTAGATTGCAGTTTGCTGAAACTGAGTGCCGCATCCGTGCCAGGCTCAAAATGTACAAAACCTGTCAAGGCAAAGATGATACCTACGGCATAAGCAGCAACCACGGTGCCGATCTTCTGCATCCAAGTCCAACGCTTGAAGCACTCGATGATCAGCACCGGTACAAGCACGTAAAGTGCGATGATAATATAAACTCGTATCATTATTTGGAATGTTTGAATAGTCTCACTTGATAGATGTATTCCTGCAGGAACATCCAGAACGGCAATGTGATGAAGAAGTTCAGCGGGATGATCAGCAACTGCCAGACATACTGCACGGAGTTATGGAAAGCGGGGTCTTTGACCTTCCAGCGGATGAGCAGCCACATACCCCACAGAGGAAGAGTCAATACGGCGCTGATGAGGAACAACGGCGAGAGCAGCACCAGAATGATCAGCAGTACCCAACGGGGAATCCTGTGCTTTGGGAACCGATTGAACGGCGCCGGCGGATTAGCCTGTAGCTTGGCAATGTTCTCGGCATAATGTTCGTCATCGGGTACCCACAATATTTGTTCGCGCATACGTTGGGTCAGTTCTTCGCGCAGCGCAAGGATGAGTTGCGGGCGGTTCACCTCCTCGCCATCCTGAGTATGCTCACTGGTGTACTGCTTCACAAACTCCGTTACATTAATCGGTTTGCCTATGTTCACTGTCAGACTGTCCCACAGGTGATAGTAGTCGCCATACTCCAGCCCCACGGGCACGATATATATGGGTTTCTGTTTGCCGAACTCATCGTTGGCTCGCAGTGCTATACGGAAGATCCCTTTGCCGAGCGGCAAGAGCGAATGCATCGGGCGGTGTCTGCCTTCCGGCAGGATGCAGAACGGTACGCCATCATGCAATGTGTCGATAGCTTTGTTCTCTGTATCATCATTATGCAACACCTCGCTTGCACCATCGCGCATACGACGCATTGGCATGATCTTCAGCCAGTTCAGGATCTTTGCCTGCTTGGGGTCACGGAAGATATCTGCCCGTGCCACGAATACCTTCTGTCTTCGGTCGATGCCGAGGATAGCCATCGCATCACACAGGCAGTTCGTGTGATTAGGAGCGAAGATAACCGCGCCGTCCGTAGGGATATTCTCTCGCCCTACATACTGAAAGTTACGATACGAGTGACGGAACATCCAGTCCACGTATGGTCGCAGAAACAGATATAAACGGTTCTTGTCTTGTATCTTACTCATCGTTACATGTCACATTACTACTTGAGGAACGAGTCCTTGAAGCCCAGGAAGTACAATATTCCATCCAACCCGACGGTAGAGATAGCTTGGCTGGCACTCTCCTTGACTTTCGGTTTGGCGTGGAAGGCTATACCCAAACCCGCTTTACCAAGCATGTTCAGATCGTTGGCACCATCGCCTACGGCTATGACTTGCGCCAGATCAATATGCTCTACTTGTGCGATGAGTTCGAGTAGCTCGGCCTTGCGCTTGGCATCCACCACATCGCCCAGATAACGGCCGGTGAACTTGCCGTCCTCGATCTCCAGTTCGTTGGCATACAGATAATCGACGCCGAAACGCTGCTGCAGGTACTTACCCACGAACGTAAATCCGCCGGAGAGAATAGCGATCTTGAACCCGCATTTCTTGAGGATAGTGAAGAGGCGGTCGGCGCCCTCGGTGATAGGGAGATTGTCGATTATATCCTGCTGAACACTTGCATCCAGACCTTTGAGTAGTGCCACGCGGCGCGTGAAACTCTCCTTGAAGTCTATCTCGCCACGCATAGCGGATAGCGTGATAGCTTTCACCTCGTCACCTACACCGGCACGCATAGCGAGCTCATCGATGACCTCGGTCTGGATGAATGTCGAATCCATATCTACGCATATCAGTCGTCTGTTACGGCGGAACATATCATCCTTCTGGAACGATATATCAATGCCCTCCTCACGCGATACTTCCAGCAGTTCGCGTTGTAATGCCTCACGGTCAGGAAGCTTGCCGCGCAGCGAGAACTCGATACAGCTGTGGCGTTTGTCAATTGGCACCTCAACGCTCGGGCGTTCACTCAAGCGAAGGATATTGTCGATGTTCAGTTGTCGCCTGGCTACCAGTTCTGTCACGCGGGCTATATGCCGTGCGTTGATCTCGCGAGCCAACAGGGTGATGACATAGCGGTCTTGCTCCTGCCGACCGACCCACGCTGCATATTCCTCCTCCGTCAGGGGCGTGAAGCGCACAATCATCTCCAATCGTGAGCAACAGAACAACACTTCTTTGATCATGTCGCCACTCGTGCTGGGGTCGTCAATACGGATGAGGATACTCAAGTTCAGCTGATGATGCAGGTTCGACTGACCTATATCCTGTACGTAAGCGCCGTATCGACCTAACACCTCCGTCACTGCGGATGTCACACCGGGCTTGTCAAAACCAATGATGTTAATCAGTATAAATTCGTGATTCATAGACGATGCTATTGTTTCGTGCTTAAATGTACTTACGGACTTGTTCGTGGTCATCAAAGTGGTGCTTGACGCCTTTGATGATCTGGTAATCCTCATGTCCCTTGCCGGCAACGAGGATGACGTCACCGTTTTGCGCGAGGGTGCAGGCGGTCTGGATAGCTGCGGCGCGGTCTTCAATCACGAGTGTGCTGCGCAGTTCGTCCTCAGTGAGACCTGCAATCATATCATTGAGGATGTCGCGTGGCTCCTCGTCACGGGGATTATCGCTGGTGAGGATGAGTTGTCCGCTGCCGCGCTTGGCAATCTGCGCCATCATCGGACGTTTGCCTTTATCACGGTTGCCGCCACAGCCGACGATGGTGATTAACTTTGGCTTTTGGCCATTGGCTGTCGGCTTTTGACTATTCAATATCTCGTTGATGGTGCTGATGACATTCTCCACGGCATCCGGAGTGTGGGCATAGTCGATGATTGCTGTCCAGCCTTTGGGCGAGTGGATAGTCTCGAAGCGACCGTTGACAGGCTTGAGGGCACTGAGGATACGCAGCACTTCCATCTTATCGAAGCCCAAACAGAGTGCTGTACTATAGATACACAGCAGATTGCTGACGTTGAAACGACCAACGAGAGGCACAAATACTTCCTGATTGTCAATACTCAGAAGCATCCCGTCGAAGCCTTCCTCGAGAATCTTGCCGCGATGATCGGCCATACTCTGTACGGAATAGGTGAAGACCTTCGCGCGCGTGTTCTGCGTCATGACGAGACCGTTCTTGTCATCGGCGTTGGTAACGGCAAAGGCGGTCTTCTTTAGGTTGTCAAACAGGCGTTTCTTCGTATCGCGGTAGTTGTCGAAAGTCTTGTGGTAGTCAATATGATCGCGTGTGAGGTTGGTGAACATCGCTCCGGCAAACTGCAACCCTGCTATACGTTCCTGCGCTATACTATGACTGCTGACCTCCATGAAGGCATAGTCGCAACCTGCCTCCACCATCTGCGAGAGCAGAGCATTGAGTGCGAGTGCGTCGGGCGTAGTGTGGGTGGAAGGGAACGCTTTGCCATCCACGTAATAGACGACCGTGGAGATCAATCCGGCTTTGTGACCAAGCGCACGTACCATCTCATACAGCAGCGTGGCGATAGTGGTTTTGCCGTTTGTGCCGGTGACGCCAACGAGTGTCAGTTTCTCACTCGGGCATCCGTACCACTGGTGCGCCAACAGACCGAGAGCTTCCTCCGAGTTCTTGACCAACACATATGTTACCCCCGGTTGAACCTCGTTCAAGTACTGACTATTGTCTAGGATAATCACGTTCGCCCCTCGTTCCACACACGATGGAATAAAGGTGTGACCGTCAACCGCCGTACCGGCTTGTGCAACGAACAGATCGCCTTTCTCGACCTTGCGCGAGTCAAACTGAATGGCGTGAACATCAACGTCTGTACTACCAACCACCTTGATCGGTTCAATAGCTTTTAGTAATTCGCTTAATATCATTTTATTTGCAATTTACACAATTACAATTAAAGTTATTTGTTCTTTTCATACACGAGGCTGTCACCTTTGATGATATAGTGACCTGCATACACAATGGTCTTCTCGGCGATCTTGCGGACTACGCTGCCGCAGTCCATTCCTGCGTCATAAAGACCGTAGTTCTTAGGGTGCTCAACCATGCACAGACAGGTATATTGCGGTTTGTCTTCGGGGAAGTAACCGACGAAGGTCATTCTATGTTCGCGCGACTGATACCGTCCATTGCGGAAGAGCTGTGCCGTACCGGTCTTACCGGCTATCGGTACGAGTTTGGACTGTGCCTTGGGTTGCCGCCACGGGTTGACGGACGCGGTGCCGAGGTGGTTGTCCCAAACGACGTCGTGCAAAGCAAGTTTCATCTCTTCGAGGGTACTGCGACGACACATACTGGCTTTCAGCGTCTCGGTGCCAAATTCACGGATGACCTCGTCATCATCCATGATACGCTCTACGAGGTAAGGACGGATCATCCTGCCGTCGTTAGCTATGCCGTTGTAGAACGTGAGGATCTGCATCGGCGTGAGCTCGACTGAGTAACCATAGGCCATACGCGAGAGGGTTACGGCATCTTTCGGCACATCGATGCGCGGTTTCTGTGCGCCGGGAATCTCACTATAAACGCTATCGCGGATACCCATACTCTGGAGTTTGTCCACGAACTTCGAGGCTTTCTTGTCGTAACTATTGAGAATCATCTTTGCAAAGGCGATGTTCGATGAAATAGCGAGTGCGCTGCGCAGAGTATAGATCGTATCTTTCGGGTGTGCGTCCGTGTGGCGCGCATTCAGGTACGTCCAGCCTTTGCTATAGACTTCAAATGTATCAGTGAGATTCACCTTTCCGTCATCAAGAGCTGCCATCATCGCTATCGTCTTGAATGTCGAACCGGGTTCTACACGTGTCACGGCGTGGTTGGCTTTTTCGCTGTACGAACCGTCGATGTTACGGTCAAGATTGCTAATAGCACGGATCTTACCGGTGTTGGCTTCCATGAGGATGCAGCAGCCCCAATCCGCCTGTGTGCGTTCCAGACAACCACGAAGAGCTGTCTCTGTGATATCAAGCAGGTTAGCATCAAGGGTGGTAACGATGTCATAGCCGTTGACGGCTTCACGGACAGACACATCTTCCCACTTGCCGCCCATACGTTCGCGCAGAGCCAGACCGTCAATGCCGTGCAATTCCGTATCGAAGGTTTTTTCCAGACCTGCGTTACCTTTGCCGTTGCTCAAGATCGTACCGAGCGTACGTGAGGCAAGCGAACCGAAAGGTTTCTTGCGTTGCGGTGATCCGACGAACTGTATGCCGGATTTGTAATAACCACGCCGGAAGAGAGGCAACTGCTCTATCTCACGCTTCTGGATATACGACACTCGGTGCGGACAGAGCTTGAGGTAACTGCCGTTCTCGCGTCGCTGCCCGGAAGCGGTCTTGCCGTTCTGCTTGTTAAACGACTTAACCATCATCTTCTTGTAGTCCGCAGCCGTCTTCTCCGGCAGGATACGTGCCAGTCCGATGGCTATGCTGTCCACGTAGCGGTAGAATAGGGTATCGCCGCCCTGGTGCAGCGCCGGTACACGGGTGTCCATATAGACATAGTATCCGGGGATACTGCTGGCGAGCAGTCGTCCCTCGCAGTCGAGGATATTACCGCGCTGCGGAGCGATGACCGTGGCGTTGGGTTTCTGGGTGTTGACCATCTGCATCCACTTGTCGCGCTCGAACCACTGGATGCGGATGATATATACAAGCACAGCCACAAACCCTGCCGCTATGAGCAGGAACACAAGGGCGAAACGGAATATGGCGTTTTGACGTGGATCCATCAGTTCATTTTATCATTTGTTCATTTACCATCTTGTCATTTTATGACGATGATGGGTGTGTTGGCTTCACGGAGTGGGCTGCCGTTCTCCTTGAGCGTGCGGGCGACAGCCGACTGACGCGTGCTGTTGACCAGCTCCGAACTGATGGTCAGTTCCTCGTTGCGGGCATCGTGGAGCTCCTTCTTGAGCGCACCGATGCGCACATACTGCCATTCGGACACAAACCCCATGAGGATACTCACGAAGATAAACACGCCAATGAGCACCAGCAGCGGGTATTGCTGTGCAACCTTCTCGCTACGGAAGATGTCTCCGTTCAGGATCTTTTGCAGTAAACTCAGTCGTTTGTCCATTGCTCAGTAGTCAGTTATCAATAATCAGTTCTCAGTAGTCAGTTTTTCCGCCACACGTAGTTTGGCACTACGTGCGCGTGGGTTGCGTGCAACTTCCTCGGCTGAGGCTGTGCGGCCTTTCTCTATCACGCGGAACGGCGTAAGCGGCTTTCCGTAGAAGTCTTTCTCTATCGTTCCTTCGGTGTTACCTGAGCGCATGAAGTTCTTCACGATACGGTCTTCGAGGGAGTGATAGGTCAGTATCACCAGTCTTCCTCCCGGCGCAAGCAACTCTACCGATGCTTGCAGCAGTTCGCGTAGCGCACCCAGCTCGTCGTTCACCTCGATGCGCAGGGCTTGGAACAGACGTGCGTAATCCTGTTTGTCCTTCAGCCGCACGCAGTCTTGCAGTTGCCCGGTGGTGAGTATCGCTTCTTGTGCGCGCTTGCGGACGATCTGCGCGGCGATAGCGCGTGAGTTGCCGAACTCGCCGTACAGGTACAGCACACGTGCCAGTTCTTCTTCCGTATAACTGTTGACGATCTCCGCCGCCGTGAGCCGCTGCTTGGCGTTCATGCGCATGTCGAGCGGCGCATCATAGCGGAACGAGAATCCCCGTTCAGCGGCATCGAAGTGATGAAAACTCACTCCCAGATCCGCCAGGATGCCATCTACCTGACTAACGCCGTAGTAGTCCATGAAGTTCGCCACGTAGCGGAAGTTACTCCTCACGAACGTGAACCGCTCATCGTCAATGCGGTTGGCGTAGGCATCCAGATCCTGGTCTATACCGAACAGCCGTGACTGCTTACCCATACGTCCGATGATACCCCGACTGTGACCACCGCCGCCGAACGTGGCGTCCACAAACACCTGCGGCTTGCTTTTGTCAATCAGCAAACCGTCAAGTACCTCGCCGAGCATGGCGGGGATGTGATACACCGGATTATCGCCCAACGCGTTCATTCTTGTTACTTCAACAGGGTCTCCTTCAGTACAGCGCGGAACTCCGGCATAGGGCGATGTGTGCAGCTCTCAACAAGCAGGGTCTTCAAGCCTGCATAGATCCGAACGGTCTTCTCTATCTCTACGAGGTCTGCACCCGGTCCGCAGTTCTCAATGGGGCAGTCGGGCGATAGGAAATACTCCTTGGCAAACGCATCCCAGAACCGTGCAGCCGTGGCATTGGACATGTGGTATTGCTCCAGCGTCCATGACTCGTCGTTGAGTTTGCAGCACAGATACACCATACCGATGTCAAACATCGGATAGCCGTAGCAGAAGTCACCAAGGTCAATAAAGTACGGCGTATGTACGCCGTCTTTCTCCACAAAGATGCCGTTCGAGAACTGCAAGTCGCCATGGATAGCCGTATCCGTATCCGGTGCAGCAGCGATGAATGCACGCAACTTGGCTTTCTCCTCATCCGTGAAGAACGGGTTTTCCTTCAGCCAGCGGTATTGACGGTCTTTGACATCCTCAAACAGCGTGGTGTCCACATGCGTGTTATGGAGCTTAAGGCAGAGTTGCGCAAACTCACGGGCGTATTCCTCCGTGCGCTCAGGATTATCGCCGCAGGCACGCGAGTAGGATTTCTTGCCGTCAATACGACGGAAACGAATACCCATCCGCTCGCCGTCTGTAACCAGATCACCGGGTTCGGGCGAGGGAATTCCCAGCTGATACACTTTCTTTGCCATCTCAAGCTCCATACGCGCCGATTCGAAGTTGCGTAAGTAGAGCTTCATCATGATGTTCTTGTCCGTCTTGTGGTTGAAACTGGCACCATTGGCTCCTTCACCCGTCCGTTCGTAGTCGTTGAGGTCAATCAAAATAGGTTCCATAATCATGAATTTGTTAATACAATTTACAATTCGCATACAAAGTTACAATAAATATTGCACATTTCCAAATTTTCGCCAAACAAAATAAAAAAATCACAAACTATTTGCAAATTTGGAAAATTTATTGTAACTTTGCAGCCGTTTTTTTGAAAAATTGTATCCAAAGGGTACTCCAAATATTTCATGCAATAGATATAATGAGTAAAAATTTAGTAATTGTTGAGTCTCCGGCGAAAGCCAAAACGATTGAGAAGTTCTTAGGTTCCGACTATCATGTACTGTCGTCACAGGGCCACATCCGTGACATCGAGGGTACAGGCAAACGGAATATCGGTATTGACTTTGAGAATGGTTATACTCCTAACTATGTGCTTGAGCCGAGCAAGATTCACCTGATTGAAACCCTGCGCAAGGAGGCAAACAAAGCCGAGACGGTTTGGTTGGCATCCGATGAGGACCGCGAGGGAGAAGCCATAGCCTGGCATCTGAAAGAGGTACTGAATCTCCAACCCGCTCGTACACACCGTATAGCGTTCCACGAGATAACCGAATCGGCTATCAAGGATGCTATCGCCCATCCGCGGGATATAGACTATAACCTTGTTAATGCGCAGCAGGCGCGTCGCGTGCTCGACCGTATAGTAGGTTTTGAACTCAGTCCCGTGCTGTGGCGTAAGGTGTCCGCCGGACTGAGTGCCGGACGCGTGCAGTCCGTAGCCGTGCGGTTGGTGGTAGAGCGCGAACGAGAGATAGAGCAGTTCGTTCCGACAGCGCAATACAAGGTGTCGGCAGACTTCACGGGCAAGGATCAGCAAGGCGCAAAAGTGACCCTCCACACCGAGCTCAACCACCGTTTTGCTACGGAAGAGGAAGCACGCACTTTCCTCATGAGCTGCACGGACTCGACATTTACTATCCAAACAATACAGAAGCGTCCCGTCAAACGCACTCCGGCGCCGCCGTTCACCACCTCGCTGCTGCAACAGGAAGCTGCACGCAAACTGCATTTCCCCGTATCGAAGACGATGCGTCTGGCGCAGTCACTCTACGAGGCCGGACAGATCACGTACATGCGTACGGACTCGGTGAACCTCTCCTCACTGGCTATCGGTACAGCCAAGAAACAGATCATCGAGACCTACGGCGCCGAGTACCACAAGACGCGTCAGTACCACACTACCAGCAAAGGTGCACAGGAAGCACACGAGGCTATCCGTCCTACATATATCAACCACGAGCGAGCCGGCAGCAATGAGGACGAGCGCAAACTCTACGACCTGATCCGCAAGCGTACCCTCGCCTCGCAGATGGCGGATGCCGAACTCGAGCAGACCCGCATAGAGATCAGCACCACCGCATCGCCGTACCTGTTCGTAGCCAGCGGCGAGGTAGTGCTGTTCGACGGATTCATGCGCGCGTATGTGCAATCGACGGACGATGACGTTGAGCAGGAGTCGGCAGGACTCATGCCTGCGATGACGGAAGGGGCTACACTCACTCTGGACAAATGTGTCGGTCGTGAGAGCTTCACTGCTGCACCGCCGCGATATAACGAAGCCACACTGGTGAAGAAGATGGAGGAACTGGAGATCGGCCGTCCGTCAACCTACGCTACGATCATCGAGACGATACAGGCACGTGACTACGTGCATCGCGGAAACGTACCGGGGCAGAAACGTTCCTACACCACCCTGACACTCAAGAACGGTGTCATCGGCGAAAAGAAACAGCAAGAGAACGTCGGCGCAGAGTCGCAACGCCTGCTGCCAACGGATCTTGGACGCATAACCAACGACTTCCTCGTGGAGAACTTCCCTGCAATCCTGAGCTACGACTTCACCGCAAAAGAGGAGCAGAACTTCGATAAGATTGCCGAGGGGAAAGCCAACTGGACAAAGGTGGTTGACAAGTTCTACAATACTTTCCATCCGCTCATCAACCAAGTGCCCTCCGGCAAGATTGCAGGCAGGGTGTTAGGCGTTGACCCGCAGACAGGCGAGGAGGTGATAGTACGCATCACAAAGAACGGCCCTTGCGTGCAGATCGGCAGCACCGAAGGCGACAAACCTCGGTTCGCATCGCTGCAGAAAGATCAGTCGATCTTCACCATCACGCTGGACGAAGCCTTGCAACTGTTTGCCCAAGCATTGCCCATCACCTTAGGCGAACACAATGGCGATGAGGTGGTGATAGCCGACGGAAAGTTCGGACCGTACGTACGTATCGGTAAGACTTTTGCCTCGCTGCCCAAGGGTGCTGATCCCTTCAGTATGACTCTCGAAAACGCCGTTGCACTCGTTGAGCAGAAGCAAAATGCTTCTCTGCCTATCCATGACTGGGGAGAGATCAAAGTGCTGCGTGGTCGTTATGGAGCATATATCAAACAGGGCGAGGCGAACTACCGCATACCCAAATCCACCGATGTGGAACACATGACCGAGCAGGATGCACGTGCACTCATTGCTGCCGCTCCGGCAGAAGGGGAGCAGAAAAAACGGTTCATCCGCAAACGCAGCAAGTAACCGACGTGGCACTCCATAACGAAATAGGTCACTTGGGCGAGGATGCTACATGCGAGTATCTGCTTGCACATGGCTACAAGATCGTGGAGCGCAACTGGCGACTTGGGAACATAGAGATTGACATCATCGCCGAGAATGCCGACTACATCGTGTTCGTAGAGGTCAAGACGCGCACCTCTACCTACGGCGATGTCAGCCCGGAGCAGTACGTTGACGAACATAAACGCCGGTTCATGACCGTAGCCGGAAATGCCTATATCAAACATAACCGGATCAATAAGAATCTGCGGTTTGATATATCGGGTATATTGTGGAACAGGTCAACGAACAAGGCGGAAGAGATTCATTATTATGAAGATGCATTCCGCCCCAAGCTCCGGACGGTTCACAACAACTCGTATAACGGTCAATGGAAATGGCACCGTAGATGACCGTCCTGATCGGATAAGACCTTATGGCTGATTTTGAATATGATATTATTGTTGTAGGTGCAGGCCACGCAGGATGCGAGGCTGCTTCTGCTGCAGCGCGGCTTGGCAGCAAGACCCTGCTTGTCACGATGGATATGAATACCATCGGACAGATGAGTTGCAACCCTGCTGTGGGAGGAATAGCCAAAGGGCAGATCGTCAGGGAGATAGATGCGCTTGGCGGACAGATGGGTATCGTCACGGATCGTTCTGCCATACAGTTCCGTATGCTCAACAAGAGTAAAGGAGCCGCCATGTGGAGTCCGCGTAGCCAAAGCGACCGCAAGCAGTTCATCCAGCAGTGGATCAAGCGTCTGACCACAACCGACAACCTCTATATATGGCAAGATGAGGTTATCCGATTACTAATTGATAATCAAGATAATAAGCCTGCTGTTGCAGGCGTTGAGACGCGTCTTGGTGTGCAATTTAAGGCGCGGGCAGTTGTGCTGACTAACGGCACGTTCTTATCGGGATTATTGCATTTTGGCAGAATGCAGATACCCGGCGGTCGCATCGCTGAAAAAGCAAGTATAGGTCTGACGGAGCAGTTGGTGGCAGCTGGGTTCATCTCCCGCCGCATGAAGACCGGCACTCCGGCGCGGCTGGACAAGCGTACGATAGACTTCTCTGCCATGCAGGAGCAGCAAGGCGATATCACGGAGGAGAAGTTCAGTTACCTGCCCGACGTGAAGCGCGAACTTAAGCAGATGAGTTGCTTCATCACCTACACCAACCCCACCACACACGATATCCTGCGCAGGGGATTACCGGACTCGCCGCTGTATAACGGACAGATCCAAAGTATCGGCCCGCGTTACTGCCCGAGTATAGAGACGAAGATCATCACCTTTGCTGACAAAGATCAGCACCAACTCTTCCTCGAACCCGAAGGCGTGGACTCCAACGAGTATTACGTCAACGGATTCAGTTCGTCCATGCCTTGGCAGATCCAGCTCGAAGCCCTGCACAGTGTACGCGGACTGGAGCATTGCGTGATGTACCGTCCGGGCTATGCGATAGAGTACGATTATTTCGACCCGACGCAACTGCACGAGACATTGGAGACCAAGCTCATCCGCAACCTTTTCTTTGCCGGACAGATCAACGGCACAACAGGCTACGAGGAAGCAGCCGGTCAAGGTATCGTGGCAGGCATCAATGCGCATCAGAATATAACGAATGGCAAGCCGTTCATCCTCTTGCGGGATGAAAGTTATATAGGCGTGCTGATTGACGATCTGACGCACAAGGGCGTAGATGAACCGTACAGGATGTTTACCTCACGCGCCGAGTACCGTATCCTGCTCCGTCAGGATAATGCCGACGAACGCCTGACCACGCGTTCTTACGAATTAGGTTTGGCTAACGCAGAGCGCTATGGTTTATATACATCCAAGCAGGAAGCCAAGCGCCGCCTGACCGATTACCTGCAGTCCACCTCTTGTGCTACGCCTGTGTTCCGTGCCTTGCTGGAGCAACGGGGCTACGCCGCCAGCTCGGCTCACGGTTCGCTGCGTGACATGCTTATGCGACCGAACATCGAACTGCGTGATCTGATAGTTCTTGACAGTACGCTACAGGAGATGATAGCATCCCTGCCTGACCGTAAGGACGAGATCATTGACAGCACAGAGGTGGATATCAAGTATAGTGGGTATATTGCCCGCGAGCGTATGGCTGCCGACAAACTGCGCCGGCTGGATGCTATCAAGATCCCTGCCGACTTCCGCTATGGCGAACTGCAATCGCTCTCTACCGAGGCGCGGCAGAAACTTACCCGTCTGCAGCCCAAGACTATCGGCGATGCTTCGCGCATACCCGGCGTCAGCCCCAACGATATCAGCGTGCTGCTCGTGCTGATGGGCAGGTAATCATTAGCATCCGATGCGACTGCGTTGCCGAACGCGATGTTTCACGTGGAACAATTAATACAACTATGACAATAGAGCAACTAAAAAAGGACGTACGTAACGTGCCTGATTTCCCCAAGAAGGGAATCCAATTCAAGGACATCACAACCATCGTCGCTAACCCCGAGGAACTGCGCTTCATGTGCAAGCAGCTGGCGGATGTGTACCGTCAGAAAGGCATCACCAAGGTAGTAGGCATTGAGTCGCGCGGGTTCATCCTCGCGCCGGCATTGGCTATGGAGCTGGGTGCAGGGTTTGTGCCTGTCCGCAAGCATGGCAAACTGCCGTATGAAACCATCGAGGTCAGCTACGAGAAGGAGTATGGTATGGATACCATCCAGATCCACAAGGATGCACTCGGTCCTGACGACGTGGTGCTCATCCATGATGATATCCTCGCTACGGGCGGTTCGATGCAGGCGGCCATCGCGCTGGTGCGTAAGTTGGACGTGAAGAAGATATACGTCAACTGCCTGATTGAACTGATCGGTCTTAACGGCCGCGAATACCTGCAGGGCGAGAATGTAGATATTGACTGCCTGATGGAAATTGAGGTGGATGAATAACTGATAACTGATGGCTTCCAAAGACGACCATATACGTTCGCTGCTGCAACGCATTCCGGAGCAGCCGGGGGTGTATCAGTACCTCAACCAAGAGGGAACGGTGATCTATGTCGGTAAAGCCAAGAACCTCAAGCGGCGCGTAAGCAGTTATTTCAACAAAGACCAATCCTCGCTTAAGACGCGCCAGCTCGTGGCGCACATAGCGGACATCAAGTATGTGGTGGTGGGTAGCGAGCAAGATGCATTCCTGCTGGAGAACAACCTGATCAAGCAATACCAGCCGCACTATAACATCCTGCTTAAGGACGGCAAGAGTTATCCGTATATCTGTATCACCAAGGAAGCCTATCCGCGTATCTTCAAGACGCGGCAGAAAGACCGGCGCGGTGGCGAATATTTCGGACCGTACAGTTTCTCGTTTGCTGCTGATACGGTGCTCGAACTCATTCATAAGCTCTACCCCATACGTACCTGCAACACGCCTATGACGCCTGAAGGAGTGCAGAAGGGTAAGTACAAGGTCTGCCTCAAGTACCACATCAAGAAGTGCTGCGGGATATGTGAACAGCGTATCTCATCCGAGCAGTATAACGACTATATCCAATCAGCCAAGAAGATCATCCGCGGTGATGCCCATGAGATAAGCCGGCAACTGATGGATCGGATGCAGCAGCTCGCATCTGAGATGCGTTACGAGCAGGCGGAGCAGGTCAAGCAGCAATATCTGCTCGTGGAGAAGTTCCGGTCGAAGACGGTGGTAGCGAACACCTCCATCAGCGAACTGGATGTATTCGGCTACGACGAACAGGATGACCAGGTCTACATCAGCATGCTGCATGTCCACAACGGCAGTATCGTACAAGGTCGTACGATGGAGTGCAAGCGCAAGCTCGACGAGAGCCGTGAAGAGCTGTTGGCGTACGGCATAACAGCGCTACGTGAGACGCTTGAGAGCCAAACGAAAGAGATCCTCGTTCCGTTCTTGCCGGATTATGTAGGCGAAGATATTCGCATCAACATCGCCACAAGCGGTGACAGACGCAAACTGCTGGATCTGGCAGCGCAGAACGTACGCCAATACAAAGCCGACAGACTCAAGCAAGCCGACAAACTTAATCCGGATCAACGGGCAATTCGTATATTGACCGAGCTGCAACATCTGATCGGATTACCGGTGCTACCGATGACCATAGATGCATTCGATAACTCCAGCATACAAGGCTCAAGTGCAGTATCCGCCTGCGTGGTGTTCCGAAAAGCCAAGCCAAGCAAGGGCGACTACAAGCGGTTTGAGGTCCGCGAGGTGGTTGGCCAGGACGACTACGCGACGATGCGCGAGGTAGTCAGACGACGGTATCAACGGATGATTGATAATAATGAGGAGTTACCTAACCTCATCATAGCCGATGGCGGCATCGGACAAATGCATGCAATACGCGAGGCGGTCGAAGATCAGTTGGGATTGCATATCCCTATCGCCGGACTGAAGAAAGATGACAAGCACCGCACACAAACCCTGCTCTATGGATTCCCTCCGATGGAGTTCGGCATGCCTGTCACGAGTGAGACCTTCCGACTGCTGACTCAGATCCAGGATGAGGTGCACCGGTTTGCTATCACGTACCACAAAAAGAAGCGCAGCAAGCAGCAGATACATAGCGAACTGGATGATATTCAGGGAGTTGGCGCGGCTACGAAGCAAAAGATTCTGCAATATTTCGGCTCAGTCAAGCGCGCTGGTTCAGCCGAAAAAGACGAATGGATCAATCTGCTCGGAAATAGCAGAGGCACAAAGCTTTACGAGTATTTTCAGTCCAAAATAACGCGCTGAGAATTGAATAAAAAGCACGAACATGCATACTTATACAATCAAAAAAGACGAAAATTGCGACCTTCAACTGCTCAATGAGCAGGGTGAGCCGGTCAGTGCCCTTGAAATACTGAACGTGCACCCCGAGGCGCGGGTGTATGCGTTCGATGGGCAGATGGGTGCAGGTAAGACCACGTTCATCAAGCAGCTCTGTGAGCAGATGGGTTCAACGGATGTCGTCAACAGTCCTACCTTTGCTATCGTCAATGTGTATGACGTCGATCGTCCCTATCGGGGTGAGGTGTATCACTTCGACTGCTACCGTCTGAAGGACATACGTGAGGCGATGGACTTCGGTGCGGAGGAGTATCTGTACTCCGGCAACTATTGTCTCATCGAGTGGCCGGAGATCATAGAGCCGCTGCTCCCGGACAGCACGGTGTATATCAAGATCACTCCGCAAGCCAACGGCGACCGTCTGCTCATAGTGCAATAACGCGTGAAAAGTTTAGGGGCAATCCCTGCGGAAATAGCCCTTATCATTAAATTTTAGAAAAAATTGAACATAAATTTGCAAATATGAAATATTTTTTGTAATTTTGTGGTCGCGTTCGATATATCGATAATTCGATATGTCGATATCTCGAAAAAAATAACTAACTTAATTAACAACAATACAAACCAAGAACACATGATTTACTCGAAAGAAGTACAAGAAATGTGCGTAGTAGCCAAAGGTCCGAAGCACGGTCCCGCTCCTATCCCCGAAGAGGGTAAGTGGGTGAAGGCTACCGAGATCAAGGACATCTCGGGTATGACGCACGGTATCGGCTGGTGCGCACCCCAACAGGGTACTTGCAAACTCAGCTTGAACGTAAAAGACGGCGTTATCGAAGAGGCGCTGGTTGAGACTATCGGTTGCTCGGGTATGACCCACTCGGCTGCTATGGCTGCTGAGATCCTGCCGGGCAAGACTATCCTTGAGGCGCTGAACACCGACCTCGTTTGCGACGCTATCAACACCGCTATGCGCGAGCTGTTCCTGCAGATCGTTTATGGCCGTACGCAGTCTGCTTTCTCGGAGGGCGGTCTGACTATCGGCGCAGGTCTTGAGGACCTCGGTAAGGGCCTTGTATCGCAGTGCGGTACGCTCTACTCGACGAAAGCCAAAGGCGTTCGTTATCTGCAACTCACCGAAGGCTACATCACCAAGGAGTTCCTCGACGAGGACAATGAGGTTTGCGGCTACGAGTACGTACACATGGGCAAGTTCATGGACGCTGTCAAGAAAGGCGTTGATGCTAATGAGGCTCTCAAGAGCGTGACCGGAACCTACGGCCGCACAACCAAAGAGCAAGGCGCTGTTAAATCAATTGACCCACGTAAAAACTAAGGAGGAGAGACTATGATTCGTGAAGTAAAATTTGAGTCGCAAGACCGCCGCGAGAAACAGATTCTCGCCGCTCTGAAC
>CACZRD010000017.1 GCA_902783545.1 uncultured Bacteroidales bacterium
GGCTTTTCTAATTCTGTTAAGAAATTAGTTTTCCGGACCTTTTTCTCGAACGCGAATAATAGCCAATGCTGTTAATATGTTATTTTGTCAGCGCAACGCTATGCGCTGTTGTTCCTATGCTATATTTAACGTCTTTGGCAACCGACGATATATTATAGTCGCAAATTGCGACCTCGAAAATCAGTCAACTATCTCCCAACGACCACCTTTGTCTGGACCAACACGGCGGAGGATACCTAATTCTTGCAATCTCTTCAATGCGGAAATAACACCACCCAATGAAGCATTAGCTATAATAGAAGATAATTCTTGCCTACTATAACTCGGGTTGATTTTAAGATTTGTAAGTATCTCTCGTTGAATTCGTGAGAGTCCGGGATACTTTTCTGTATGGTTTTCTGTATGGTTTTCTGTATGGTCTTCCTTAGCTTGCTGTATACTTATCTGACCAATTTCTTGCTTTTCTGTACTGTTTAGCATACTTTTAGAATCAGTAGTATTTACCAGAGCATTGATTGGCATCATCGCCAACTCAGCACGTTTTGCCTCTGCGATATTGAGACGGATACGGAACATGTCATCGTCCGTGATAGTCGGCTCAGCGCCCATGTAGAGTGGGGCATAGTGGTACAAATTGAGCACACCACTACCTAGATGTTCACCGCGCCCCATTTGTACGAAGAAGTTTGCTAAATGGGGGTTCTTGGGATGCGGAGTAAAGTTATCAGGCGTGAGAACACCGGTACGTAGCGGCCGACTGGCGTTTTGTACCAACACATGATCGATGCGAACGTCTATCATTGTGAAAGCCGGGTTCAGATATTCCCTATGAATGAGGAGATTGGACACCACTTCGCGGAACACTTTATCGCGCAACGAGACGCGTTGGTCGCCTTCCATAAAGAACGGATCAGGGAAACAACGTTCAAAGAAGTTCATAACTTCTGTATAGCCGTCTATGATATTGCCAAACGAGGTATAGCGGTCATCGTAACGCGTGGTATTGATACGTCTCAGAACGCAGTCGATTTTGTAATATGGCAACGCACTCTGGATGATTTCGTCTTTGCCAAATAGCATCAGCGCTGCTAAAGTAAATCCTTCTTCTCCGGTACGTGTATCTTGACGATAGAGATTAGCCGTCTTAAAGAACTCCATTTCGTCCAAAGCTAGCCAAGGATGGTCTTCACGCATACTTCGGATAAGGTTCTTTGCCTTATTCACGATACCTTCTTTGAAATGCTCTATTTTGAGATACGGGAAGATGGTGTCTTCCGTATAATCGGCACTCTTGCGCAAATAGAGTTGGCTGATTTGAGCATCTGTGCGGAGCTCGTAATCGCCATCTACGCTGCGGTCGTAGTATTTGTTTTTGAATCGGTGAGCCTGACTGCTGGCTGGTACTTGCACAATGATTACCTGAACCTTGTCACCGCACAACGAATCTTCCACTTCAACTATCTCCGGCTGCAACAAGTACGCTGGATTGAGCATCTCGGCATTGTTGCTGACGTTGGCTATGTTCTTACACATCTGATCAATGGCACGTGGATTAACACCCTCAGTAATACTGCCATCATCGTGTGCACCCAATACAATCACACCTCCGTCACGGTTAAGAAACGCGCAAACAGTCTCGAACAAGTTGCCGGGCAACTCGCTCCACGCTTCTTTGTACTCAAGGGTACGTTTCTCGCGATGTCGTGTGATTTGTTTTAACTCGTCGGATGTCATATTATTCGTTTCGACTGCAAAGTTACAAAAAATATTTCATATTTGCAAACGTCTTACGCACTTTTTCATGCAAAAGGGGCAAAAATCTTTACTTTTTCTTGCGCTTGAGGCTTTTGCCGAGGGAGTTGGGGTTGACATACCAGCCGAACATGCGCGACAACTGCTCGCAGAAGTCGTTGAGGGTATGTGAATTATAGTAGTCAAGGAACACTTCGTCGTAGCGGCTGCGGTCATGGATATAGTCGCGCACCTGCGTGTATCTGTTCGGCTCCGGGCAGGTGAGCGTCGCATCGGGGAAGAGCACCTGCTCCACCCGCGTCTGGCGTTGCTGCTCAGGGAACGAATCCAGTGCAGTGGCAGCTAACTTGTCTGTTACAAATGCTGTCCACCGCGTCATCCATTTGCGGAAGAGTTTTTGTGTATCGGTCGGCAACTCGCGCAAGTCATCTTCTACGCAACGGTCACTGGTCTCTCCTGCCAGGATCTGCTCTCTTGTTTGAGCCAGTTGCTGCTCAGCATCGGGGCTTTCTGCCGCCCGCTTACGAACGCTCTCCCACAGCCACTCCCAATACCGGCGCATAATATCCTCGGCATCTTCGCCCTCAAAGATGAATGTCGGCTCGTTTGTCAGATTATGCGGTTCGGCGAATGCGTTTACCATTGCCGGATCCATCCAATCGGTGGTTAAGATCCGCTGACGGAACGTCTCAGCATGACCGGCATTGAACAGCCACCGCGCGAATGGAATAGTCCACCACTCATATTCCCAAATATGCTCATGGAACACTTCAACCACAAGGCGTTGCATGTAACGAGTCGTCATATTCATGGCGATGCTCAATTGCCGCATGTTGGGGCAGAGGTCAGATAGTCCCAGCTCGCTGACGGTTAACTGTATATACGCATCGTTGAGTTGGTGGATCTCGGCATACATATGTCCCCAATCGTCCGCTATCACCTCTTGCTCGTAGCTGGTAAAGAGGGATCCCTGCGTCTGCTCACTTTCTATATCAAGCGGAATTCCGCGCCGTTCACCCTCTTCGCTATTAATCAGCCTCACGCACAGGATGGCTGCGCCGAGAAATCCGCCGATCAGCACCGGCTCTTCCTCCGCCGCATAGCAATACACCAGATGATGCGACTCATACCGCATCCGATCATCGAAAATATAGTTGTCTAAGAGTTTAGCCATAATTCGCTTGCAAAGGTACAAAAAATAATCGACACATGCAAATTTTCACACAAAAAAAAGTGCTCCGAAAAGCACTTTTTTAATTTTGCAGGTCGCAAGCGATCTTAATGAACCTCTGCACCGAGAGCGTTGAAGGTTTTGCCGTCACGGATGATGAGCAGCTCGCCGTTGCGGATGAGTTTCTGACAGCTGATGGCTGACTGCTGATTGCTCATAGGGTTCTCCAACGCCGTGGAGGCATAGACACCCCATGTCACATCATCAATGTAATACGTCACCGCACCGTCTGCGCCATTCGGGCCTACGTATTTGAACGCCATACAGAACACATCCGCTATGGTCTCGGCATAGGGCGTGAGATCGAGTATAAACGGCACCCACGTCAGATTCTCGTCAGAGGTCTTGGGAATACTGAAACTCTCTGTCAGATCCTGGAAGAACGGCTCGCCCGGTGCGTTCGGGTCGATGTAGTAGATCTCCAGCGCTGCCTGATTCTCGTCAGCGAGGTACTCGCCCATAACCTTGAATGTGAACACTTTGTTGGCAGTGTTCTTATAGTCGAGCAGCGGTGTGACGAGCCACATCTGCCAGTCGGCGGTATAGGATTTGCCGAACTGGTAAGCGGTCGCCTTGGCGTACTTGCCGTCGCCGCGTGCGGGCGTTGTCTTGCTCTCCTCAAATCCCCACCACGGGTGCGCATCCAGATCCGCCACGTTCTGCCAGCCATTGAGCACAAGGGTTTTGTTGTGCTCCGCGCCGTCGAACTGTTCGTTGAGCTGTGTGAGGGCATCGGTGGTCTGCCAGTTGAAGGTCGTCTGCCAATCGATATTCTCCTCGCTCTTGGCTTCGGCTGTCCCGGTGAGTGTGAGCACCACATCATCGGCGTTCTGCGAGTAGATTGTCAGTTTGGATTCGTAACTACCCGCTGCCTGGGGTTTGAAGCTGATGGTAACGGTGCTTGTAGCGTTCTTGGGCAGCATTGTACCGTCGATGGTGAACCCTTCTCCGGTGATATGGTCCACGCGCATATATACATAATCTATACAGTTGGCGCTCGTCACGCTGACGGTCTTTGTTGCCGTCTGCCCCTCTACCGCCTCGAATGCCGGGACGGTGCTTGGCGTGACGGTGATCACGGGCTGCTGCGACGGATCGACGCACGTGGCTTTGAGCGATATCGACTGGAACAATTCCGTATGGCTCAGGTTGTCAATGTTCAGCAGGGCAGTATGTGAGCCGGCTTTGGTCGGCTTGTAGGTGATGATCAGATCGCCCTCACCCTGGTCGGCAGGCATCGATGTCATCGACAGCGCAAACTGATCGGCATCCGTGCCGCTGAGTTCGAAGGTGGTTGCACCACTGAGGTTCCCCTGCCGAATATGTACGGTCGGGTAAGCCTGCGTCTGACCGATATTCACCTGCAGCGGCGAGAGGGTGAGCGGTGACACCTCTATATACGGATCGGTAGAAGCCTTATACACCAGGCTGAACGCGTCGGCGAGCACCTTAGCGCTCTTGGAGACCTTCAGCCGCACGCGCAGGTAGGATGATTTGGCGGGTTTGGTAGTCTGCACCTTCACGCACTGCCAGCCTGTGGTGGTAGTAGCCAGCACCTGTTGCAGCACGTCGGCGTCATGCGCCTTGGTTGCCTCGGCATCACCGCCCGGAGCGGCTTCCCAGTAGGAATCGATCGCCACGCTGCCGTCGGCAGGCATCGTGACGACCTTGTAGTACATCGTCAGTTCGAACTTCGAGCCGGCGGCATAGTTGGCATCGCTGAGCGCCACAGGCTGATCCAGCACCGTAGTGGAGGTTGGATTCATGCATAGTGCCACATTGCCCAGCAGTTTGTCGCTCGCATCGGCAGTAGCACCGGCGCCTTGCCCCGACCAGTCCTCGAACGAGCAGCCGAAGATCTGGCTGCACGAATAGTCCTCGAAGCCGGGGTTAGCGATCAGGTTGTTCTCCACCTCTGTCACCTCGGGTTTGGTATCATCGCCCGGCGTATCGCCCGAGCCGGAAGTATCATCGTTCCACAGGTCGTCCCACGCGGTGGCGACGCGTATCTCGTCGATATAGATCTTCGGCGTGTTCGAGCCCTGGCGCAGGTTGACAGATGCTATCTTCGAGGCATCGCTCTTGCTGTTAGCGCCCTGCTCTGCCCCGCTGCCGGACTGCACCGATTGCACGCACTCCAGCGTAGGCGTGGTGGTCTGCTTGGTTGGGTTGACGTACAGACGTGCCACATCATTCTTCTCACCGTCAATGAACTCATATTCGAGTACTACGAGGTAGTCTTTCTGCGGCTCATAGATCTCATCAGTCACCCCGACATATGTAGCGCTCTCGCTTGTTTTGGCAACACCGAGTTTGAATCCCGTGAACTCGCCACCGTCCTTCACCGACTTGGTGTACAAGCGCGCTGACATGCCGCTTGCCGTAGCATCGCCCAGACAGAGGCAGTAATCGCTTGTGGTGCTGTTCTTGAGCTCGTCCACATTGATGATAGCCGCCAGATAAACCTTTCCGCTCGTGACGGGTGACTCGAACTGACGGAAGTCATCAGCGCCGGCGGAGTAGAGATAAGCCTTGTTGCCCTTGCCGGTGCTCTGATAGCCCGGATGGGTGAGACTACCCTCCGCAACCTGGATGTAGTTACTGCTGCCGCTGTACGACCACCAGTTAGCGGTATTGATACCCATGTCGGTATTCGCACCTTTACAGAGTTGACCAACCGTACCATTCTCACCGCTGAAACTCTCTTGCACGATAAGTTTGGCATTCGCAGTGCCCAGCATCATCAGCATGGCACTCAATAGGGATAGAAATCTTTTCATAGACGTGACGTATTTACGTTAGGATTCACAATTCGCTGCAAAATTACAATATTTTCTTGACAAAAGCAAATTATTCCTTAGGAAAATATCAAAAAATTCAAAAAAATTTGCATTTGTGCATTTTTTTTTGTAATTTCGTGCGTTTTTTGCTAAAGCAAATAGTAGTATATGAAGAATATCGCATTTATCATCAATCCGATGTCGGGCACGCAGAACAAACGTCGTCTGCCCAAACTGATCAACGAGCTGCTGGATAAACGTCAGTGGCTAGAGAACATCGTGTTCACCGAGCACGTGGGTCACGCCCTCGTTCTCGCCAAGCAATATGCCACGATGGGCTTCGATGCCGTGGTCGCTGTGGGCGGTGACGGAACGGTACGCGAGGTAGCGGAAGGCGTAGCGGGCAGCCACTCGGCGTTAGGGGTTATCCCTATGGGGTTGACGAACACCCTGGCTCGCCACCTTGGTATCCCCTTGCGCGGCAACGCATCGCTGCTGTGGTTGAACCACTGCGAGCCCGTGCTGTGCGACAGCATGCAGGTAGTCATCGACGGCGAACAACGCCTGACAGCTATGACGGAGGTCGTAGCCGGTGACACACGGATCATCAACTGCGCACAAGGCGTGAAGACGAGTATTCAGGACGGCATTCTTGAACGGTTAGCGGTTAACAGCGAGCGGTTAGCGGCTGACAGTCTGGAGTACAGCGGGCAGGTGATCGTGGATAGCGAGGAGTACGATGTAGAGCGGGAAGTGAAGGTCAGTGTGGCAGAAGATTCAATTTACGTATTAGCGCAAAAGAGATTTTGAGGCAGGCACGATACATAGTATTGGCATGGGCGCTGATTGTAGTCAGCGGTCAGCTGTCAGCGGCCAGCAAGCAACGATCAGTTCTGACGGAGCAGGAGCAGATGCGTCTGGACTACTATCTGTATGCCGCCCTGCAGGCTTCGGAGAGCAATGAGCACGCCAAAGCGTTCTTCCTGCTGGAGCTATGCAACGAGACAGATCCCGACAACCCGACCGTCTGCTCGATGCGCGGCGCGTATATGCAGAGTCTGTACGACAAGAAGACTGCCCTACCCCTGCTACGCAAAGCCTACGAGGGTTCGCCGGATGACTACTGGTACCGATACGCCGTGACAGCCTACGAGACCGGTCATCGCGATGTTACGATGAAGGTGCTCAAAAACATGCGCAAGCGCCAGCCGAAAGACATTGATGTGCTCGAGTTGTACGAGAGCATCTACCGTCACGAGCACAAGACCAAAGAAGCCCTCGCCATACGCGATGCCATCGACAAGCTCACCGGCGAGCCTACAGAGCAATCGGTGATGACACGCTTCGATATTCTGCGTGGCGCCAATCGCGGCGATGAGGCGTTTCGCGTGCTGGAGGACTACCTTGTACGCGACCCGAACAACGGACGCGTACAAGCCATGCGCACAGATATACTGCTCGGCCGGGCGCTGAGTAAGTCCGATCGTGCGAGCGCACGCGAGTACTTACGACAGATGCTGCACAACCCCGATGTACCATTACAGCGCAAGCTATGGCTCGTGAATACCTACCGCAACACCTTAGGTTACGACGAGCAGGGTAAACGCGCGCTGCTGCTCGAGCTGCGGGACATGTACCCCTACGAACAGCAGGTATATCAAGCCCTGCTGGATTATGAGAAGGAGCAGGAGAACTACAGCGCAGCCTTAGAGATAGGGCGGACAATGCTGAACATGAACCCCACCGATGCCGAGCTGCGTGAACAGATAGCCAACCTCATGCGCGATGATGACAGCGTGACGACAGAAGAGGTCGGGCTGTTCATCGACGAGAGTTACGCCGTTCTGCCCGACAATCCCAAGTGGGGTTACTTCAAAGCTCTGCGCTGCTGGCAACACGGTGATCAGGACTCAACACTGATCGTGCTGGAGCGTACACTGAAGAACGCCGAGGAACCGATGGTCAGACTCGAGCTGCTCGTGCTCTACGGCGACCTGAACGGACAGCTCAAGCGCTACGACAAGGCGTATGCCGCCTACGATGAGGCGCTCAAACTCGCGCCCGACCACATCGGCGTGCTGAACAACTACGCATGGACACTCGCCATCAGCGGCGGCGACCTGAAGAAAGCCGAGAAAATGAGCCAGCGCACCATACAGAAAGATGCAAATAACCCCACGTACCTCGACACCTATGCGTGGATCCTGCACCTGCAGGGACAAGACACCCTGGCGCTGTTCTATATCAAGAAAGCTATGGAAAACGCCACGCATGATGACGGGACGATAGCGGAGCATTATAAGGCGATAAAAGACCGCTGCGCTCAAAGATAAAAGACCGCTTCGCTGAAAGACAAAAGACAAAGTGAATATGAAGAAACTCGGATATATAATGATTATGCTGGTGGCAGTGGTGCTGCTGCCGGCAGGATGCGCCAACAAGAAGAAGATCGCTGCCCGTCAGGCAGAGCAACAGCAGCGCATACAGGACTCGATTCGTCAAGTAGAACAACTACGTCTGCAGGACTCCATCCGTCAGGTAGAGCTACAACGCATACAGGACTCGATAGCCCGCGCTGAGGAGCAGGCCAAACGTCAAGCCGTAAAGACGCTGTACGTACCGCGCATGACGGTGACGGTGAACATGTCCGGTCAGCAGCTGAGCACTCCCGCGACCCTGCGCTGGCAACGCGGCAAAGGAACGATGCTGAGCGTGCAGCCGTTTGCAGGGTTGGAGATGTTCCGCATCGAACAAGACCCGCAAGGCGTGACGGTGATAGACAAGATCAACAGGCGCTACGCACGTCTCAGTAACGAGGACATCAAGAAGAAAGGGATCGTCGCCACGCAGGATGATGTGGATAACTGGATCCAGCAGAACATCATCGACAAGAAAGACCAGCCCCAACTGATCCTGAAGACCGACCATGCAGGCATCAGCGGCTCAGCGGTGATCTACACAAGCAGCATGCAACTCAACGCGAATGTGAACATCCGCGGCACAAACGTGGATACATACAAGCAAGTGACGCTGGAACAATTAGTGAAAGGGATATAGTTATTGGCCGTTAGCCATTAGCCATTGGCCGTTAGCAGCCAAAAGCTAAAAGCCAAAAGCCAAAAGCCAAAAGCCAAAATAAACATGAAGAGATTTGGATACATAGTGATGCTGGTGATGCTGGCGGTGGGTATGCAGGCGCAGACCCTCAAGGAACTTCAGGCGCAACAGAAGAAGTACGCCGAGGAGATCGAGAACACCGGCAAGATGATCAAGCAGACCAAGCAGAACGAGAAAGCTACGGAGAACAAGCTCAACCTGATCAATCAGGACATCCGTACGCGTAAGAAGCTGATCAACTCCATCAATCAAGAGATCGTGGCGCTGGATCAGGAGCAGAGTCGTCTGCAAGGCGAGCAGTCACGTCTGGAAGCAGAACTCGACTCGCTCAAGCGCGACTATGCGCACCTGGTACAACTCACCCACTACGCCGACCTGCAGCAGTCACCGCTGCTGTTCCTGCTGTCCGCCAAGGACTTCAACCAGCTGTTCAGGCGAATACGTTACATGCGCGAGTTTGCTGCCTACAGGCAAGAGCAAGTGGCACGTATCGAAGGCGTGAAAGCCGACATACAGATTCAGTCCGACCTCATCCAGGACAACCGCAAGGAGAAAGACTCAGCCCTGAAGACCCAACAGCGCGAACGCGACCAGCTTGCACGGAACGAGCGTAAGCAGAAAGCGATGCTCCAAGACCTGAAGAAGAAAGAGAAAGAGCTCATCGCCAAGCAGAAACAACAGCAGAAGAAGATCGACGAGCTGAACAAACAGATCGAACGCGCCATAGCCCGGCAAGTGGATCGCAAGCAGCAGCTGACCAAGGAGCAGGAGCTCATAGCCGGCGGGTTCGCTGCCAACAAAGGCAGACTGCCATGGCCGGTGGAGAAAGGCTTCATCAGCGGACATTACGGCAAGCATCAGCACCCCGTATATGAAAACGTGACGATTAACAACAAAGGCGTATATATCCAGACCACAGCCGGCAGCGATGCACGCGTCGTTTATGAAGGCGAGGTGACGACATGTATGGTCATGGGTTCGACCTACGCCATCATCGTACAACACGGTAACTACCGTACGGTATATACCGGCATCCAGACTCCTACCGTCAAACCCGGCGAGAAGGTGCAAGCCAAACAGAACATCGGCCGTATAGCCTCGAACCCTGACGATGATAACAAGACTGAACTGCAATTCCAAGTATGGGAGGATAGAACATTGTTGAATCCGGAATTGTGGCTCGCACAATAATTTTGAATTATGAAGAAATTAGGATACATACTATTTGTGCTTGTGGCACTGACAGCATGCAAGCAGGATGATTACGTGGACTGGAAGTCGCTGAACGAAGCCTGGATGGAGCATAACAGCACGCAGCCCGGTGTGGTGACCACCGCCTCGGGATTGCAGTACAAGCAGCTCAACCCCAGCCCTAACCCCACAGAGAGCCGCCCGAACTACAACAGCACGGTGATTGTGGATTACAAGCTCTACCTGATCAGCAGCTACGGCGGTTACAGCATAGGCAACGCACTGCAGGAAGGTACGGAATCCGCTTTCTTGCTGCAACAGGTTGTGCCCGGATTTTCCGAAGGGCTGCAGAAGATGCGTCTGCATGACGACTACATGCTGTACATCCCCTACTCCTTAGGCTACGGCGCAGAAGCAACAGGCTCGGAAGGGTTCTATGGGTATATTCCGCCCTATTCTACTCTTATTTACGAAGTCCATTTGAAGGCTATGCAATAAGATGAGACGTTTACTTCTTATAGTATTGCCATTCATGCTCCTCGGCTGCAAAGGGACGAACCTGCGCAGTGCGGTGCCGGATGCGCCAATCCATCTGGAGAGGAACACGAACGTAGGCATGTACGTCAACTTCGTTCCGGAGAACATAAGCACCTACCTCATCATCGACGAGGCAGGTATTCACTTGAACGGCATCACCGAGCCGCTGACCGTACAAGACGCCTATGGCTATGCCGGGACAGTGGTGTATATTGACGGCGAACACCCCTACGGAGCGTACGACCTGTGCTGCCCGCACTGCCTGCTACGCAACGAGCCCTGCTACGTGGACGGCATCTACGCCATCTGCCCCACGTGCAACGAGCATTACGACATCTACCTGGGCAACGGAGTGCCACAGTACGGAATAGCTCAAGAGCAACTCAAGCAATATATGGCTACATACAATGCCTCAACAGGTAAGTTGTATGTAGGACCAAAATACTAAAAGATGATTAGCGAGAACGAGTTGGTACATATCGGTAGGATGCAGCGCACGCACGGCACGTGTGGCGAGTTGCAATGCCGCATGACGAACACGTGCTGGGAGGATCATGATGCCACGTTCATCATACTGAAGATAGATGAGATCTTCGTTCCGTTTCGCGTCACAGACTGGCGCACGAAGGGCAGCGAGGATGTGCTGCTCACAATCCAAGGAATCAGCACCGAGCAGCAAGCCTCGCGACTGATTGGCGCAGAAACGTATATGTTACGCAGCGACCTGCCGGCAGATACCGAGCTGCCCACCGATCTCGCCTCACTCTACGGCTACACGCTGCGCGACGAGACACACGGAGAGATAGGCACAATCACCGCCATTGACACCTCGACGATGAACACGCTCGTAGAACTTGACAACGGAATACTGTTGCCGCTGCACGAGGATCTGATCACCGGTATTGACCAACAAGCCAAGCAGATACGAGTAAACCTGCCGGAGGGACTGATTGAGAGTGAAGAGTGAAGAGTTAATAGTGGAAAGTGCAAAGAAGAGCATAGCAGAGATGCATCGTTTGACGCCGGAAGCGTTTCGCGAAGCAAAGAAAGTGCCACTCGTCGTGGTGCTGGACAACGTGCGCAGCCAGCATAATGTCGGCGCGGTGTTCCGCACGGCGGATGCGTTCTGCATACAGGGGCTGTGTCTGTGCGGCATCACCTGCTGCCCGCCGAATGCCGAGCTACATAAGACAGCATTAGGCGCAGAGCAGACGGTCGAATACACCTACTACGCCAACACAGTTGACGCTATCCGCGCGCTGCATGAGCAAGGATACAAGGTGTTTGCCATCGAGTTGGCACACAACGCCGTGACCTTGGAGCAAGCCATCACCGCGCATACTTCAGGAGCGCCTGTGGCACTGGTTCTCGGGCATGAGGTGTTCGGCATAGCGGATGAGGTGATGGCTGTGTGCGACGGCTGCATCGAGTTGCCGCAGTACGGCACGAAACACTCGCTGAACGTCAGCGTCACGGCAGGCATCGTGATGTACGCGTGGGCAAGAGCGATGCGAGACCGTTTCACTGAAAGATAAAAGACCGTTTCACTGAAAAAGTAAAGACTAAGATGGAACTACTTGCACCGGCAAAGAACATAGACGTCGCGCGTGCCGCCATCATGGCAGGCGCCGACGCGGTGTACATCGGAGCGCCACGCTTCGGTGCACGGCAGGCTGCAGGTAACAGCATCGATGATATACGCCGTCTGGCTACATACGCACATCGCTTCGGTGTGAAGGTGCTGGTGACAGTGAACACCCTGATGGACGACAGCGAGCGCCGCGATGCAGCGAAGATGGCGTGGGAGCTATACGACGCCGGCGTAGATGCACTGATCATCCAAGACCTGCGTCTGCTGCGCGAGCAGTTGCCGCCTATTCGTCTGCATGCATCCACACAGTGCGACACCCGCACGCCGGAGCAGGTCATTGCCCTACAACGCATGGGGTTCCGTCGTGCTGTGCTGGCACGCGAGTTGACACTGGATGAGATTCGTGCTATCCGTCAAGCCACGCTTGCAGACAACCCGGAACAGCCGATAGAGTTGGAGGTGTTTGTGCACGGTGCAGTATGCGTATGCTACTCCGGACGATGCTATATGTCCAAGCGGTTGATGGGACGTAGCGCCAACCGCGGTGCGTGCGCACAGATGTGCCGCATGGCGTACGACGTGCTAGACTGCAACATGCGCGAACTACGCGACGACGAGGGCAAGCCCCTGCACCAGCGGTACGTGCTCTCACTAAAAGACATGGATCGCTCGGCGTACCTCAAGCAGCTGCAGGAAGCCGGGGTAAGCACCCTGAAGATCGAAGGCCGGCTGAAAGACGCCGACTATGTGACGAACATCGTGGCGTATTACCGCGAGAAACTGGATGCATTGACCGACAGCAACCGGCAATACTACACGCACGATTTCGAGCCTAACCCCGAAAAGACCTTCCATCGCAGCGGCTCGCCGTACTTCCTCAACGGACGGACGAGCGACATGGCAGACTGGCAAACGCCGAAGTCCACAGGGGAAAAGATAGGCATCGTCACCTCGGCACGTAACCGCTCACTGCACGTGCAACTGCTGCCGGGCGTCATTCTGCATAACGGTGACGGTTTGTGTTACGGCGACCAAGGCTTTCAGGTGAACAGCGTGACGCCGCTCACGGCGAATGCCGTAACCGTCAACACGTTCCGCACGGTCAACGTACCGGTCGGCACGCTGCTGTATCGTAATACCGATGCCGTGTTCCTCAAGCAGTTGCACGCCGTGCGTAAGATACCTGTATCGCTGCTGCTTGCCGTCACGGATGAGGGGTTCAGCCTGACGATGCGCAGTTATCCGGAGAATACGTGGAGCGTGACGCGCACTTTCAATCATCCGCATACGCCGGCCACGCAGAGCATACAAGCACGCCAGACACAACGCGCACAACTTGCGAAGTTAGGCGATAGCGATTATATAGCCGCCGAAGTGATAGTACCCGACGAAGCGTACTTTATCCCGATGAGTACGCTCAACGCCTGGCGACGCGAGCTGACGGCTGCTGCTACTGAAGCGCAAGATACCTCATGGCAACCCGAGCACGCTGCGTCGGTCAGCATTGAGGATAACAGCCTACCCGACTACCGCAGCGACAACGAACCGCTGATGACCTGCAAGTACTGCATCCTCCATGAGTCCGGTCACTGCCGCAAGCAGCCGACAAGACTGCCGGCAGACGCCGAGCCGCGATACCTGAGACTGAGCAACGGCACGATAGTCGATCTGCACTTCGACTGCAAGCAGTGCGTGATGACCATCACCGAACACCATAACGACTGAATGAACACATACATACAACAACACTATGCGTAACTACATATACACACTTGTCACCCTGCTACTGCTATCCGGCAGCATATACGGCGCGGAGCCCGCACCCCAACGTCCGCAGATATGGGACTTTGGAGCAGTGAGTTTCGATCGCACCAAATACGAGAATATGCTCACATCCGGCGAGATCAACAGTTGGATGCCGACGGCTATCCCTGGAGCACGTAACACGTATATCTCCGACTTCCTGGGTTCGCGAAGCGTCAACCTGTCGTTCAACGGTCACGGCGGCAAGTCACACCGACTGCGTACGTCTAACACCAAACTCTCGCGATTTGATGAGGGCGAGCTGCATGAGAAACAACACGGAGCGGTATTCACCGGTTACCTGATGTCAAACATGCACGCCGACCCCGAGGTGTATCTGGAGCAACATTTCTACGAGGGCGACATTGTTGAATACGCCGTTGCTTCAACCGGTGTGCCGGCAACCTACCGATTGATGTCGGAAGACAAGATCTTCGCCCAGACGCGGAGGATCAGCGGTCAGGGTGCAGAGGTCATATGGTTCTCTATTCCCCGTGAGGGACACTACCGTCTGTCCTGTATGGACGAGAAACTGGTTGTGGCACGTATCATCCGTTATCCTGCCGAGTGGGGAGAACTCTACTTCACCGGCACGCTACCCAAGAACTGCTACCTGCTGATCTCCAACCGCGAGAACGGCGCACTGCACCGCCTGAACATAGGCGAGCAGAACATACGTCTGCCTATGGGTTACACCTATGGTCTGACGCTCAAGGGCGACCCGACAAAGATGCTCGTCACCACCGACTCCATTAACTTCCAGCATTCCGGGGAGAAATATGACATCAAGACGCGTAACATCGAGCTCAACGAGTTCCGCGGCAAGATCATCGGACTGCCGGAAAGCGAGCTGCAGAAACTCAGTTTTGAACTCACGCCGAAATATCCCACTACGTTCCACGCGTTCTATGAGATGCACGGCAACCGTTACACGATCTACACCGAGCCGAATAACCAGTACAAGATACGTCCGCGCGGCGTAAACGACTATGTGATGGATACCATAGCCGCCATCACGAACCTCAACCAGCTGGTGTTCACCAAACGGCCTGTTTACCCTGTGACTATTCAGTCGCAACTTGACCTGAGTGGTGCCACGCTGCAGTTCAGCAACGTCAAGGAACCCGGCTACGTCTATACCTTCAGCGGCACGGACGACATAGCCCTGCGTTCGGGTTCGTACTCGATAGCGGTACTTGGTCTGGACAGTTTCCGATTGCAGCGCACCTCGCTGCTCAATATCCGCCGCGACCCAGTCACCAAGCGTCTGGACTTCCGTCGCGAGCTGAGTGCCAATGACTCATTATCCTATACCGAGACCCTGTACGTAGGCGCACAACGCCAGTACACCACGATCCGCCAAGCGCTGCGCGCTGTCGATAAGATGCGCCGTACACGCAACCAGCATGTGACTATCGCCATCGATCCCGGACAGTACGACGAGATGCTGCGTATCACCGAGCCGAACATCTCCCTGGTGAACGCTGCAGATATACCGTCCGTGAAGATCAGCAACAGCGGTCTGGACATCCATCCGCAGGCAGTACGTATAACAGGTTACTACGGCGGTGAGTACAACTACTACTCGATGACCGAGAGTTACACGCACTCCGCGCGCGCGTTGCGCATAAATAAGGAAAACAAAACCCTCGCCGTACAAAACACCGGCGGACGAGAACTGTACTACAACGCCACGGTGGTTATCTCCGCCGAAGATGTGACGCTCGAGAATCTGATCATCGAAAATGCATTTAACCGTTACATCACGCGTCTGGAAGCACGTGATCAGATCGTTCCGCAATATCCCGAAACACCGCGTCGTCCGGTTGCATTCCAATCCACAGAAGTACAAAAGGCCAAATACCGTCGTCCGGCAGCAGCCCTGGCGGTTGCCGGAATGGGTGATCGCGTGCAACTCATCGGTTGCCGGCTCATAGGCGTTGAGAACACATTGTACGGCGACGCCGGTTGCCGACTGTACATGCTCTACTGCCACATCATGGGTAGTCATAACATCATCTCCGGCGGTATGACGCTGACCTGCTACCGCTCGGATATAGAAGTGTTCCCGACCGACAAATCCTCGTATCTGGCAGCAGCGCGTACGCAGGTCGGTTTGCGCGGATTCCTGTTCGACCAGTGCTTCATCCGCTCGGCTGAACCGGAGACCGAGATGGCCAGCGAGCACTATTCCGAAGCCTGCCATCTGGTCAAACCTGTAGATCACTACGGCGAAGTAGTGTTCGTCGATACGAAGTTCGACCTTGCGCTGGAGGCCATGGCTTACGATCCGGCTATAGCGTTCGTGCCTGATGATCCTGTGTTTAACACGTTCAGTCTCTCGCCGTACGCTTACACGCGAGGGACAGACGGCTGGAACCCCAGCAAGTCGCCCGACCGTGAACTGGATCTGGGTATCGTGAACCTGAAGTTAGGCATGCACATCGAGCCGAACGCGCTTGTGATGCACCACATTGCGCAGCCGACAACGATGCGTGTGATTACGCCTGACGGCTCATCGTTCATTGACCAGCTGCTCACCGGCACGCAGACATTCCACATGCCTCACGGCGTGTATTGGCTGATCTTTGAGAATAATATCGGCAAGCAATCCGTCAAGATTGAGATACCCGATGAGCCTAAGAAGAAATAACCTCTCCCGCGTAGCATGACGATTGATGAACTCAGACAACGGCTCACTGACGGTCACAGCGAGATTGCTGCTGTCGCAGGGCAGTTGGCGCAACGTCCGGCCGGTCACCTGCTAATCACCGGCTTGCACGCCAGTGCTCGTTCTGTCGTGTTGTCTGCCTTGCGCGAGCAGGACAAGACGCACGCCGTTCATCTCATCGTCTGCGACAACGCCGATGAGGCGCAGTATCTCTACGCCGACATGCGTACGCTCGGCGGAGACAAAGCCGCAGCCACGCTACTGTTCTTCCCCCACTCGCATCGCCGCCGTCAATCGACAATAGACGAGTCAATGGCCATCCAGCGCACGCAGACTCTGAGTGCGCTGTTGCAACAGGACAAACATCCGGCAATAGTCACCTACCCCGAAGCGCTGAGCGAATTGTCGTGTCCGCCGGACGTGATGCAACAAAGCAGTCTGAGCCTGCACACCGGCGACGAGACGAGCATCGCCGCACTCACCGCACGACTGCTCGACCTGGGATTTCAGCGCGTGGACTTCGTATATGAGCCCGGACAGTTCGCTATTCGCGGAGGTATAGTGGATATCTACAGTTACGCCTCTGAGTACCCTTTCCGTCTAGATTTCTTCGGCGACGAGATTGACTCTATTCGCACCTTTGATATCGAGACGCAACTATCCGACAAACGTGTGGATGAGGTTGCTATCGTTCGTACAGACGAATCGGAGAATATGGTATCACTGGCAGCGTACTTGCCGCCAAGCACGCTGTATATCGGCAACAACATTCACCTCACTCCCCTGCACGCTGCGCTGCAAGACTCCGCCCCGGATTGGTCGGATACCATAGAGATCGGCACAAAATGCTCCTACGATACCTATTCGCGTATTGCTTTCGATACGCTGCCACAGCCGTTGTTCCACAAACAGTTTGAGATGCTCATGCAGGATATGACAGAAAAGATTGCGTTAGGTTACACGATCTATATCCTGTCCGACTACAAGAAGCAGACCGACCGCTTGGCTGCCATCATGGCAGCTATTCCCACCACGCAGGACGACAATCGCCTACCGGATGAACAAGCTGAACGCAAAGCGCTGTTCACACCTGTTGACCACGCGCTGCACAGCGGCTGGATTGATCACACGCATAAGATTGCCTGCTACACCGACCATCAGATCTTCGAACGTTACCACCGCGTGACGCTGACCTCGGATAACGCACGTCGCGGCAAAGCGGTGATGACCCTCAAGGAACTCAACCAGCTGCAGGTAGGTGACTACGTCGTGCACTCCGACCACGGTATAGGGCGCTTCGGAGGCTTAGTCACCACAGGCGTCAACGGCAAGCCGCAAGAGATGATCAAACTTATCTATCGCGACGGCGATACAATATTCGTGAGCATCCATAACCTCCACCGCATAAGCAAGTACAAGGGCAAGGAGGGGACAGCGCCTACCGTCTCGCATATCGGTTCGGGAGCGTGGGAGCGGCTGAAAGAACGCACGAAGGACAAAGTCAAAGAGATTGCCCGTGATCTGATCCGCCTGTACGCCACGCGCAAGCAACAGCAGGGCGTTGCCTACTCACCTGACGGATATATGCAGCAGGAATTGGAGGCATCGTTCATCTACGAAGATACGCCCGATCAGGCGAAAGCCACCCTCGATGTCAAGCACGATCTGGAAAGTCATCAGCCTATGGATCGCCTCATATGCGGCGATGTAGGTTTCGGTAAGACGGAGATCGCGATGCGCGCTGCCTTCAAGGTTGCTACCGACGGCAAGCAGGTGGCTGTACTCGTACCGACAACCGTGCTGGCGCTACAGCACTACACGACGTTCAAGGAGCGATTCCAGAACTTCCCCGTCAAGGTCGAATATTTGAGTCGTGCCAAGACACCCAAGGAGGTCAAAGAGATCCTGGAGCAACTCGCCAGCGGTCAGATCGACATACTCATCGGCACGCACAAACTCATCGGCAAGACCGTCAAGTGGCACGATCTTGGTCTGCTGATCATCGACGAGGAGCAGAAGTTCGGCGTAGCGGTCAAAGAGAAACTCAAGAGCCTCAGGACGAACATCGACGTGCTGACCCTCACTGCCACGCCTATACCGCGTACCCTGCAGTTCTCGCTGCTCGGCGCGCGCGATCTAAGTGTCATCACCACGCCGCCACCGAATCGTTTCCCGGTCATCACCGAAACAATCACGTTGGATGACGAGGATATCATCAAGGAAGCTATCGACATTGAGATGGCAAGAAACGGGCAGGTGTTCGTAGTCTGCAACCGCATTGAGATGCTCGAACGCATTGAGCATCGCCTGCACCGCCTCTGTCCCGATGCAAGGATGGTCATAGCGCACGGGCAGATGCCTGCCGACGAGGTTGCACAACGGCTGGAGGATTTCATCAACTACGAATATGACATCCTGATCTCGACCACGATCATCGAGTCGGGTATCGACATTCCGAATGTCAATACGATGTTCATCTTCTCAGCGCAGCACTACGGTCTGGCTGACCTGCATCAGCTGCGCGGACGTGTCGGTCGCAGTAACCGCAAGGCGTATTGCTACCTCATTACTCCCGAACGTGAACTGCTCACTCCTGAGGCACGCAGAAGAATCGATGCCATCACCACGTTTGCCGAACTCGGCTCGGGCTTCCACCTCGCCATGCAGGATCTGGATATCCGCGGCGCAGGTAACATGCTCGGTGCCGAGCAGTCGGGATTCATCGCCGACCTCGGCTATGAGACCTATCAACGCATATTGAACGAAGCCGTTGAGGAACTGAAGGATGAGATGCACCTCACGCCGGACGAGAGTGAGGAATCGGCTGACAGCCAAGAGCCGACAGTCAATGGCCAAAGTTCGGCTCGCCGCTGGGTTAGCGATGCGCAGTTCGAGTGCGACTTGCAGGTGAACTTCCCGCCTGACTATATCGAGAATATCAGCGAGCGTATCACGCTCTATCGCGAGCTCGACTCCCTGCGCGACGAGCAGGAGCTCCTCGCCTACGAGAAACGTCTCATTGACCGCTTCGGTGCCCTACCCGAGCAAGCAAAAGAACTGCTGAATGTCGTACGCCTGCGTTGGCTGTGCTGCCGCCTGGGTATAGACAAGATCCTGCTCAAGGGCGAGAGAATGGCACTCTATCTGCCGCAGAACAACGATGCTTACTACCAGAGCGAGACCTTTGCGCACCTCATCCAGTATGCCGTCAGCCGACCGCAGCGTTGCATGTTCCATGACGAGCCCGTGCGCACCAAAGGTCTGACGGAAGCCGAACTCAAGACAATACCGCACAAACGGTATATAACCATACAAAACGTCAAAACCATTGCCGGAGCTATCAACTTGCTGAGCAAGATTGAGCACCCGGAAACACAAGAACAGTTATGAAGTTTATAGCCATTATCCCCGCCCGCTACGCTTCGACCCGCTTGCCGGGCAAACCGCTGGCGATGCTTGCCGGAAAGCCGGTGATCCAACATGTGTATGAGCATGTGGCGCAATGTCCGGCTCTGACCGATGTGCTCGTCGCTACCGACGACGAGCGGATTCTCAGTGCGGTACAGGCCTTTGGCGGCAAAGCGCTAATGACGCGCGCCGACCATCGCTGCGGTACAGACCGATGTCTGGAGGCAATGAACAGTTGGTTGAACGAGCACCCCGGAGTAGATGCTAAGGATCTGGTCGTTGTGAATGTGCAAGGCGACGAACCCTTCGTACACCCCGAACAGATCAGCGACATCTGCCGATGCTTTGATGCTTCCGGCACCGACATCGCTACGCTGGCTCGCCCTTATACGGCGGATGACACATGGGCAGACTTGCAGAATCCTAACACCCCGAAGGTGGTCTTCGACAAAGAAATGCGCGCTATCCTCTTCTCACGCAGTGTCATCCCCTACCTGCGTAACGCAGCGCAAGAGCAATGGCTCACTCAACACACGTACTACCGTCATGTGGGCATGTACGCTTACCGCGCATCCGTATTGTGCACGGTAGCTGCATTGCAGCCTACGCCTCTGGAGATAGCCGAGAGTCTGGAGCAACTGCGGTGGTTAGAAAATGGCTACACCATCCGTGTAGCCATCACTCGTCACACCACAATAGGCATTGACACACCCGACGATCTACGCAAAGCCGAGCAGTATATCAGCAATCAGTAGTCAGTTATCAGACTTTTAGGAATTGCGCCCCCAAGGCTTTAGCCAATTGACCATCCGTGTCCTCTCTATCACCGATGAACAGCACTTGCCGCCAATTCAGGGCGGCATTGTTGATGGCAGTCTTGACTGCATCGCCCAGACGCGGATCGGGTTTGACCGTACCATAATCTCCTGCGGCAAGGATAGCATCAAAGTCGGCGGTCTGTAGTCCCAAGGCCTGCAATTTCTCCTTTACAGCCTCGTAATCTGACAGGATGATAATCTTTATCTTGCGCTGCTTGCACTCATCGATCAAGTCTTGCAGCCATGACTGCGGATGATAATGCTTGCGGATGACCTCCACCATCGATGGCAAGTAGTTTTCCCTATACCACTTATCTGTGAACCGCTGCCGGCTGATGGCTGAGGGCTGACCGCTGACCACTGCCCGCTGCCGGCTGCGCCAACGGCGCTCGGCTATCAACGACGGCAGATGCCTGCGCTGCTTGCGGATCATGTACCACGCCATACGCGGCTTGCTGTAGATCGTGCCGTCCATGTCCAGCACCACAGCCTTGATATCTTTCGGTATAGGAATACGCATCGCTACTCTACTCTTCTTTCTTCGTGCGACGTTGGCGGCGCTGCTCGCGACGTTCTTCTATCCGCTGACGACGCTCGCCACGGCGCTTCTCACGAGCCGCACGATTCTGCTTGATACGCTCATCCCACTCGTTGGCTTTCTCCATAATCGCCTGACTGAGTTCGCCGGATTGCAACTTCTCGATGAACGCAAACTTACGACGACGGATCTCGTCTTGCATCAGCAGGTTGAACTTGAACTGGCCGTCACGGAAACCGTCTTTCAGGCAGGCGGTCTTGAAGCGCGCGTAAGCGTTCGACTGCAAGATATGCGCCTTCGGTTCGTGCAAGCGGAACGAGGATCGTTTGGCTTCGTACTCGATGTTGATCTTCTGCAGTTGCTCATCCACAACTTTGGCGAACGCGTCAGCCTCTGCCTGACGGATATCCTCGTTGGCAAACTCGAAGTAGAAGTGATACAGACTCTGCTCTACATCCGCAAAGCCCACGAAGAACTTCGTCTTGATCTTCGTCTTCTTCTCTGCCTCGTGCACAGCCTGTATGAACTGCGGCTCGTAGAGTTTCTCACCGGTCATCGATACGATGCCGTTGACCTTCGATATCATGTGTACGGTAGGGGTTTTGCGATAGAATCCGCCAACCTCCACCAGATCGTTCATGTTATAGCGGTACAAGCCTGAATAGGTCGTCACGTAGGCGCAATAACGCTTGCCGAGCTCCAGTTCGTCGAGTTGCAGGAAGTGTTTGTTAGGTTTGTCGAGTTCGTCTTCCGACACAAATTCGTAGTAATGGAAGTGCGGGAACAGTACGCTCTCGTTCGTATCATCCAGCGCAAAACCGAAGCGACACTCCGTGGCTATATAGCCGAGTTCCTGATAATAGGTCTGATCCCAGTTGAAGGCATCCATGTATTTGTCCATGTATATCTTCGTGTTGCCGCATTTCCATGTGGACAGATATTGCAGCCACGGCCAATAGTCTTTCGGAAGCAATCGACCGTTCTTCTCCAGCAGTTGCTTGAGTTCCTGCGCCCGCTCGGGTTTGGAATAGACGTACGGCTTGAGTGTCTCGCGGATGTCGTCAGGTATATCGAACTTCTCGGACAAGGTGCCATGCGCTATATCCATGATCAGCTCCTCGGCGTGCTCATCCACCGTGCGCATCAGCTCAAGGATTGTGGAGGGGTTAGCTGTCGCCCAGAGTGTGACATCACGGTGCTGGATAGCCAGACGCATCAACGCGTAGTTACGCGCACCGTAGTCGGGTATCGACATCACCGCCGCCGGAGCGACATAATGCTTCTTGATGATCGGCGGGATATCTCTGACCAGCACGCCGCTCACGCTGCCGAACAACGTGCCGTCCGGAGCATAGCCCTCAACCTCCTTGCCAACAATGGGGAATATATGCCCGCCGAAGATGCGGTTGCGGTGCTTGACGAAGTTCCACGTCCACACGTGCGACATTTTGCCATACACAGCTTTCAGATACTTATGCGTCATCGGCACCCACTTCGGCTCACTCGTCGTGCCCGAGGTGGTGGCATACATGTCAGGCTTGCCGGGGAAGAGAATATCCGTCTCGCCGTTCTTATGGCGCTCGATGTACGGCCGCAGCGTCTCAAAACTCTCGTTCACCGGCACAAACTGCTGGTATAGCAGGAAGAAGTCCTCGGTGGTCGTAGCGTGCAGGATTGTATCGAAATGATGCTCCTTGCCATACACTGTATCTTTCGCTAAGGAGAGGATATTGCGCAGCACGTTCTCCGACGAGTGACGCGGATGACGGCTCTTGATCTTCAGTCGCAGCGTCTGCGTACCGCCCACGAGCCACAGCATCGCATTGATTAGCCAAGGATAAGGCAACGGTCTGCCTTCATTATCCTCATACACATGTTTTCTTGCCATAGGCTGTCTTGTGTTGCTTGATTACTTCGTTATGATAGTTACACTATAGATGTATATCGCATCTTCTGAACAGTTCACTAAGATGGACGGGTTGCCGCTCGGCATCGTGTCCACAAAGTCAAACATCAGCTCGCGCAGTTCGGTATCACCGGACGGCGCTATATTCTGCGACTGGTTGTATCCGTCAATCTCAATCATGACGGAGCCTGCACCGGTTGTGCCACTGGTAGTGTACGTTACGATGACATTCGAGATGTTACTGTACGATATCGGACATTGCGCATTGGCGCCGGTGCTCTGTGTCGTACATTGTACACCCATGCCATTTATGAAGTCCGTGCCGTCCATGCCGGAGTACCAGTTGCCCTCATCTGCATCCCAATACTTCGTGAGGAAGGTGTAGGTCTGACTGCCCTCGTTACCGCCTGTCGGATCGCTACCGCCGGCATCGGCACTCTTCACCAGACGAACAGCAGCGCCTGAATAGCGACGATTGCCGGTCTGCATGACACCGTCCGAGCTGAAGTGAAGATCGAACGCATCGTCATCGTTGGCATAGGACGACGACCAGTAGAATCCGTCGGAACTGTCGTCGTATACCTCCGAGCCGTCACGTAATCCGGTTACGGGCAGGAACACTGCTCCGGCTGCTTCTATCTGACTCCACTCCGATAACGTATAGTTGTTCTGCGAATAGGCGTCGAAGCCGGGAGTGAATGTCAGGTCACCGGGCATACCGCTCCAATAATCAGGCAGGAAGATTACACCGCTCATGCCGTTGACGGTTGCTGCGCCGTACAAGTCTGACGCATTCGTACGCGAGATGAGCAGATAACTCCACTCATCGCTGCTCAGCGTGCGCCATACGCCTTCTACGCCGCCACCGTTTTCGATAATATTATTTCCCCAATCATTAAATACGGAATAATCGGTGCTAACCATGCTGGCTAAGGTCGGGTTGTAGGCCGTGCCCCAACCGAACAGATCGATCCAACCCTCGTAAGTCTCAGAGATATTGCTATTCGTATATCCGTACGCTTCGTATTGATTCTCTGCAAACTTCCACTTGTAGCCCGCGGGGTAGTACTGCAGGTTACCTCGAGCGAACTGCACTTGTACACCCTCGCCTACCGAGAAGTAGCCGGGTAGCGCACCATAGCTGTCAACTATATCATCGGTGCTACCACCGCTGTCACCCGAACCGCTACCGTCGGATATAGGCAGACTCATGCTCTCGTCGATATACTCCGGCGAGAGTTGTATTGAACCGCTGTTTTGGCTATCGGGCAGTTGGACAAAGAACGGCTCGAACGGCTGCAACTTGTACTCATCCAAGCCCGGCGTGTAGGTGCTGTAGCCTGTTCCGTTCCAAACAGTGATCGGCGACTCGATACCTGCGGCAAGCAGACCGTTGATGTCGTAGCCGGCATTATAGGGGTTACCGATGAAGTTCCAGTTCGCATTCGACGGATGATCGGCCAGATAATGACTCAGCTCGATGTTAATATATTGATAGTTCGAGTTACCCTTGAGGTTGATGCTCAGGTTCGCGGTATCGCTAATCGAGCGGACAATATGTCCGATGGCCTTGTAGAAGGTATTTACGAAGTCAACCGACTTCCAGCCCTTGTATCCTCCGGCACGCTGCTCGCCGTCGTAGATAGCCCACTCCAAGTCGCTATCGGCGGCTATGTCTTCATAGTTGATGCCGCCGAACTGCGGTAACATAACGAAATGCCAGTTCTTATTCAGCGGGATGTTGACCGATCCTTCAGGTTGCGGATCATTCATATAGCTCATACAAGCCTTCGTTCCCCATATCGGGTGATCCACATAGGCCACATAAGCACTCTCGTAGCATATAGCATAGGCGCAGCCCTCGATGCCTGCAAATGTGTATTCATCGATGCCCGGAGGAGTCAGGTTATACACGTATATTTGTATCCCCGAACTGCCATTGGGGAGGATTCGCTGACCAAGAGAATCCACTGTCGATGCCAAATATATGGTTTTGAGGTTTTCACAGTCGCCGAACAAGCCGTTGCTGCAGTATGTTATGCCATCCTGGACGTAGGCAGTAGTGATCACGCTCGAGTATGAGCTCCACGGAGACATCGATTGTATCCAGTCCGGCAGAGCGCCCGCACCGGAGATAGTCAGTACTCCACTGTTGCGATCCAGCGACCATACCATGTCGCCTTCTATCAGTCCATCTACCACGTCTGCAGGCTCCGTGCCCGGGATAACTACCAGTTGCATCTGGCTCCAGTATGCATCGGCCAGGAATTCCTCCATCAGCGTGCCACGCACGTTCGCTGTGATTCTCGCCAGATTATTCGGATTGAACGTGTTCTCTTGCGGCTTTGGCATGTAAGTGGAGTAGCAGGTGATCGTTGTCAGGTTATCGAGTTCGTAGAACAGGTAACTGCCTAACGAGTAGTAATCGGCTCCGAAGTTCAGTTCCGTGACCAGCAGCCTGTGCTCGTACCATGGCACTGCTGTCGGATCGTCATAGCTGTCCAATGCTCCGCCACCGGTGAAACGCATAACACCCGTGCTGTACAATGTCCAACTTTTTCCGCTCGGCGTCATGCCGCTGTCGATGATCGTCTCGCCGGTATCACCTCCGGTACTGCCGCCGGTGTCATCCTTAACGGTGAATGTGATTTGATACGTATTCGTCATGCTTCCATCGGACGTCATGACGGTTATCTTCGCCATGCCGTTCGGCGAGTCTGCCTGCTGAACGTCCGTCATGCAGCTCTCGTCTTGCAGCAGATACGTCACGTTCGGTGCAGTAACAGTTCCGGCTGGCAGTTCCACTTGGTATGCAAACCTGTTTGGATCAAATTCCTCAATCGGCGTGCCGTCAATGTATATAGCAGCCAGATACGCGTTCGCACCGCCTGTCGCACCGCCGTCGCTTGCTACAATCTGCATCTGTTTCCAGTAGTCTGCACTCTGGTAGTCAGCCATATACATCGATGGCACGTACAGGATGATCGAACTCAGCTTATTGCTGTTGAACGTATTGCTCGCCAGCGTCGGAGGTACAGGTACATTCGTCGTGATTTGGGTCAGATTCGTACAGCTGTAGAATGCATACTTACCGATCGACTGAATCGAGCCGTTGAGCTCGATCGAGGTGATTATCTCGCGGTTCTGATACCACGGTACAGCACTTGAGGCGCTGTAATCGGGAATAGCATCGCTGCCGTCAAGCGTCAGTCTTCCGTCATCATACAGCGTCCAGGTGATCATACCTTCAATAGTGCCGCTGTTCACGATTCCTTGGGCCAAACCGGTGATGCTCATCATGAGCATCGTTACCAGTAGATACATTGCACGTTTCATATCTTTGCGTTTTTTATTGTTTCTGTTTTTGCGATCTGCGCAGCCACCTGAGCAGCCACTCTTTTACGCTGCTGACAAGCCGCCATATTGCCGACGGCTGCGGGATATCCGTGAGCAGTATATCCTGTCCCTCGGCGTGGGTGCGCTGCTCGGGGAAAAGCAGCAGGGTACTATACTCACCGAAGAATTCCTTCAACATCCGCGGCACCTGTTTGAACAACGGATTATAACTCGGCGTCGAGTATCGCGCCTGAATGAGCACCAGCATGTCATCAGCCTTAATCTGCTTGGCTATCTGCAGTACGTCTTCCCAGCCTGTCATCTCGCGGTACGAGGCACGCAGATACTTTCCCTGACGTGCGCACAACGCTTGCAGCGGACGCTTGGCATCATCGTCGCAGTAGAACACTACCTTTGCACCTATCTGACTGCTCAGTCGGCGTATCTGACCGAAACACGAGATGAAGTCGCGCTCTTTCTCCGCGTGTTGCGGCACGGCTACCAGCAATCGGTTGATCGTGTTCAGCGGCTGATGCTCGTGGTAGATAACCACGGATTTTCCCGAACGCTCCACGAACTGCTCGGCGGCCTGCCAGTCAAAGGCTGTCACGAACTCCGGCTCCGGCAACTGGCTGAAGGTGGAGATCGTGCGCAGCGCTTCGTCGCGCTGCTCGCCGACCTGCATCACCAGCCACCGGTCTTCCGTGCGCTCGCTCTCCAGCCGGGCTTCCTCCTGAAGCGCAAGTTCCTTGGCTGCGTGTTCGGTAACAAACGATGCCGTGGTACACAGCACCAGGATCATCACGATCGTGCCGTTCAAGATCGTCACATCGAATAGTCCGACCTGGTAGCCTATCGTCACTATCGCCAGCGTGCCTGCCGCCGTGGCGTGCGTCAGACCGAACATCAGTTCTCTATCCAGCGACGAGAGCCGGAACGTACGCTGCGCCAGCCATGCTGCCAGCCACTTGCTCGCCAGCTTCGTACCGATCATCGCCAGCGCCATGATCGCTGTACCCCAGCCGGCTACCACCAGTCGCACGTCAATCATCATACCGACGCCCAGCAGGAACAACGGCACGAAGATCGTATTTCCTACGAAGTTGATCCTACCCATCAGCGGCGAGAGGTTAGGCACCCATTTGTTCAGCGCTACACCGCAGAGGAACGCACCGAGGATACCCTCCAGCCCTGCCCAGTTAGCCAGGCCGGCACTCCCCACCAGCATCAGCATCACCATCGCGAAACCTGCCGCGGTGGCTTGCTTGTGGTGGAAGAACCACTTGGCTATCATCGGGAACGCACCGAACGTCACCGCGCCCAGCAATGCGGTCTTGCCTGCCAGCGTCCACCAGTACTGCCAGCCGTCGCCGGCAAGCAGCTGGCTCTTCAGTACTGCCAGCACAAGCAGCGACAAGGTGATCGACAGCATCGTCGCGCCCACCGTCATGTTCACTGCGGCCGACTGCTGCACACCGTAACGGTTGACGATAGGATACGTCATCAGCGTATGACTGCCAAACATCGCGCCCAGCAGCGCACTCGTCTGCCACGAAATGCCCATCACGCGCGCGACGAGCAGTCCCATCATGAACGGGAAAAGGAACGTATATAAACCGAATGTCACAGCCCCCAGCCTGTACTGACGGAAGTCATTCATGTCGATCTCTATACCGGCCTGCAACATGATATAGAGCATACCCATCTTACCCAACACATCTATCGTGTGGTTCGGGGCGATCAATCCCAACCCGTGCTCACCGACCACGATGCCCACGATGATGAACCCCACGATGGCAGGCACGTGTATCACGCGGCACACCATCGGCACCAGCCAGATGATGGCCAGCACTAAGGCTAATATGGCATACGTATCGGTTATCATCTATCCCTCAACTGTCAACTATCAACTAATCAAACAGCGTCGGGCTGTCTTTGTCCAGACGTTTGAGTATTGCGCGTATCAGCGTCTGACGGATCATATCCGAGCGGTTGCTGTACTTGTACCGCTCACAGTAACGCGTGATCGTGCGCAGTTCGCTATCATTGAGCAGCACCGTGATCGGATGATTCCTCGGCTGCCGCTTGAACTTTCCCGATGACGAATTCTTCGGTTGTTTCATTCTCTTCACTATTCACTCTTCACTATCTACTGGTTTCGTGGTGTCTTCTTCACTAAAACAGCACTCCCAACGTTACCACGCCCATGACGGCTGTCCGTCCGCCTTCGTCGGTGAACGTCTGACCGGGCTCCACCTGCACCTGATGCGAGTACCGTGCAAACTGCTGCACCTCGGCGCCCACGCCTATGTGAAACGCTCCCGTGCGCGAGAAGTGGTATCTATACGCTAACGACAAGCCGGCATTCACTCCGCCTAACACGCCGCCGATGCCTATACCGTAACCGATGTTCGCACCTACCATCGGCACGTGCGTGCCCTCCGTCAGCGGCAGTTCCAGCGCAGCACTGATCGGTATGATCGACGGCTTGCGCTCCCCCGCTCCCATCAGCAGCAGACGGTAACCGACCTGCCCGCCGAGGAAGATATGTCTGCCCGCCAGGTTATTCGCACCCAGACGTGCATCAGCACCTATCACGCCACCTATCGAGCCGCCGCCCAGACTGGCGACACCGCCTACCACGCGCAGACCCAGCGACGTGCGCTTCACGTTCGATACCTTACGCGATACAACTTCCTCCTCGTGTTTCTCCGACGCCTCTTGGTCTATCACCTCGGTGATCTCCACCACATCCGACATCGGGAACTGGAACTTCGCTCCGTAACTGTCCTTCACAATCACCACCTCATCGTTGCGCAGCACGATCTCACCGACCACCACGCGCCCCGAGTGAAACAGTACACGGTGCATCACCGCCTCCTCGCAGAAAGCAGCAAACGGCATAACGAAAAGCAGTAGTAACAGCAGGCTGTAACGGATAGATTTGTTCATGGTTAGCATATGCACATAATTTGACGCTACAAAGATACAAAAAAAATCCCGCATTTGCAAATTTCTGCGGGACTTTTTTTCAAAAAAGTATAATTTTAAGAAATTATACCCTGTTCTGGCATATCTGCTGTTAGATTATTCCTTGCTCCAACATAGCCGTGGCTACTTTCATGAAGCCGGCGATGTTCGCACCTTTGACATAGTCAATGGTGCCGTCTTTCTGGGTGCCGAACTTCACGCACTGCTCGTGGATGGACTGCATGATATGGTGCAGACGCTCGTCCACCTCTTCGGCTTTCCAGCTCAGGTGCTCAGCGTTCTGGGTCATTTCCAGACCGGAGGTAGCTACGCCGCCGGCATTGACAGCCTTGCCCGGGGCAAACAGCACGCCGTTGTGCTGGAAGAAGTGGATAGCGCCGGGTTGGCAACCCATATTACTTACCTCGCAGCAGCACCAGCATCCGTTGGCTTTCAGCTCCTTGGCATCGTCCTCGCTCAGCTCGTTCTGGAAGGCGCAAGGCAGAGCTATATCGCACTTGATCGACCAGGCTTTCTTGCCTTCGGTGAAGTGAACCTTACCGGGGAACTTCGTTGCCATATCCTCTACGCGGTTGCGGTTCGAGGCGCGCATAACGAGCATGTAATCAATCATCTCGTCGGTGATGCCGTCGGGTATCTCTACCACGCCGTCAGGACCGCTGATAGCTACGACCTTTGCTCCGAGCTGTTTGGCTTTGGTGGCAGCACCCCACGCTACGTTACCGAAGCCGGAGATAGCAATACGTTTGCCCTCGATGGACTTGCCTGCCGTGTGCAGCAGGTGCTGGGTGAAGTACAGTGCGCCGAAGCCCGTTGCCTCCGGACGCAGGATCGAGCCGCCCCACGTCATACCTTTGCCGGTCAGCACGCCGGTGTGGTACTCGCGAGCGAGCTTCTGATACATGCCGTTCAGGAAGCCTATCTCACGACCGCCTACGCCTACGTCACCGGCAGGTATATCCTGATCCGGACCGATACAACGCCAGAGCTCGAGCATGAACGCCTGGCAGAAGCGCATGATCTCGTCGTCGGACTTGCCTACAGGATCGAAGTCCGAACCGCCCTTCGCACCGCCCATAGGCAGCGTGGTCAGCGCGTTCTTGAACGTCTGCTCAAAGCCGAGGAACTTCAACATCGACGGCGTAACGGCGCGATGGAAACGCAGTCCGCCTTTGTACGGGCCAATGGCTGCGTTGAACTGCACGCGGTAACCAAGGTTCGTCTGCACCTTACCCTCGTCATCCACCCACGTCACGCGGAACGTGAAGATACGATCGGGCTCAACCATCCGCTCGATGATCTGTGCACGCTCAAATTCAGGATGCTGGTTGTAGGTCTCCTCAATCGACTCGAGAACTTCCTGTACAGCCTGTAAGTACTCGGCTTCACCCGGGTGCTTGGCAGCTAAACGCTGCATGATTTCACTTGTTTTCATGATTGGTGATTTGATATTTGTTATTGGTTGTTTGTTATTTTTTTGAAGTATATATAGAATGTTGTCCCCTTCCTGGAGGTTTCAAAGGTGATCACGCCTTCCGAGCCGTCAACGATGTTCTTCGTGATAGCCAGTCCCAAGCCCATACCCGTGGATTTGGTGGTGAAGTTCGGCATGAAGATCTTGCTCTGTATATTCTCGGGGATCCCCGGCCCGTTGTCGGATATGCTGATCTCTATCCACTCGAAGCTTGCCGGCAGTTGCCGCTTGAGCATTGTTTCCTGATTAGCCTCTTTGAGGACGACGATTATATCCGAATCCTTATGTCCCTGCAGCGCTTGCAGCGCATTCTTGATGATGTTCGTGAACACGTGCGCCACCTGCTCGGCATCGGCGTAGGCTACCACCCCGCTCTCCTGACCGATATAGCGGATCGGGATCGACGGATCGTTCATGCGCATCAGCGTGACAGCGGAGAACAGTTTCTCAGCTATATCCACCTCCGAGGGGTGTACCTCGGGCATCTTCGCGAAGTCCGAGAATGTCGTGGCTATACGTCCGAGGTCATCAAACTGCTCGAGCAGCAGCCGTGACGCGCGGTCGAAGCGCTCGTCGAAGAACTCCGTGCCTTTGATGCGCTGCAGCTGTTGTACGCTGAGCTTCATCGGGGTGAGCGAGTTATTGATCTCGTGGGCTATCTGCCTTGCCATCGTCCGCCATGCGGACTCACGTTCGGACTGCGCGAGCTTCGTCGTGGACTGCTCGAGTTGCTTGACCATCAGGTTGTACTGACGGATCAGCTCGCCCAGCTCGTCGTTGGCGTCGTAGTGGATATAGTTGTCCTTGCCGAGTTGGAAACGGTGCATCGTATCCGCCATGCTGCGCATGTTACGCGTCAGGCGCTGCGTGACAATCACGGCGATGATGAACGCCAGTATCAGCAGGAACACGTACGGCGGCAGGAACCGGCCGATATACTCCGCCACCTCCTGATCGACCTGTGCCGACGATACATAGCACGGCACGGCTATGTATCCTATCTGCAACTGGTTGCCGTTATAGAACGGCGTATAGACCGTCAGGTACGGCACTACGCCGATCTGCTCGTAGCACACCCTGTCCACGCTGTCCGTGAAGTACGGCTCGGGCGCGATGATCGGCGATATCAGTCCCGACTCCAACAGCTGCGGCACCGACGAACCGACGAGCCGCCCGTGCATGTCATAGACGAGGATATCCGTCTCGTAGGTGTAACTCAGGTCTCTCAGGTCGGTATTCAAGCCGCGAGTGTTCAGCGCGGAGATACTCATGTCCCAGTAGTACAGATCCTCCAGCGCGGCTTGGATATAGCGGGCTTTGGCTTGCTGCTTGTCCTGCTGGCGCTCCTCGTAGTGCGTGCGTACGTACGACGTGCTCATAAAGAACACGTACACGAACCCTGCCAGCACCAGTGCCACCACCAGATACTGCATCTTCGTGTACATGCGCATGTTTCGCCAGCCGTGACTGCGCCAGAGGTTATAGGTGAACGCGGCGGTGAAGATCAGCAATATCAGCAGCACTATACCGATGATCAGGTGCAGTCGCGACAAGCCCTGCTGCGGTTTGGCGAACAGCGAACCGTAGGAGAAACTGTCCGGCGACAATGCCGGCAACGGCTCTTCCTGCTCCATCTCCGGCGGGACAAGCGAGAACAGATACGACCCGTCCTCAGCCGTCACCGGATAACAACCGTCATTCACACGCTGACGGCGGATTAGCCAGCGGTTGTCGGCATCGAACGGAGCGATGAAGTCATTAGGCAGACGCTCGCTGGACTGCGCAAACTGGAACTTGAGCGGGATAATCGTGCACACCGAGTAGTCGCCGCACCGCGTCCAGCGACCGATACCCACGGCGTTATCGAAGCGCCCTAACCACCAGTCGTCGTACTTGACGCGGTACAAGCCGTTGGTCACCAACCAGTTGTGCGACCAGAA
>CACZRD010000018.1 GCA_902783545.1 uncultured Bacteroidales bacterium
CCTCGCCACGCACGGCGCGGTGAGCGAACAGTGCGTGCGCCAGATGGCGGAAGGTGTGCGGCGGTTGTTACGAACGGATTATGCCATCGCGACCTCCGGCATAGCTGGCCCGACAGGCGGCACGCCGGACAAACCTGTCGGCACAGTCTGGATAGCATGGACCACGCCCGAAGGCACAAAAACGGAGTGTTGCCACTTCAGTGGCGACCGTGCGCAGATAACGAATAATGCGGCAATGGCGGCAATAGGCAAACTGCTTTTACTGCTAAAAAAATGAAAAATATCGACAAACAATACAAAATAATTTGCAAAATTCAATAATTTTTTGTAACTTTGCGGCGACAAATAATTTGTAATGACTATGATAGAGATTTTGAAATACTGTATTCCTGCGCTGATTGTGCTGGCGGCGACGTGGATCGTGATGTACAAACTGTTCAAGAACGAGCAGCAGAAGCGCGAGTGGGAACTAAAGAAAGCGGCGCAGAAGGAGATCTCGCCTATTCGTCTCCGTGCTTATGAGCGCCTGGCGCTGGTGCTGGAGCGTACGCAGCCCGAACATCTGCTGATGGATCTAGATGTGTCGCAGTTCACTGTGCAGCAGCTGCAGCAACGTCTGTTGCAGACTATCCGGCTGGAGTTCGACCATAACCTCAGCCAGCAGATCTACGTCTCGGAACATGTGTGGGAACTCATCGTCGCTGCGCGCGGACAGATGTTGGCGTTCGTCACGGCGATGGCTGTGCAGCTGCCGCCGAACAGCACGGCGCTTGATTATGCGAAGATGCTGCTCACCGCCTATAGCACCAATGGCGAGACGGCTAACCAGACGGCTCTGCATGCATTGAAGGAGGAAGCTGCTACGCTGGTGTAAACAGGAACGTGTAGGTCGGAGAGAATGAGACGCTGTGCACGGATAGTATCGTTGGGTTTGGTAATCATAGCGGGCGTATTCCCGTTATGTGCCCAAGAGCCTGCCACAGACTCCACCTTCGTGCAGACAGATGCGCCGCAACCAACAGCTAAGAGCCAATGGCCAAACTATCCCGACACAGCGATCTTTCAGGGCGTGACAGTCCGACTGGATATCCTCAACCCGATACTTGATATGGCGCGTACGGGTTGGCATACTTATACGGTCGAAACCGCGGTGAACGTGCGGCTGAAGAACCGGTTCTTCCCGACGATGGAGTTCGGCTACGCGGGGAACTTCCTACAGGAGAAAGATGCCGAAACACCAGTGTATGACGGCAACGGCGGGTATGTCAAACTCGGACTGGATATCAATCCGCTCAAGAAGCACCCAGAGCGACGATCCGTGATGCTCATCGGTGTGCGTGCGGCTACAGGGCTGGAGCAACTCAAACGTAGCGTGAGTAACTCTGAGTTACACGGCAAGTGGGTTGCCGATGCGTGGGGAGAGATCGTGGCAGGTGTGCAGGTGAACATCGTCCAAGGCTTCAATATGGGCTGGGCTGTCAGAATGAAGTTCCTGTTCACCGAGAAGACGCACGACGACAAGACAATCCCGTATTACATCCCGGGCTACGGCAACAGGGACTCGATGAAGTGGGGATTTGATTACTACTTAGGATATACGTTTTAACAAAATATAATACCATTATGAACAGCAAACAACTTATGATCAAGGCTGCCAACAACATCCGTATCCTTGCGGCGGCAGCAGTCGAGAAAGCCAAGAGTGGTCACCCGGGTGGTGCCATGGGCGGCGCAGATTTCATCAACGTACTCTTCTCGGAGTTCCTTGAGTACGATCCCGAGAATCCCGCATGGGAGGCACGTGACCGTTTCTTCCTTGATCCGGGACATATGGCTCCGATGCTCTATGCACAACTCTGCCTGGCGGGTAAGTTCTCGCTCGAAGACCTGCAGAACCTCCGTCAGTGGGGTAGTGTAACACCTGGTCACCCTGAGCGTGACATCGAGCGTATGATCGAGAACACCAGCGGCCCGCTCGGGCAAGGTCACACGTTTGCCGTGGGTGCTGCTATAGCTGCTAAGTTCATGAACGCACGTTTCGGCGAGGTGCATAACCCGACGATCTACGCCTTCATCTCCGACGGCGGTGTGCAGGAAGAGATATCCCAAGGCGCAGGCCGTATAGCCGGAAACCTCGGACTCGACAACCTCATCATGTTCTACGACTCCAACGAGGTGCA
>CACZRD010000019.1 GCA_902783545.1 uncultured Bacteroidales bacterium
CGCACTCACGCTCTGGAAAGCGCCCCACTCATGAATGTCCGACATTCCATCACCGCTACTAACCACATGCGTCAACAGCAGGCACCACGACTTGGTGGCTGCACTGGAGCCCTGGTAGTTGTTGAATTCAAAGGTCTTGGTGATCTCGCCGGTATAAGCCTTGTTATAGTTTGTATTCCTATATTGACCAATCAGGTAACTCGAACCGGCTTGGTTATTATACTCCTCCGTGAAATCCACTGTCAGGGCATTGATCTGCTGCCAGGTGCCTTGAAGCGCATACAGCGCCGTGTTGGAATAGTGCTTCGTATCTTTGGAGCCTACTTTGAATTTCCACGTCAGCACTTTTTTGGAGTACGACTCAACGTTTTGGTCGATGTAATAGGTGGAGAATACACCATTCTTTTGCTGGTTAGGACTGGTGCCTTTGACGGTATAACCGATACCATCTGCGTCGTTCCAGAAACTGATGTCTCCCCAGTGGGAATTGTTCAGACCGTTGAACGCGATGGAATAGTTCACCGTTCGGTCACAGCAGCCGGATCGCATGTCCATCCATGTCCATGGACCTTCCGTCTCGCCGGACTGCCCCCACATACTTGCAGCGAACATCACCGCCGCAAATAGTGAAAAGAGTTTTAGTTTGTTCATGATTTTACATTTTTGATTTAACAATAATTTTATCATTTTTAGCATATTTATCAATTTCGGGCGCAAATTTACAAATAAATTTTCATATATGCAACACGCGCGCGCAGATTTTTACGCAAACTGCCTTTTGCTAAAAATATTTACGCAAACTGCCCTCCCTGGGACGAAATACCGTATATATAGGGACGAAATTTTCCCCCCTCCAGCCCATTTGAATGCAAACATAGTTACAAAAAAAAATCCACATTTGCACTTTTTTGTGCAAAATATGGATTTTTCCCTAATTATCGTCAAAAATTCATCCTTCCTTCATCCCTCCTTCATCGAGCCTCCCACGAGACTGCAATGTATGCTCAATGTATGCTCAATGTATGCTCAATGTATGCTCATTGTATGCTTCTCATAACATCACCGTACTCACAAGCCTTTATATATATATTACTACGTAATATATAGTGTGTGCTCTTAAGGCCTTACTTCCACACCGTTTTTGAGCATTTCGCTCACATGATGCCGGATGTAGTCTGTCAGCCGCCCTTGTATATACTTGTTATGCCTTCTTGCCTTGCGTTTATCCGCCTCATACATAGCAGTCCAAGCCTCTAACCTTTCCGGCGTTTCCTTGATCTTCTTGCTCTCCGCAACCATCTTATCGAAAGCCTTCACCTGAGGCAATCCGGCTTTTTTCTTCTTTGTCTCCTTGCTCAGTTCTGGCTTACGGCACGCGGCAGCCCACTCCCCGTTGCCAGGAATGTGACGGATATAGAAATTCTTATCTATTCCACCTTGCCCGTCATCCAATAACGTTGTCCATTTTACTTTCATATCCGTTTATCTTTATTCTTTTTCTTGCTTTTGTGATGCAGTCGGTTTACTTCCACTTGCTGGGAGTGACACCCGTCTCGCGGGTGAAGACCTGTGTGAAGACGCGGCGTGACTTGAATCCGCATTGATCGGCTATATCCTGTATGCGCCGGTCGGGTTGCTCTGTCATCAGGTGCTTGGCTTCGCTGATACGCAAGCCGTTGACCCACTGATAGAACGAACAGCCATACTCCGCGTTGATGAACTGGCTCAGATAAGTGCGGTTGAGCGGCAAGACCTTGCGCAGGTCTATCAGCTGAAAGTCGGGATTGAGGTAAGGCTTGTTCTGTTCGAGCCAGGCTTCGAGCATGGCGCGATAGTCAGTATTGGTAGGAACAGCGGCATCATCCTGTTCATCCACAGCGGTACTGCGCAGTTGCTTCCACGGATCAGGACGATAGAGCACGCGCTCGGTCGTGTACGCGAACATAAGCAGGAACAACCATTGCTGGGTGAACATCCGGTTAGGCACGTACCAGAAGACGATGAAGTAGAACGCCAGTCCCGCCAATGCCAGCATCGTCAGATAGCGCACTATCCATTGCGCATCGATATCATCCAGCGTGGAGAAGTTGTCCTCGCACCACTGACGGTACTTACGTATATGCCGGCAGATTGTGAAGAAGATGATAACCGGATAGATCATAATGACGGGCAACAGGTTCACCGGCACGAAGTGATCCACCACACCCAGCACCAGCATCGGCAGCAGCAACACTACAGCCCGCCACCAGTTCAGCCACCCAGGGCGTAACACCTGCGTGGGGTAGATAAACAGCAGGAACGCCAGTGTGTTACCCAGTGTCACTCCCGCATTGAACAGCGGGTCGGACTGTATGCCGCCTATCATCTTGATATGCAGTATATACCGCATCGCCCACATTACCACATCGACACTACCCCAGACCAGCAACACTGCCGCCCACGACATGCGCAAGCGGTTGTGCTCGCTATGCGTGAGCAACAGAAGCGCACCGAAGAAGCAGACGGCTGACGTGCTGATATATTGTATCGGATTGATGTAGTTCTCGAATACCGGTTCGGGAATGAACGTCCCCAGCCAATAGCTGAGTACCGTCAGCAGGATAAGTACAACGCCGAAAACAAATTCCGACTTATACTCCAGCCAAAGATTATGGATTGTGTTGTTCTGCATGGTTATCCACTAAAATCGACTGCAAAGGTACGAAAAAAATCCCACATTTGCAACACGTTTATGCAAAAATTTACGCAAGAATGATCCGCTCATGATTTTCTGCACGCGACCTTCTTTAGCTATGGCAAACAACACTCCAATTAAAACAAATGGATTGTTTATCATAAGCCTTTGATATGAAATATATTTCGCTATAGCCACGTAAAATTACCAGAAATCAGTTACCAAAATCCGGTAAAATCACAAGAGCGGTGCAAAGATACAACTTTTTTCTGAATTATGCAAGTTTTTTATCAAAAAAAGTGCCCCGGGGAGCACATTTTTTGATTTTTTATTATTTTGGGTCGTTTTGGGCTAAGAACCGCTCAGTTTAAAGACAATTCTATAGGGCGAAATGTAATGTCAACTATGCGAAATGCGGGATGAGAGAAAAAAGTTCGGCGAAAATTTGCAAAAACGAAATAATTGTTGTACCTTTGTACGCTTTTTCGCGCCATAGTGCGCGCATTAGCGTGAAAACATTATTATAACCGCTGAATTGGGCAGTGTCCTCGCCTTCGGCAAATTGTGGTCGAACTACAACGAGGAGTAAATGATGTCTGTCGATTCAGCCAAAACTAACAAAACAAATGGAATACAACAATTACAAAACCGTATCGGTGAGCAAAGAAGCTGCTCGTGACCTGAAGCGTTGGGTCGTTATCGATGCGAAAGACCAGATCCTTGGTCGTATGTGCACGAAGGTGGCTAACCTCCTCCGTGGCAAGTACAAACCCCAGTTCACGCCGAACGTGGATTGCGGTGACAACGTAATCATCATCAATGCCGACGAGGTACGCATGACCGGCAACAAGTGGACGGATCGCACGTACGTTCGTTACACGGGATTCCCCGGAGGCCAGCGCGAGTTCACTCCGCAAGACCTCAAGAACAAAGGCGTTGACAAACTCATCCGCAAAGTAGTAAAAGGCATGCTGCCGAAGAACCGTCTGGGCGACAAGCTCATCGGTAACCTCTACGTGTTCGCAGGTGCAGAGCACGACAAACAGGCTCAGCAACCCATCCAAATTGACATTAACACCCTTAAATAATCGAGACAATGGAAGTAATCAATGCATTAGGCCGTCGTAAGGCCGCTGTGGCACGCGTATATGTTAAAGAAGGTGCCGGACAAATCACGATTAACGGTCGTGACCTCAATGTTTATTTCCCGAGCTCGATCCTCCAATACGTGGTTAAGCAACCGCTGGAGAAGCTGGGTGTAGCTGAAAAATATGACATCAAGGCTAACCTTGACGGTGGCGGATTCAAGGGTCAGGCAGAAGCTCTGCGTCTGGCTATCGCACGCGCACTGGTTAAGATCAACCCTGAAGACAAGAGTGCTCTGAAGGCTGAAGGCTTCATGACCCGCGACGCCCGTGAGGTTGAGCGTAAGAAACCCGGTCAGCCCAAGGCTCGTCGTCACTTCCAGTTCAGCAAACGTTAACATCCAAATCTTGGGGATTGGCAACAGCCACTACCCCAAGATTGCTGCATAACGCCTTTCTCTGCGCGATGCAGTCACGGACAAATAATAAACATTATTCAAACTAATCAATTTAAATGAGAACCAATTTTGACCAGTTGCTTGAGGCAGGTTGCCACTTCGGTCACCTCAAGCGCAAATGGAATCCCGCCATGGCTCCTTACATCTACATGGAGCGCAATGGTATTCACATCATCGACCTCAACAAGACAGCCCTGAAGATCGAGGAGGCTGCTGAGGCGCTGAAGAACATCGCACGTTCGGGTCGCAAGATCCTGTTCGTAAGCACGAAGAAACAAGGCCAGGAGATCATCGCCGCCAAAGCTCAGGAAGTAGGTATGCCGTACATCACCGAGCGTTGGGCTGGTGGTATGCTCACCAACTTCCCCACGATCCGCAAGGCTGTGAAGAAGATGAGCCAGATCGACAAGATGGCTACCGACGGCACGATGGACAACATGTCGAAGCGTGAGAAGCTGCAGATCACACGTCAGCGCGAGAAACTCGAGAAGAACCTCGGCTCTATCGTTGACCTGACCCGTCTGCCGAGCGCACTGTTCGTTGTTGACGTAATGAAAGAGCACATCGCCGTTGCTGAGGCTAACCGTCTGGGTATCCCCGTATTCGGCATCGTTGATACGAACTCCGATCCTAATCCTATCGACTACGTTATTCCTGCCAACGACGACGCACAGAAGTCCATCGAGGTTATCGTAAACGCTGTTTGCGAGGCTATCAAGGAAGGTCTGGAAGAGCGCAAGGTTGAGAAGGCTGACGAAGAGGCTGCTCAGGCTCAGGCTACCGCTGAGGCTCCCGCTCCCCGTGAGCGCCGCACCCGCGTACGCAAAGCTGCCCCGAAAGAGGAGGCTGAGAAGGTTGCTGACGTTAAAGTAGAAGAACCCAAAGCAGAAGAGGAGGCATAATCATGGCAGTTACATTAGCTGATATCAAAAAACTGCGTGACATCACCGGTGCCGGTATGATGGACGTAAAGAAAGCCCTGGAAGAGGCTAACGGCGACTTCGAGATTGCCAAAGACCTGCTGCGTAAGCGCGGTCAGGCTATCGCTGCCAAGCGTTCGGAGCGCGAGGCTTCCGAGGGTGCTGTATTCGCCAAGGCTGAGAACGGCTTCGGCTGCATCGTTGGCGTGAAGTGCGAAACGGACTTCGTGGCCAAGAACGCTGACTTCGTTGGTATGGTTAAGCTCATCCTTGACGCTGCCTTCACCAACCGTCCGGCAAACCTCGAAGAGCTCAAGGCTCTGAAGATCGGCGACTTCACCGCTCAAGACCTCGTAACCGAGCGTTCGGGCGTGACCGGTGAGAAGATGGAACTCAGCGACTACACCTTCCTCGAGGGTGACGTTGTTGACGCTTACAACCACCTTGGTAACAAACTCTCCTCACTCGTAGCTGCTAACGCCGGTGCTGACCACGAGACCGTTCACGGTATCTCGATGCAGGTTGCCGCTATGGCTCCTATCGCCCTCGACGCTGATCATGTAGCTGAGGAAGTAAAAGCCAAAGAGCTGGCTGTAGCTATCGAGAAGACCAAACAGGACGAGATCAACAAAGCCGTTGAGCAAGAGCTCCGCAAGGCCGGTCTGAACCCCGCTCACTGCGACAGCGACGATCATATCGCATCGAACACCGCCAAGGGTTGGCTCACCGAAGAGCAGGCTGAGATCGCTCGCGGTATCCGCGCTAACGTACCCGCTCAGGCTGAGGCTAACCTCAATATGAAGAAGATTGAGATGATCGCCCAAGGCCGTCTGGGTAAGTTCCTCAAGGAGAGCACGCTCGTTGAGCAGGCTTACATCATGAGCGAGAGCAAGGAACTGGTGAAAGACGTACTGAAGAAACAGAACGTTACCATCAAGGATTTCCGCCGCATCACACTCAACCAAGAGTAAGCAACAAATAAAAAATTAAAAAAAATCTCACATAAATTTGCAAATGTGAGATTTTTTTTGTACCTTTGCATGTGCTTTCGTTAATACCGTCCATGAAGAAGACTCACTATATATTGCTCGTTGTCCTGTTAGCGGTAGCTGAGGTGCTGTTTGTGGCGCTTCGGCAGAGGTCTTGTGCCGCTCCCGCCGAGCTCAACGTGCTGTGTATAGGCAATAGTTTTTCCATCGACGCTGTGGAGAACAACCTCGTGGAGCTGGCTGCCGAGCGCGGCGTGAAGCTGACTGTCGGCAACTTGTATATAGGCGGCTGCTCGCTGGAGCGCCACGCGCTGAACATGCGCGGCGATTCGGCGGTGTACTCCTACCGGCTGATGCGCCTAAGTCCCGATGGCGAACATGCTGAGCGTATCGTGACGGACAGCGTGTCGATCCTTCAGGCGCTGACGAGCGGCGAGTGGGATGTAGTCACCATGCAGCAGGCCAGTCACTACAGCGGACAGTGGTTCACGTACGAGCCTTGGCTGACCGAACTTATCGACAGTGTGACAAACCATATCTCCGCCCGCACGAAGCTGTACTGGTATATGACCTGGGCGTACCAACAGGATGCCACGCACCCCGCGTTTCTGCCGAACTACAACGGCAGCCAGGCATATATGTACGACGAGATTCGCGGCTGCAACCGTCAGCTGCTCAGCCGTCACCACTTCGACGGGTTCATCCCGGGTGGCATAGCCGTGCAGCAGGCACGCATGACGAAGCTCGGCGACACACTCTGCCGCGACGGCTATCACCTGAGTTACACCTGCGGGCGCTACCTCATGGCGTGCCTCTGGCTCGAAGTACTGACAGGCCGATCGGCTCTCGGCTGCACGTATATGCCCGAGGGGATGAGTGACGAACAAAGAATCATAACACAAAACGTTGCACACAAAGTGGCAAAAGCATGTACATCGCTATAGCTGGAAATATCGGTGCAGGCAAGACGACGCTGACGAAGATGTTAGCCAAGTACTACGGCTGGGAGCCGCGCTTCGAGAGCGTGGGTTTCAACCCGTATCTGGAGGACTACTACACGGATATCAAGCGCTGGTCGTTCTGCCTGGAGACATACTTCCTCAAGGAACGCTTCAAGGACATGCTCGCCGTCAATGCCGCCACGCACACAATCGTACAGGACAGGAGTATCTTCGAGGGTGTGTATGTGTTCGTGGCGAATAACTACCGCCGCGGCGACCTCAGCGACCGTGACTATACGACGTTCATGGAGCTGTTCGGGCACATGAAGCGGCTGATGAAGATGCCCGATCTGATGATCTACCTGCGCAAATCCGTGCCCACACTTATCGCACAGATCCAGAAGCGCGGCAGGGATTACGAGCAGACCATGCAACTCGACTACCTCAAGGATCTGAACGAACGCTATGAGGAGTTCATCTTCAAGCAGTATGAAGGCAGAGTACTGGTCATCGAGAGCGACAATATGGACTTTGAGAACAACCCCGAGGACTTCCGCACCATCGTCAACAAGATCGATGCACAGCTCTTCGGTTTGTTCAGCGAGCAACAATGGTAAATATAGATTAACCTTCAAAACCTCCCAATCGCCATGGAGGGTTCTTCACCCCTCGGGAGACAAAATGAAATTTTGTGGACCGAAGAGCGGAGACATGGGGAGCCTTGATGAGCGCGAAACGCTCAGCCCGTGCGACCCATTGGCGAACGCGAATGCATATAGCGGTAGCAGGCAATATCGGTTGCGGTAAGACAACGCTGACAAACATGTTAGCGAAGCATTATGGTTGGGAACCGCGTTTTGAGAGCGTAGAGTATAACCCCTATCTGGCGGACTTCTATGCCGACATGGCGCGCTGGTCGTTCAACCTGCAGATTTACTTCCTGAACAAACGCTTCAAGGACGTTGTGGATATCCTTAACTCGGACAAGTACGTCATCCAGGATCGTACGATCTACGAGGATGCGCGTATCTTCGCACCGAACTTGCACAAGCAGGGGTTCATGTCCGATCGTGACTTCGACAACTACACCGATCTGTTCAACCTCATGACCTCGCTCATCCGCAACCCGGATCTGATGATCTACGTGCGCGCGTCTGTGCCCACGCTCGTGTCACAAATACAGAAACGCGGGCGCGCGTACGAGGCAAGCATCCGTATCGACTACCTGCAGGGTCTGAACGAACTCTACGAGGACTGGATCAAGGACTACAAAGGCAAGCTCCTCATCGTCGATGGTGACAAGATCAAGTTCGGCGAGAGCGCTACGGACTTCCAGCACATCACCGACCGTATCGATGCCGAGCTGTTCGGTCTGTTCCCGTTCGAGCCTGCGCAGACGGGTGGCAAGGATATCTAACACGGCTGTCTATGATTCAGCGATTCCTCGACCGGCTGCAATACGAACGTCGTTACTCGCTGCGTACGGTCAGCGAGTACGGCGATGATCTGCGCGCGTTTGCAGAGTTCCTGGGAGTCAACGAGGATAGTTTCCAACCATCGGAGTACGACACATCGGATGTCAAGATGTGGATGGTCAATATGCTCGACGGCGGTCTGTCGCCGCGAACAGTCAAGCGCCGATTGTCGGCGCTTCGCTCGTTCTATAAGTACCTGCTGCGGCAGGGGCTTGTCAAGCGCGACATAACGCAAGGCGTCATTGCTCCAAAGACCGACAAACCGCTGCCCGTGTTCTTCCGCGAGAGCGAGATGCAGCGCGAGCAAGCCATCGGCGAACGCGAACTCGACGAGCTGATGCACAGCCCTGACAGCCAAGCATCACCGCGCGAGGTGTTCGAACTCACACGCGATAACCTGATCATCTCTATCCTCTACCAGACAGGTATGCGTCGCGCGGAGATCATCGGACTCAAAGACGAAGATATCGACCTGCACGAGGGGCAGATCCGCGTGTTTGGCAAGCGCCGTAAGGAACGCATCGTGCCTATCGGCGAACGACTGTGCAGCGATATTGAGGCGTATCAGGAAGTAAGGCGCGACTTCTGCTCGCCCGAACATTACCTGCTCACGATGGTCAAACGCAACGGCACGATCGGGCAGATGGATGCCGCAGCCGTCTATGCGATGGTGCGCCGGCGCATGGGAGAAGTGTCAACCCTGAAGAAACATTCGCCGCACGTGCTGCGCCATACGTTCGCCACCACGATGCTCAACAACGGTGCGGATATACGCACCATCCAGACCCTGCTCGGGCACGCCAGCCTCTCGGCTACCGAGGTTTATACCCACACTACCTTCGAGCAGATTCAGCAAGCATACAAAAACGCCCACCCGCGAAGTACGGAAAGGGGCGAAATGTAAGCACAAGTTGACATATTTTGCGAAAAACGGGATTGAGCGTCGGTTTTTGTGAAAATAATTTGCGGGAATGAAAAAATTGTTGTACCTTTGCATCCGATTTCGCGCCAAACGAAAATGGCTGCTGAAACAATCGCCTCTTTAGCTCAGTTGGTAGAGCACTCGATTTGTAATCAAGCGGTCGTTGGTTCGAGTCCGACAAGAG
>CACZRD010000020.1 GCA_902783545.1 uncultured Bacteroidales bacterium
GCCGACGACGTTTTTCTGGCAGACAATGCCACCGTTGTCGGCGATGTGACGGTGGGTGAAGGCTCGTCGGTATGGTTCAATGCCGTGCTCCGTGGCGACGTGAACACGATCACCATCGGCAAGCATTGCAACATCCAGGACGGCTCGGTGCTCCACACACTCTATCAAAAATCCACAATCACGCTGGGCGACTATGTGTCCGTCGGGCATAACGTGACGATCCACGGCGCGGATGTAGATGACTACGCACTGATCGGTATGGGCGCTACCCTACTCGACGGCGCACATGTCGGCAAAGGTGCGATCGTAGCAGCCGGAGCACTCGTGCTGAAAGGCACACAGATAGGCGAAAACGAGATCTGGGGCGGCGTGCCGGCTAAGTTCATCAAGAAAGCCGAACCCGAGCAGACCGCCGAGATCAACAAGAAGATCGCCCATAACTACGCGATGTACGCATCGTGGTATAATTAACCCTTAAAACAACTACAACTATGGCAAACAACACCGGTTCAATCATTGCTGCGCTGTTAGGCGGCGCTATCGTTGGAGCTATGGCAGCGCTGCTGTTCGCTCCCAAGTCAGGTCAGGAACTCCGCGATGACGTAGTACGTATCGCTAAAGAGAAAGCCTCCCATCTCAACAAAGAGGAACTCGAGGAGTTAGTAAATAAGGTTATTGCACGCGTGCGCGAGTACTTCACCAAGGAGGAGATCGAAGAGGTGGTTGAGACCGCCATCGCCGAAGCAGCTCCCCAACCTGCGGCTAAACCAGCCAAAGCATAAGTACCTGCACCATGTTTGATTCTGAGAAATATCAGCAGACATGGGCTGACATCAAGCAGTTTGCCTCCACGAAGTTCGACCTGCTGAAGGTTGACTTCCTGGAGAAAGCTGCGAAGATCGTCGGGCTCATCCTGTTTGCCTTGGTGCTGGTATTGCTATTGTTTGCGGTCATCTCGTTCGGCTGCATGGCGCTGATCTTTGCTATCGGTCAGGCTCTGCCTATGTGGGCATCGACGCTGATCGTCGTGGCGCTGTGGCTGCTGATCATGGTCGGCGCTATTATGTTCCGCCAGCAGCTGTTCATCAACCCGATGCTGGCTGCCATCAGCTCGATCCTGTTTGAGCCGACTGACAACCAGCCGCAGCAGAGCAAGGACCTCGCTCCGACAGGAAAGGAGGTGCGCGATGAGTAACCTGAATACCATACGCACCATGCGCGACCTGGAGCACCAGCGTGGGCTGTTGCAGGCGAAAGCCGATAAAGAGGAACGCCAAGTGCGTCAGGACATCGAGTCGATCAAGGCGGACTATGCACCTGTCATCCATGGCGTGAACAGCATCCGCAACGGGGTATCCAAGTTGCGAGTTATCACACCATTGCTCTTGCCCGTGGTCCGTTTCTTTTGGAACAGACGCAAGAACCGTAACAGGTGAGCATGTACCGACCCATCGTCATCCTGATAGCCTGCTGCCTCTTAGCAGCCTCGGCACTTGCCGATGACAGCCTGCCCGTCATTGAGGTGAAAGCCGACAGGACAATGATCTATCCCCAGCGAATGGATTTGGCGGGGGAGGAATCTTTAATGGATATACTCCAGATGATGCCCGACCTGATGATCGGCGGCTATGAGAATCTCATCGACGAGTACAACCTGCGCATTGACAACGTTCCTGTGAACGGTGACGTGCGACTGCTCCTCACCCAGACGAAAGCCAAGGACATAGCCAAGATTCAGGTCTGCACTAACACGGGTGTCGCGAAGGGCACCGTCGGCATGGGCAATGTGTTAGACATCAACATGGTCATGCCCGACACGGTGAAAGGTTTTGTGGAAGGACAGGGAGGCTTTGGCAAAGACCTGGAGGGCAACGGCACTGTGAACGTGTTATACGGCAGCGGGCGCACCGATCTCTACGCCAACGCTTCGTATCGCTACCAGAAAGGACATAAGGAGTACCTGTCGTTGCACATGACCAATCGCTTTGATGAGCGCAACAGACTGCTGACCTACCTCACCCAGCAGTATCTCGCCATGCCCGACGGGCACTCACAGAAGATCATGGGCAGGGCACGCTACTTCCACACCTTCAATGACGCAGGTACAGAACTGCTTGTACTCGGCGGATATCAGTATGCCGGCAATCCGGAATACACTGACCAATTGCCAATGTTCGTTGTCGAACTGAACACGCCACTCCCCGCCAAAGGGCTGTCACTGTTGGTGGGCGTGGAAGGCGATTACCTGATCTCCAGACAAAAAGGCACAGACAGGAACTGGAACGTGTTCAACCACGACATCTATCTCCAACTCACCTACTGCCTGCCGCACTGGAGATTCACGGCGGGTAGCCGCGTGATGTTCTATAACTACAAAGTGACAGACGATGGCGCCACGCAACAGTACTCCGATATCCGCGACAACACCGACGCCTGCGTGATCTTTGTCCCCAACAACCGCCATCAAATCCAGCTGGGCTACTATCGCAAATACTACAATCCCGCCTACCTGCCTCTGTTCATGGATCCCAACACGATCTATAATGAGCAGTGGGCAAAGACAAAAGGACTGCTCGACGAACGGGATATCAACCAGATCAAGGTCGCCTACGCCTATAGCCGGCAGAGACTGACAGTGCAGCCGGAGGCAAGTTACTACATCGTCGAAGGCGACGAGAACTACGGCGAGCTCGCTGCATCAGCGTATTGGAAGACGAATTGGGTGACGCTCACAGGCGGAGCGAACCTGTATATCGCCAAGAGCAAAGTTTTTGCCTCGCTGCGCGTGGCTCCAACCGCCTATCTTCCCCGCAACTGGCAGATAGGGCTGCAGGTGGTTTATTACACCCCGCAATCGCCCGTGCGGGAGCTGTACGGCACGCCGGTGTATGGATGTCTGTCGGTGAACAAACAGATCGGCAGTTTCCTCAGTATTGGCGTGGACTGGCACGATATGTTTGACTCGTTCTGCAGCGCAGCGAAAGTCAATCGGCACGCTGCCACAGTCAAAGTGCAATATAGATTTTAACGAGTGAACGAATTAACGAATGATGGAGTGAACGATATGACCAGCATTGAACTGAATATGATCCAAACAGCCGGCATCGGTGCGCTGGCACTCATGGTCGGCATGATCCTGACGCGCAAAGTAGCATTCTTGCAACGGTTCTGCATCCCCTCGCCCGTGAGCGGAGGAATCATCTTCTCGCTGCTCACCCTGGCGCTGTATGGTTTCTGCAATGTGGAGGTCTCCTTCGACGGCACGCTGCGCGATATCTTCATGCTCGCGTTCTTTACCAGCGTGGGCTTCCAGAGCGACATGAAGGTGCTCAAGCAGGGCGGCAAGACCTTGGGAATCATGTTGCTCTTGCTCGTGCTTATCATCACCCTGCAGAACCTCATGCCGTGGGGCATCACGCGGCTGATGCACGTCAATCCGCTGATCGGCATCGCTGCCGGTAGCGTCTCGATGACCGGCGGACACGGCACAGCTGGAGGGTTTGCCGGAGTGCTGGAGCAGATGGGACTGCACGGCGCAGGGACGATAGGCATGGCAGCGGCGACCTTCGGACTCATCGCCGGATCGATGGTCGGCGGACCGTTGGCGGAGATGATCATCCGCAAGAAACTGACACACGAACAGATGCAGTCGCAAGACGACGAGATAGACCCTGCTATGGCGGGCATCGAGAGCGATGAGGCATCGCCCGAAGGTCGAGCCAAACGTATCAGTTCCAACGAACAGGAGTTCCAGCAGTATGCCAAGGCAAGCTATTGGATACTGCTCGCTATGGGCGGCGGTACACTGCTCAGCTGGCTGCTTGCCAAGACCGGCGTCACGTTCCCTGCCTACTTCGGCGCACTGATATTAGCAGCCATCATACGCAACACCATAGGCTTCGTCCGCTACAAGGAGGACGGCGAGTGGGTCAGGGCGGACAAAGTTCTGGACATGGATCGCATCACCAGTGTGGGCAATATATGCCTGTCGATATTCCTCGGCATGGCGATGATCTCCCTGCGCCTGTGGGAACTGCAGAGTCTGGCTCTGCCGTTGGTGGTTATCTTGGCATCACAGGTTGTGATGATGATTCTGTTCGTACGCTTCGTTGCCTTCCCTATGTTAGGGCGTAACTACGATGCTGCGGTGCTCTGTGCCGGCATATGCGGATTCGGACTCGGCGCAACACCTAACGCCATGGCAAACATGAGTGCCGTGTGCTATAAGTACCGTTATACGGTCAAACCATTCCTCATCGTTCCTATCATCGGCGCGATCTTCACCGACATCATCAACACCGCCATCATCACCCTCTTCCTGAATCTTCTGTAACGAACATCGTGCGCATCTCCACGTGCCACCGGAGATAAGAAGCAGTTGAAAACAAAAAAAGTCGGTCGCAGTATCCCTACGACCGGCTTGGTGAATGAAATGCTGTAACCGATTACTCAGCAGCAGCTTCAGCTGCGGGAGCCTCGGCAGCAGGAGCAGCAGCCTCCTCGGCCTTGGGTGCAGCTTTCTTGCCGGCACGGCGGGTCGATTTCTTGGCGGCTTTCTTGGTGTCCTTGAGCATGTTCTCGTTGTAATCAACGAGCTCGATGATACACATCTCAGCAGCGTCGCCCAGACGGAAACCGGTGCGGAGGATACGTGTGTAACCACCGGGACGGTTGGCGATCTTCTCGGCAACGTTCTGGAAGAGCTCTGTGATGACAGCTTTCTGTTTGAGTTCGGAGAACACGAGACGGCGGTTAGCCTGAGTGTCCTCTTTAGCGCGTGTGAGCAGCGGCTCAACATAGATGCGCAATGCCTTAGCCTTAGCCAGCGTGGTGTGAATACGCTTGTGCATAATCAGCGAGCAAGCCATGTTGCTGAGCATAGCAGCGCGGTGGTTGGCTTTGCGGCCAAGGTGGTTGAATTTTTTATTGTGTCTCATTGTTGTTTAATTTACGATGATTATATCAGCCAAGCATGGCTGATCCTATAGGAGATCAGCCGGGGGCTGATGCATTATTCATTGAGTCTGTATTTGCTAATATCCATACCGAAAGCGAGGCCGTTGCGTTCAAGCAGTTCGTCGAGTTCGGAGAGTGACTTCTTGCCGAAGTTGCGGAACTTCAGCAGGTCGGCACGGTGGAACTTGACGAGGTCGCCCAGTGTTACCACTTCCGCGGTGTTCAGGCAGTTCTGCGCACGAACGGAGAGATCCATATCCTCGAGGCGTTGGTTAAGCAGCTGGCGCATACGCAGGAGCTCCTCGTCCAGGGCTGTGGTAGTGATCTTCGTCGTTTCCTCGATAACGATCTTCTCGTCGGAGAAGAGCATGAAGTGGAAGATAAGAATCTTCGCAGCTTCCTTCAGTGCTTCCTTCGGGGAGATAGAGCCATCGGTTTCGATCTCGAGCGAGAGTTTCTCGTAGTCGGTACGCTGCTCGACACGATACTGGTCGATGGACATCTTGACGTTGCGGATCGGTGTATAGATAGAGTCGATAGCGAGCACTCCGATAGGATCATTGGGTCGGTGGTTCTCGTCGCCGGGAACATATCCGCGACCCTTGTTGATAGAGATCTCTATCTCGAAGTCAGCCGTCTCGTCCATCTCCGCGATACGCAGCTCAGGATTGAGCACCTCGAAGTTCTGGAGGAAGTTGTTCATTTCGCCTGCAAGCAGTTCGGTTGTGTCGTGTACGTGCATGCGGATAGTTTCGGTAGTGGCGTCCACTTCGTCGAGGCGACGGAAGCGTACCTGCTTGAGGTTAAGGATCATGTTGGTCACATCATCGATGACGCCAGGGATAGTAGCAAATTCATGATCAATACCATTGATTCTAATTGCGCAGATGGCGTAACCCTCCAGCGAGTTCAGCAGAACGCGGCGGATGGCATTACCAACTGTAATACCATAACCCGGCTCGAGCGGACGGAACTCGAAGGTTCCTTTGGTCTTGCTCGAATCCAACATGATAACCTTGTCAGGTTTGATGAAATCTAATATTGCCATGAATTTAATTGTTATTTAGAGTACAACTCAACGATTAACTGCTCCTTGATGTTCTCAGGAATCTCCTCGCGCTGCGGGATGTTCAGGTACTTA
>CACZRD010000021.1 GCA_902783545.1 uncultured Bacteroidales bacterium
GCGGGACTGGTCATCGGCGGCGAGATGATCGTCAAGTCTGCCGTGCAGATCGCTACGAACCTCGGCGTCTCCGAGGCGGTCATCGGACTGACGGTCGTTGCCCTCGGCACCTCGCTGCCCGAGCTGGCGACATCGGCTATGGCGGCGTTCAAGCATAACTGCGACATCGCGCTGGGTAACGTCATCGGCAGCAATATCTTCAACGTGTTCTTCGTGCTCGGCATGAGCGCTACCATCCTACCCCTACCCGCTTACGAGGGCATCGATGTGGACGCTTGGACGGCGGCGGCAGGCAGCGTACTCGTCTGGCTGTTCGTCAAGATGAACCACGAACGACAAGTCAAGCGCTGGGGTGGCGCGCTGCTGCTGGTCATCTATGCCGGATACCTCCTGTATCGGCTCATGCCGTACATGTGATAATACCATCGCAGTTGACAAAATACAGGTTATTTGCGATTTTTATGCCAAAAAATTTGCAAATACGGAATATATTTTGTACTTTTGCACGCTTTTTCGAGTAAGAAGCATGTCATTCAGGCGGCTTTAGCGCCGCTCATTACTAACCCCGGGCAGGCGATACGAGCTATCGTAGCCCATAAACAAACACAACAAATGGCAACAAAAATTCGTTTGGCACGTCATGGTCACAAGGACTATGCATACTACCACATCGTAGTAGCCGACAGCCGTTCACCGCGTGACGGCAAGATTATTGAGCGTATCGGCTCGTACAACCCCAACACCAACCCGCTGACCATCGATCTGAACTTCGAGCGCGCATTGTACTGGGTGAACGTAGGTGCTCAACCTACCGACACCGTTCGCAACCTGCTCTCCGGCGAAGGCGTGATGCTCATGAAGCACCTGCAGGGTGGCGTTAAGAAAGGCGCTTTCAGCGAAGCTGAGGCTCAGAAGCGTTTCGACGCTTGGAAGGCTCAGAAGGACGCTAAGCTCGGCAAGATCAGCCGCGCTGAGGCGGACAAGAAAGCCGCTGCTGCTAAGGCTCTCCTTAACCAGGAGGTTGAGTCGAACAAGGCTAAAGCCGCTGCCGTTGCTAAGAAACGTCAGGAGGCTGCCGAGGCTCTCGCCGCTGCTGCCGTTGAGGCCGCTAAGGAAGCTGCCGAGGCAACACAAGAGGCTGCTGCTGAATAATCATTGGCACGTTGCTAACAAGTGGTGTTCTCCTTGGAGACACCACTTTTTTTAGACTAACCAAAAGCTAATAGCCAAAAGCCAACAGCCAATGGCCAAACTCCTGAACATATCCATCGTACTGTACAACACGCCGAAGGACGAATGGCGTCCGCTGGTGCAGGGGCTTCTGCGCGCACAAACCCTGCACCAAATCTATCTCATCGACAACTCTCCCCAGCCCCTAACCACTAACCCGCTAACCACTAACCCGAAAACACACTACCTCCCCAACGCCAAGAACACCGGCTACGGCGCAGCCCATAACATCGCTATCCGCGAGACGATATACGACGATGTTCCCTTCCACCTGGTCATCAACTCGGATATCCGGGTCACTGCCGAGGCTATCGACCGTCTCGTTGATGTGATGCAGGCTAATCCGCTCATCGGACAACTCATGCCGCGCGTCGTGGGGCTGGACGGCGAGGAGCAGTATCTCGCCAAGCGCCTCCCTACCCCGATGGATCTCATCCGCCGTGTGCTGTGCGGCAGACGAGGCTTAGCCTCCCAAGCCAACCGGCGTTTCGAACTGCGCGATATCGACCATTCGCGACCTTTCAATGCGCCCTACCTCTCCGGTTGCTTCATGCTCCTGCGCACCGAGGCGCTGCTCAAAGCCGGACTGTTCGACGAACGGTTCTTCATGTACCCCGAGGATATCGACCTCACCCGACGCATCCACCGCGATTATCTGACGCTCTACTATCCGTCGGAGACGATCACCCACGCGCACCGGCGTGCCTCCTACCACAGTCTGCGTATGTTCGGCATCCACGCCGCGAACATGATTCGCTACTTCAACAAGTGGGGCTGGTTCCACGACCCCGAACGGCAGGAAATGAATAAAATGCTGTACTAAAGGGCTTGCTTTAGTACTTTTTCGGGAGGCTTTAGTACAAGGGATTTTGCAAAATGCTAATAAATAGATAATTGCAAAACTACTAAACTATCATTTTTAGTACTTTTTTATTTGCATGGATACGCTTTTTTTTAGTAACTTTGCATCAGATTTTGCAACCGGTTGAGGCGCCTCGGTTGAGCAAAATCTGACATGTTTAACTGCTAAAAAATCATCAAAAAATGAAAAATGTAACAAACTTGAACGTCGCTCTCACCTACGACAACGAATTTCGCTGGTCATATGTGCTACGCGCTCTGGGGCATGCCCTTTTTAATACTTTTCTAGTCGCAGTATATATCTGCATGATTGAAGTTCTCTTTTATTGGTTGGGTGATGTGCCTTTGGGCAAGCACACGACTCTAAACGTATGGTTGTTAAGCTTACTTGCCGTTTTTCTCTTCTCTCTTCTTGCATTTAGGTATTTTCATCGTTTGCGGACCGGAAAATATTGCATTGTAGGTAATAATCTGATTGTCCATGAGCAGTATTTCTCCAGCATCGTGGAACTTACAATACCTATTTCGAGTATTTCTGATGTTTGTTTAACTCCTTATTACAAGGATGTCCGGCCTAAATGGCTGTTTCTGTCAGCCTGGACTCCTTACCATTTTATTGAAATTACTGTGGAAAGTCAGAAATATGTATTACATTGTTATGCGCATGCAGATGAATTATACAACGAATTATGCAAGCGTATCGAAAAAAAAGTATTAACCTCTAAAGATTAACCAATGGATACCTTGAATATTGTTTTCTATTCGTTCCTTGCCGTCACTGCAATTCTGTTCATCGTGATAATGTACATCGTATTCAAAATGGATGTCATCAACCGCAAACTGGAGACGCAGGAGTTGCAACGCAAACTCGCGGAAATGGAAACCGAAGAGTGGCGGGAGAAACTGCTTGACAAAGTCAAAGAGAAGATTGCCATCACCGAGCAAGCACATAACCGCATCACGCACGGCGAGGATCTGGTGGCGAAGTTCATCTACCACCAGCAAGGCATCGAGGAACTGAGTGCCGAACTGTTCGGCATCTACCACAAACCGATAAGTGCCATCAAGAAGAAGTACCCCGACCTGACGGAACTTGATCTACTGGTCATCTGTCTGCTGGGTATCGGTATGGACAACGTGGAGATATGCTCCATCCTCCGCATGGAGAAACGCACACTCTACCGCCGGCGGCAACTGATCGTACAACGCATCGGCATCAACAGCAGCGCGAACCTCGAAGCCTTCGCCAAGAGCATGCTGGAAGAAACCGTCCCGGAAGCCTAATAACTACACTCCCGCAAGCCCTGCGACAACAATACCACAAATCCGGTAACCTGACAATCTCTCCGTGATGGATAGTATAACTATTATCTGTCGCGGAGATTTTTAGAAAATCATCCTGTCTATGATCTCTCGATTAAACCTCGTTAAAACCTTGTTAAAACCTCGTTTTGCCCCCGTTAGGGTTTTATTGAAAGGAAAAAATGCACTCACGTGCGATTTTTCTGCGCAAAAGTTTGCAAATGCGCATTTTTTTTTGTAACTTTGCAGTCTAAACAATAGAATATTGTCAATACAAAGCAAGATGGCAAAGAGACTGGTTGTGTTAGGAGCCGGTGAGAGCGGCGTCGGAGCGGCTATACTGGCGCAAGCGAAAGGGTATGAGACGTTCGTGAGTGACATGGGCGAGATCAAGCCTCACTATGCCGCGTTGCTGGAACAGCACGCAATACCCTACGAGGGCGGCAAACATACGCCTGCACTGATACTCAATGCAGACGAGGTGGTGAAGTCGCCCGGAATACCAGACAGCGCTCCGATGGTCAAAGCGCTGATCGAGCAGGGTACGCCAATCCTGTCAGAGATAGAGTTCGCGGCGCGCTATACGCACGCGAAGATGATATGTATCACCGGTTCGAATGGCAAGACTACGACGACCTCGCTCATATACGACATGTTACGACGCGCAGGGCTGGATGTCGGGCTGGCAGGGAACATAGGCAACTCGCTGGCGCTGCAAGTAGCACAGCAGGATCACAAGTACTACGTGATAGAACTCAGTTCGTTCCAACTGGATAACATGTACGACTTCCGTGCGGACATAGCGATCCTGATGAACATCACACCCGACCATCTTGACCGCTATAACTTCGAGTTCCAGAACTATATCGACGCGAAGATGCGTATCACGCGTAACCAGCGTCAGGAAGATGCGTTCGTGTTCTGGAGCGGCGATCCGGTGATAGACCGCGAGATACGCAAGCTGCGCCCGACGGCGACGCTGTACCCCTTCGGGGAGCAGTCAGCGGTCAGCAATCAGCAATCAGCTGTCAGCGATCAGCGGATGAATGTCGCATATGTGGACGGAGGAAACCTTGTGGTGGCGGCACGTGAGCCGCTGGAGCTGCCGGTGGAACTGTTGTCGCTCAAAGGCAAGCATAACCAATACAACTCGATGGCGGCGGCTATCACGGCGCAGCTGCTGGATATCAAGAACGACGTGATCCGCGAGAGCCTGACGCAGTTCGAGGGCGTGGCGCACCGGTTGCAGTACGTAGCCACGGTGCGCGGCGTGCGCTGGATCAACGACAGCAAGGCAACGAACGTCAACTCCTGCTGGTACGCGCTGGAAGCGATGACCACCCCCACCGTGCTGATACTCGGCGGCAAAGACAAAGGTAACGACTACTCGGAGATCGACGAGCTGGTGCTGCAGAAGTGCCACACGCTGGTGTTCATGGGATTGCATAACGAGAAGCTGATGGAGCACTTTGGGAAGTTAGTCGAAAGACAAAAGACCGCTTCGCTCAAAGAAAAAAAACCAATTACTATTATCGACACCCATAGCCTTGCGGAGGCGGTGCAGGCGTGCTACGGCGCGGCACAAGAGGGGGACACCGTACTGCTGTCGCCCTGCTGCGCAAGCTTTGACCTGTTCAAGTCCTACGAAGACCGAGGCGAGCAGTTTATGGAAGCCGTGAGAAGTTTATAGTTGATAGTTGAAGAAGATGGAGAATCCACGTGGCATAGAACTCATCAAACGGAAGTTGCAGTATGTTGATAAGACATACTGGACGGTGTTCATCTTGCTGGTGGTATTTGCGGTGATCGAGTTGTTCTCTGCCTCCAGCACCTTAGCCTTCAAGTCCGGCAGTCTGCTGGGGCCTGTATGGCATCAGGTGAAGTTCATCCTGATAGGCGCAATGATAGGGTTTGTGGTGCAGCTGTTCCCCTCGAAGATCGTCCGCTGGGGCGGCTACGGTCTGCTGGGCGTGGCGGCACTGTGTCTGTACCTGATGATCATTCCTGGCAGCCCGTTCGTAAGCACGATCAACGATGCCGAGCGGTGGTTTAAGATCTTCGGGTTCAGTTTTCAGCCCTCGGAGTTAGCTAAGTTAGGACTGATCATCGTGGTAGCCGACCGGCTGTCGCAGGCGCATGACGACGAAGCAGAGCTGATCAAAGAGTTCTACCGCACGCTGGCGTTGTCGGCGTTCATCATCTTCCCGATCTTATTAGGAAACCTCTCGACAGCGCTGCTGCTGGCGGGTGTGGTGTTCCTGATGTGGTTCCTGGCGCGTGTGCCGCTCAAGTACTTAGGCGGCATCATGGCTATAGCGGTGATCGTGCTGGTATCGGGTTACTTCATCGTGGAGTTCGGATACGTGCGTGCGCACCGTCCGATGACCGGTCCGTTCAAGCGTGCGATCACATGGGTAGGACGTATCGACAAGTTCGTTGCCGACGACGATGCGGCATCCGACGGCGATGACGACTACCAGCGCAACCATGCAACGCTCGCCATAGCCCGCGGCGGTGCGTCGCCCTTGGGCGTGTTGCCGGGTAACAGCATGGAGCGGAACTTCCTGCCACTGGCATATGCCGATTATATATTCGCCATCATCGTGGAGGAGACGGGACTCATAGGCGCACTGGTGCTGATTGTGCTGTATCTGGTCATACTGTTCCGAGCGTGCAACACCTCATCGAAATACGCGGACTACGGTGCTATGCTCATGGTAATGGGCTTGGCGCTGATGCTGACGAGTCAGGCGTTTGTGTCGATGGCCGTGGCGGTAGGTCTGGGACCGGTGACCGGTCAGCCGCTGCCGATGGTGTCCAGAGGCGGTACGTCGGTGCTGGTGACGAGTCTGTACTTCGCCATCCTGATGTGCGTGAGCCGCGAGCAGAACGAGATACAGGCACAAGTCGAGCAGTCGCGTGCCGACTCCTACGAAGACGTGCCCGAGATACAGTTAGATTAGCCATTGGCAGCCAAAGCTAATAATGGATGGTGGTGATGATCGGATAATGATCCGAGTAATCCACATGCGGGATATCAAAGCCGGAGGCAGAGAGTTGCTTGGAATGTAAGATATAGTCGATCCGGACTCCGAAACTTTTTTTCACGAATGTATGTCCGAGTTGTCCGTCAGATGACTCGAGGAACGCGTCGCGCATACCGCGCTGCAGGATGCGGTAGGTGTAGGACACCGGCGTGGTATTCATATCGCCCACTATGAGCACGGGGTGCGGTGAGCGCTCGGCGTCGCTGTGTATGGCTTTTGCCTGCTCCACACGCAGCTGGGAGGCGTGCGCGAGTTTCTCGGTGGTGGAGTTGAACGCCGACTGCGCCTGCTCGGTGGTAGTACCGAGTTCGAGGTCTTTGTGCTCCAGACGGTTGGACTCCAGGTGGTTGGTGTAGAGCCGGATGGTGTCGGTGGGCAGGACGATGTCGCAGACCGATGTGATGTTCCCCCGCGACTCATAGCGCAGCGTGTGTTTGTCAATGAGCGGGTAGCGGCTGAATACCGCGTTGCCGTACTGCCGGCGGGTGTTGTAGATCTTGAAGTCGAAGTACGTATAAGGATATACGCTCAGCGCCTCGCGCAGTTCGGCGAGGGTGAGGTTGTCATTGGATTTGCTGACCTCGACCTCTTGCAGACAGACCACGTCCGGCTGCGTGCGGAGAATATACTGGATCACCCTGTTCTGCTTGGGCTTGCGCACATCGCCCATGAGCCGTGTGTTGTAGCTCATCAGGGTGAAGGCGTGTGGCAGTTCGCGTTTGGGGAAGAACAGCGCGGCGTGTGACAGGGTGTAGCAGATCGGCGCTGCACAGATAACCACCATCGCCACCGTGAGCCACGCCCACCTGCGGCGTTTGGTGAAGAGCAGAAGCAAGCCTATCAGCAGCTCCGCTGCCATCAGCCACTCGAAGATCAACCCGAACCAAGCCGGCACTGGCAGCGCCGACGCAGGGATGAACACCGACAGCACCGCTGCCAGCAAGCACAGACAGACAATAATATGTAAACCTACCAGTATCATTTCGGGCTCATGTGCACCAGCGGGACGATCATCTCCTCCATCGATATGCCGCCGTGCTGGAACGTATCACGGTAGTACTGCGCGTAATAGTTGAAGTTGTTCGGGTAGCCGAAGAAATCCGTGCCGGTGCAGAAAGCATATGTACTGCTCAAGTTCGGCGCAGGCAGGCCGACCTTCGCCGGCTTGGCGATCTCGAATATACTCTTGCTCTGGAACGACAGGGACTTGCCGACCTTATAGCGGAGGTTGGTGTTCGTGTTCTTGTCAGCAACTATCTGCACGGGCTCCGCCACACGTATCGTGCCGTGGTCGGTGGTGAGCACGACCTCATAGCCGAGCGCCGCCACCTGCCGGAAGAACTCCAGTATAGGCGAATGCTTGAACCACGAGAGCGTGAGACTGTGATAAGCCGCCTCGTCGGGTGCAAGTTCGCGCATCATCTTCGAGTCCGTGCGCGAGTGCGAGAGCATGTCGATGAAGTTCACCACGGCGATGTTCAGCGGCGTAGAGAGCGACTTGAGTTGCCGCGTGATCTTCTCGCAGAAATCCGACTCGTTGATCTTGTAATAGGTATAGGTGTCATGCCTGCGGAAACGCCGTAGTAGCGTGCCGACAAGCTCCTTCTCGAACTTGTTCTTCGTCTCCTCGTCGCCCTCCTCAACCCAGTATTCGGGGAACTGCTGCTGAATCTGCAACGGCATCAGTCCGGCGAAGATTGCATTGCGTGCATACTGCGTGGCGGTAGGCAGGATCGATGAGTAGAGCTGCTCGTCCTTGACCGAGAAGAACTCCGCCAACAGCGGCTGGATCGTCTTCCACTGCGAGTAGCGGAAGTTATCCACTACGACCACAAACACCTTCCTACCCTCATCCAGCAGCGGGAACACCGCCTTGCGGAACACATCGGGACTGATCATCGGATGCGCGGCGTTCGGTTCGAACCAAAGTTCGTAGTTCTGTCGGATGAACTTCGCGAACGCGGCGTTGGCCTCCTTGCGCTGCATAGCCAGCAGCTCAGCCATCGAGGAGTTGGCGTCCTGAAGCTTGAGCTCCCATGAGGTCAGCGTGCGCTCGATAGCCGCAAACTCGTCAAACGTCCGTGCGGTGTTGATCATATACGTGATGTCCGAGAACTCCTGCCGGTAGTTGGCGTTGGTGTGCTCCTCGACAATCTGCTTGCTGTGCACATGTTTCTTCAGGCACAACAGGATCTGGCTCGGGTTGACGGGTTTGATCAGATAGTCCGCTATCTGCTGCCCGATAGCCTGCTCCATGATACGTTCCTCCTCGGACTTCGTGATCATCACTACAGGCAGTTCGGGGTGCGCGGCTTTCAACTCCTGCAGCGTCTCTATACCCGACAGACCGGGCATCTGTTCGTCCAGAAAGACGATATCCACAGCACGCTGCTTGCATATATCTATAGCATCCTGCCCGCTCATGGCAGGTATAATCTCGTAGCCCTTACCGGACAGATAGATGATATACGGCTTGAGGAGATCAATCTCGTCGTCAGCCCAGAGGATGGTGTTCATGAGAATTAAAAATTTAAAAATTAAAATTATTAATCTTCAGTAAGCGTATTCATTTGATAGTTGCGCCACTTGTCGATAACAGCGGCGAAGTCGGGTGCCCAGGGGCTGTCAAAGTGCATATGCTCGCCCGTGCGCGGATGAACGAACCCGAGTGTCTTGGCGTGCAGCACTTGACGCGGGCAGAGCGCAAAGCAGTTGTTGATGTACTGCGCGTACTTCTGCGTACGCAGTCCCTTGCGGATGATCGTGCCGCCGTACTTCTCGTCGGCAAACAGCGGGTGCCCGATATGTGCCATGTGTACGCGTATCTGGTGCGTGCGTCCGGTCTCCAGACGGCATTCGACGAGTGTGACGTACGGATAACGCTCCAGCACACGGTAGTGCGTCACGGCGTTCTTGGCGAGCGGGTTATCCTCCAGCGACCACACGCGGTAGATCGTTCTGTCGCGGTTGTCGCGAGCCAGCGCACCGTCGATAGTACCCTCATCCTCATCGAAGGTGCCCCAGACCAGCGCGTTGTAGGTGCGCTCCGTGGTGTGGTGGAAGAACTGCAGACCAAGATTAGTCTTCGCCTCCGGCGTCTTGGCGATGAGCAGCAAGCCGGACGTATCTTTGTCTATACGGTGCACCAAGCCAATGTCGGGGTCGTTCATGTCAAGTTGTGCGCCAGATTGCTGAAAATGCCACGCGAGCGCATGCAGCAGGGTGTGCTCGTAGTTGCCGTGCCCCGGATGCACGACCAGTCCGGCGGGTTTGTTCACCACCAGCAGGTCATCGTCTTCATATACGATATCCAGGGGGATATTTTCCGGCCGGATGGTGAAGTCGTGTGGCTCGTGACTAAGCAACACCTGTATCGTCTCGCCGGGCTTGACCTTGTAGGAGCTGCTGACAATCTTGCCGTTAACCAGTATCTGCTCGCTGTCTGCAGCAGCTTGGATACGGCTGCGTGAGGTGCCCGGGATGTGTTCGGCAAGATATTTATCCACGCGCACCGGAGACTGCCCTTTGTCCACCACACACTCAAAGCGGACGAACAGTTCGTCCTGCCCCTCGAAGACATCGGGATTGTCGAGTCCCTCTATGCGTATGGCGTCATCAGCTGTCTGCATACAAGAGCGTTAGAAGAACTTCTCTTCGTTTTGCTGTGTGTCGGTGGTTATGGCTCGTTCCAGATTCGTGGTGAGCATGATGTTCACTGTCGATCCCTCCATCAGCGCGGCGCCCTCGGTAGGCGACTGCTGGTAGATGATATAACGATCCAAGGTCTCCGGCGTGGGTTCTTTGTCGTAGGTGTAGGTGCCGATCGTCAGTCCCACATTGAGCAGCGTAGCGCGTGCCTGACTGAGCGACTGCCCCAACAGGGCGGGCACCGTGACGATCCTGTTGCCCTGACGACGTCCGATGACCAGCGTCACCGATGAGCCTTCGGGCAGACGTGTACCGACCTCGAGGCTCTGATTGCCGTCGCGGATGTCGAGCACGTTATCCGGATAGAGCGAAGGCTCGTACAGCACCTCACCGACCTTCAATCCTAACGAACGCAAGGTCGCCTCCGCCTGACGGTATGACACGTCATGCAGCTCCGGCAGCGGTATCTGCCTGCGCGTGCGCGCGTTCATCACTACATATACAGGACGATCCGGCTTGGCGTGTGACAAGGCGGGAGGAGTCTGCTCAACGATTGTGCCAAGCGGAGTCTTGTCAGAGTATGTCGAGTCAACGATAACCATATAAAGCTCGCTGCCACGCAGAACGGTCTCCGCCTCCTCCTGGCTCATGCCGGTGACAGAAGGGATCGTCACCTCTTTGCCATGCAAGGTGTAACCCTTAAGCCAGAGGGTGACACACACAAACAATACTATCACCACTGCAACAGCAATGGCAATGTTAATAGTGACAAATCCTGTCACTGATTGGAAGAATTGTTGTTTCTCTTTCATTATTTTGCTAAAAATCGCTACAAAGTTACAACTTTTTTTGGATATATGCAAAAATTATGCTAACTTTGTGCCGATTTTGTGCAAAAAAGCAATTTTTTTAACAAAATACTATAGTATAACCCGTTAAATTTTGAACTCATGAAGAAAGTATTATTCATTGCTATCATGGCTATGTGCATGGTAGGTTGCTGCAAGAAGGCAGACAACAAGTGCTGCGAAGGTGAAAAGGCAGAGTGCGTAGAGCAAGCTGCTGAGGCTGAGGCTCCTGCTGAGGCAGAGGCTGTTGCTGAAGAGGCTCCTGCTGCTGAGGAAGCTCCTGCTGAGGCTCCCGCTGAAGAGGCTGCTCCTGCTCCCGCAGAGTAATTGCACAGTAGATCTTCTACACAAACAGGTGTGTCACATCGTTGACACACTTGTTTTGTGAATAGCAAAAACCTATTCTATCTAACACGCTTCAGATTCATTCGGGGAGGGGGCAACGGCAGTTGCCACCTGAGAACATAAACCCGTGGAACCTGAGCAGGTAATGCTGCTAAGGGAAATGAGACATTCACATCCAAGCATCAGCCATGTATGGCTGATCACTCTTCTAATCATCATCAGCGGACGTACGTCCGCACAGTGGCGTGGTGACACACTAACCATCCAAGGACGCACTATCGACGAGATATCCGTCACCGCTCCGCGTGTACAACAAGCCACCGCCTCGCACAGCGTAGTCACTACTGACGAGCTCCAGCGCGAGAATATCGGCCAGAACTTGCCACTGCTGCTAACCACTATCCCTGCTATCCAGGTCACCACCGATGACGGTCTGGGTATAGGTTACACCTACTTCCGCATCCGTGGCACCGACCACACGCGCATCAACATGACCGTCAACGACGTGCCGCTCAACGACTCGGAGAGTCAGACCGTGTTCTGGGTGAACATGACCGACATGGCATCGTCGATCAGCTCCGTCGATGTGCAGCGCGGCGTAGGTACCTCGACCAACGGCGTGTCGTCGTTCGGCGCAAGCCTGAACATGCTCACGCAGTCCGGCGAACGCAGCCATGTTGACCTCGTATTCAACGGAGGTATGTATAACACCTTCCGGGAGATGGTCAGTGCACATGTGATCCTACCGAGTAACATGCGCGTCAATGCGCGATTCTCTAAGGTCAACTCCGACGGATTCCTCTACCGCACGAACTCCGACCTCTATTCTTATTACGCGGACTTCGGCTACAACGGCGAGCGTTCGTCACTGTTTCTCCGGGTCTTTGGAGGCAAAGAGAAGACCGGCATGGGCTGGGACGGAGTGGATTACAACACCGCCTACGGTATCAACGGCGCCGACCGGCGCTATAATCCTTCCGGCGAGTATGTCGATAAGGCCGGTAACATCTGCTACTATCCCGACCAGACAGACAACTATGCCCAGCAACATGCTCAGCTGGAGTTCAATCACCGTTTCAACGCCAATTGGCGACTCAGTGCTACCGCACATTACACCCACGGCAGCGGGTACTATGAGCAGTATGAGAACAAGGCACTGAAGTACTTCGGGCTGCTGCCGTACATCGACAATGCGGGCGACAAAGTCAAGAAGACCGACGGCATCTACCGCAAGCAGCTCGCTAACCACTATTTCGGCGGGATCGTTACTGCTAAATATACGAGTGAGATCGTGCAGGCACAGATGGGCGTAGCCGCATCGCACTATATAGGTCACCACTACGGCAACTTGCTCTGGGTGAGCGATTCGCTCTACACACAGCTGCTGCCCTATAACCACGAATATTATCGCAACAAGAGTCATAAGACCGATGCGAACGTCTTCGGCAAGGTCAACTGGAACATCATCCACCGTGCGCAGGAGAAACTCTCGCTGTACGGCGATCTGCAGTACCGTTTCATCCGCTACCATATGAGCGGTATCAACGCCGATGCGCTCAAGGAGTATGCCGACCAACCGGAGATGATCGAACTGCCGCTGCTCGTCCGCTACCACTTCTTCAACCCCAAGGCAGGTCTGACCTACCAGAACAGAGGGCATCTGCTCTACGGCTCGTTTGCCATCGCCAACCGTGACCCGAGCCGCGACAACTATACCGAGAATATCCTCTATAACCGCGCCACACGCACCTACTCCGGCGATATGCCCAAGGCGGAAACGCTCTACGACTACGAAATAGGCTACACCTATAGTCATCCGCGGTTCACCGTAGGTGCGAACTTCTACTTCATGGATTACGACAACCAGCTCGTACTCACCGGCCGCATCAACGACGTAGGCAAGCAGTCCACCACGAACGTTAAGGACTCCTACCGCATGGGCGTAGAGCTGACTGCCGGCGTGAAGATCACCGACTGGATGCGCTGGGACGGAAACTGTGTACTCTCGCGCAACAAGATCCTGAACTATACGGAAACCATCACCCGCTACGATGCCGACTACAACTGGCTGGGCGAGGAGCAAGTGTTCTTGAAGAACACGACCATCGCTTTCTCGCCATCCGTCACGGCGATGTCGCTGTTCACATTCAATGCCGCCGGATTCACCGGCACGGTGCAGACGCTGGTCGTCGGCAAGCAGTATCTGGACAACACACAGAACGAGACTGCCGCCCTGCGCGCCTACAGCACGACGAACATCAACCTGCGTTACCTGCTACCTATACGCGAGTGGGTGAAACAGAAGAAGAAACGTGAGGCGAAAGGCTACGTGCCGGACATCACCCTGCTCTGCCAGATCAATAACGTGTTCGATGCCAAGTACGCCTCCAACGGCGGCAGCGATTGCTCGTACTTCACCGACAACACAGCCTGCTGGCCATGGTACTACGCCCAGGCCGGCATCAATGTGCATGCAGGATTTGTGGTGAACTTCTGATTTGTAGTGAACTCCTAACAGGATTTACAATCCCAACTGAACACGACCGCGTATACCCCACAATGGTGTTGTGGGGTCATCGCGGTGTGTAAGCCGCCATACGGCGTAGATATCTATCAATCGGAGGATATTACCGATACCGACTCCGGCTTCGACATAGGGGATATCGAGCGGCTGCATCGCTCCGACGAACGAGTGTCCTTTTGACAGTCCGCCATAGGCTATCTTCAACTCTGCCAGTTCGCGCAAGTGCAGGAACCGTACACCCGGGATGAGGTTGAACAGCACACCCATTCCGTTCCACTCGGCATGCAGGGTAAGGAACCGGTCGGTAGCGTATTGGTGGCTGTTCATCAACGTGAAACGATAGGAGTCATAGATATACGACTGATTACCGTCCATGATCTCCAGCAGCGGATACGGCACCTTACCGATCAACACTCCTGCCGAGAAAACGTACGTCAGTCGTCCGCCTACACTGAACGACACCTGATGGCGCAGGGTAGCATGCAACTTGGCATACATATGGTAACCGCTCTCGGCATCGACGTATGAATAACCGCCGACCTCGGCGCCGAGGAAGAGCGTAGGGAGTTGTCCGTACAGATGCACGCGGCGCATATGGAAATCCGCGACACGCTCGTGCCAACTCAAGCGCACGATACCTGTCAGACTCTGAAAACGGAAAGGAGTGAACGGGTAAGGCGCTTCCGGAATAATAGCATTGGTGAGCAGATCGTGCGGGTTGACATATGAGGGATCGAGTCGTCCGGCTTTCACGCGGAGCGTCGTCTCCACACCATCGCGCCAATCGCTCTCATAGCCGATAAGGAAAGCCCGCTCGCGGATAGCGGTGTGCTTGGCAGTCTTGTTGGTGAACGGCAGACCGTCAAACAGACCTGTGGTCAGATCCATCTCATTGGTGCCGAAGCCGTTTTCTCGCGGCAACTTGTCGAAGATCGATGTTTCCGAATAGACATAGTTGTCCTCATAGCGCAGTTGCATCCAGTGGCGCCGCTCGGTAGGCATCAGGATTGCCACCTGCCCCATCCCCTTGAACGCCTTATCGCCCCAGCCATAGCCGAAGTATGCATCCAGGCTGACGTTCTTCCAGAGTTTCTCATTCGTGTGCAGCGGCAGCGCGAAGTACAAGCCGTGCTGCAGGTTGTAGTGGAAGATATCCGTCACTTTGCCTATGTCTATCACTCCGCCAATAGGCATGTAGCCCGTGGTGGCGATAGTTAGGCCCCACTTGATCATCTTGACGATAGGCAGGTCTTCCATTCTGTTCATCGCCGCTATGGATGCCGAGTCCGCAGCACGGTTGATGGCGGGCACATTCGTGGAGTCAGTAGCCAGATAGGATAATTTGCGCTCTACGATCATACTGGGAAAGACATGTGTAGAGTCGGACTTAACTGCAAAATCCATAGCCACCGTCATACGTTCGGTCTGTAGGATATTCTGCTCGTCAAACAGTTGCTCTATATGCAGCGCATGCAGGTAGTTGAGGTTTACCTCACGTGGTACGCGCGCCTCAATACGCCGCACGGCCCATGTACCGGAATCCACCTCCATCTCTCCGATGAAGGTAGGGTAATAACCGTTCTTCGTGCGATAGTGCAGTAGGTAACGTTTGTTGGCTATAGCCTCAATACTGTCGGCTATAGTTTCGGTACTGTCGGCAAGGAAATAGTCGTAATACACCGTAGCGCTCTTTGCCAGCGGGCTGACAAACGCAGTACCGCACAGTGAGACATTATTCCGATAGAAGTCAGCATAACTGCCGGTGAGCGAGAGCACGGGTTCGTAGTCGCTCTCGGTCATCACGCAGCGAGTCTGCTGTTGTGTGAGAGGGGAGAGGTATCCGTTGCTGAGTTGTGTATTGCCGACCGATATGTACAGCGGCAGAAACATCGAGCTATCCTCACGCGTGATTATCCCGTCCTTGAGGTTCTTCCACAGGAATCGTTCCAGATGTTTGGCTCGGATGTCGGACAGATAGAGGCGTTTGTACTCCTCATAGCGGTCAGTGACTTGCCCTCCGAGTTGTCGGTCGTTTTGTTCGCGGTTATCGCGCACAAGGTCGATGATCCGCATTGCCTCGTTGTCGTCGGGTATAACCTGTATCTCGCGTAGCCCCTCGACCTTCTCTTGCAATGCGACATCTATGCCGGACTGCATGCCGGGCATTATCTCGAAGCGTTGCTTACGATAGCCTATAGCCGATATGACGAGCGTGTGTTTCTCATTCATGTCGGTGCGCACCATGAACAATCCTTCGTCATTGGTCGTCACACCGATCTTGGTGCCTTTGAGCACGATATTCGCTGCAGGTATCGGTTCGCCTGTACTGGCGTTGTACACCTCACCGATGATAATCGTCTCAGCTGCCTTGACTCCGGGAATAAGGAGTAAGGCGCAAAGGATCAACAGCACTATGTATCGGGCAATTCTCATCTATTCGCCGGGTGATACTTTAAGACCGCTTGACGCAAGTCCTGGATGTCAAGATGGGTGTAGATCTCTGTAGTAGTTATACTCTCGTGTCCGAGCATCTGCTGGATGAGCCGGAGGTCGGCGCCGTTCTGCAGCAGGTGTGTGGCAAAGGAGTGCCGCAGGGTATGCGGCGATATAGTCTTGCGGATACCCGCCTCGGCAGCCAGCCGCTTGATGATCGTGAAGATCATTGCGCGCGTCAGCCCTCGACCGTAGCGGTTAAGGAAAGCATAATCCTTGTATTCGGGTTTGATATCCAGCCGCGAGCGATCCTGCATCCAGTACCCGAACCACTCGATAGCCACCGGCGAGATTGGCACGAGGCGTTGTTTGCTGCCTTTTCCTTCGATGAGCATGTAGCCTTCGTGAAGATAGATCCGGCTGAGCTTGAGGGTCGTCAGTTCGCTCACGCGCAGCCCTGAACCGTAGAGCATCTCAATGATTGCACGGTTGCGGTGTCCCTCGGGCGACGAGAGGTCATTAGCGGCAATCATCCGATCGATCTCCTCAACGGTCAGCACCTCCGGCAGATGCTGCTCACGCTTAGGCATATCAATGAGTTCCGACGGATCTTGATCAATATAATTATGGTAAACGAGAAAACGGTAGAAGCTCCGTACACCGGACAGTATGCGCGCTTGCGAACGCGCGTTCTTTACGCCGCTTAACACCTCCTGCACAAACCGATGCAAGTCGTCGGGCGTCGCATGAGCCATATCTATACCTTGTTGCTCGCAGAAGCTCTTGAGCTTGTCAAGATCCTGCTCATAGGCTGCCACGGAATTCTCCGACAGGCCTTTCTCCAGTTTCAGGTATGTATGATACTCTTTCTCTGTGTTCATCGCGCGGGTTGAGAGATAGGTAGGATGTTTCTGTAGTGGAACGAATAAGGTTTCTTCTCCCCTTCCAGAGTGGCAGATCCGTTGAGTATCAGTGTGTCACCGGCATAGGCTATAGTGATCTCACTGTCGGTGATTAGTATCACGCTGTAGTTGTTCTCGCCCTTCAGCAGGACATAACTGCCTCCGTAGTTGCCGTCGTAGTTCATTCCGCGCAGGAAATGCATCAATCGAGCTGTAGAGTCGCTCTTGTATGTTCCCGAAGGCAGCACGGCTTGGGGCTGATCGCCTGCCGCATCGGTGGCCGGCACAAAGATATCGCTGATATACACGTTCGTCCCGACGCCCTCCATCTTGCCGTCTTTATTCAGACCGACACCCTTGGAGTACAGATCCAGACAAATAACATCATAATCTATACCCTCTTGCTTGTAGTACTGACCGTAGTATTCCAGTCGTCCGGAGGTGAGCACGCTATCCAGCACATTGTAGCTGACAGGCGTAACAGGGTGCTTGCAGCCGGTTGCCAGACAGCATACGAGCAACAGCGACAAGGTTATCTTCCGCGCCGGTATCCATGCAGCCAATGCTCCGAGCAGAAGCACGACAGCCAGCACCAGGACGACATCCGGCAGTTGGATACTTACAGGGTAAGCCGACAGGACATAATCGATGCCGTTGCCGAGTTTGAGCAGCCCGAAATGCTGTTGGGCAGCACATAGCAGCACACCCGTCACCACGCCGATCAGCGCACCCGATGCACTGATCAGCCACCCCTCAAACAGGAAGACACGACGGATCATCCGCTCGTCGGCACCTAAGGTGTGCAACAGGCGGACATCGTCTTTCTTGTCAAGAATGAGCATAGATAAAGAACTGATGATATTGAAACTTGCGATGAGCAGGATAAACACCAGAAGCAACGCGGTCAGCCACTTCTCAATCATCTGAATCCGGTAGAAGTCTGCCTGCTGTTCGTAGCGGTTGAGTACGACGTAATCCGCACCTAATATAGTCCGGATGGTCTTCTGCACTTTGGCGGTCTTTGCTTCTTTCTGCAACCGCAGTTCGAGAGCCGTGGCTTGCTGTTCGCTATACTCGAATAGTTCACGTGCCAAGGGCAGCGAGATGAGCGTATATGTATCGTCGTACGCCGTCTGGTTGACAGCGAACACGCCGGCAATAAACACTCCTTTGGTGTGGAAATTCTCGTCCGGGCGCAACATATTCACCTTGCCTACACGCTTGGGGGCATACAGATGTACAGGAGAGATGAAGTGCGCACCGATGCCGATAGTGTTAGCCAAGCCTACACCCATCACACAACGCTCGAAAGCCCCGTCCCACACCGCATAACTGCCATCGATGATGATGCTGTCAATGGCGGTGAGTTGCTGATAAGTTGTATCTACACCTTTGAGCAACGCCGGGACCTGCTTGCCGCGAAACTCAACAAGTGCCGTCTCTTCGATAGTCGGCGCGATGATCTCCACCTCCGGTAGGGCGTACAGCGCTTGCACGCGTTCGTCCGCGAGGTCAATTACCTTGCCCTCAGCGGGCGTGATGCGCAACTCGGCATCCAGCTGCGAGAACATCTGCTCCACAGCCTCGCCAAAACCGTTCATCACGCTCAGCACGCAGATCATAGCCGCGGTGACTACTGCCACAGCAAGGCACGATATGCCCGAGATGATGTTGATGGCGTTCTGACGTTTCTTTGCAATAAGATACCGCCACGCTATATGTGCTTCTACCTTAGCCACGCAGCAGTTCGTCAATGTGCTCCATACGTTGGATCGTCTCGTCTGCAAAGAATCGCAACTCAGGGATAATACGTAACTGATGACGCTCCAATGTGCCGAGTTGTCCGCGGATAGCGCCGGTGTCCTCGATGATCCTGTTCATCATCTCCTGCTCGCGCTGGTCAGGGAAGATACTCAGATACACATTGGCTACACTCAAGTCAGGTGACACTCGCACCTCACTTACTGAGATCAGGACGTTCCCCGTCTGCTTGGCGTAACGCAGGAAGATATCGCTCAAGTCTTTCTGTATCAACCGGGCAATCTTGTGTTGTCTTGTCGATTCCATAATCGTTTTCTATTTGCTTTGTTTGTGAATGCGCGTTTTAATACGCAAAACAAGGAAAAGAGAGCGAGCTCTTTTCCTTAAACTATTTCAGTTTTGCGCCAATGGCTGATTACTTTTTGTGGCGACCTTCGTCAGCTACAGTCAGTTTCTTTCTGCCTTTAGCACGGCGAGCTGCTAATACGCGGCGACCGTTTGCGGTTGCCATTCTCTCCAAAAAGCCGTGTTTGTTGCGACGCTTACGTTCCGAGGGTTGAAATGTACGTTTCATTGTCTTATCTCTTTAATTCTGTTATAGTAATCTATTCCAATGCGTTACTGAACGCGAAAATGGGTTGCAAAGATACAATATTTTTTTTATTTATGCAAATTTTTTTGCGTATTTTTTGCAAAAATTTGTTTTGAACACTTATTTTCGCCTACATGATATGACAAAATGGGTATGAAAGTGTGGTTCTTATCGCACAAAGAAGACTCCCGCTAAGGAGTCTTCTCTGCGTACGCGCGTATGCGCACGCTCGTACCTTAAAACAAATTAAGATAAATGACTGATGAAGAGTGAGGATCCTAGAAGAGTATCGACTCGTCTTGAGCTTCCGGATTCTCAAATCCTTCCTCTTCCTCCTGCTTGGCTTCGTCACGTTGCTGCTGGTACTCTTGCGGGCGGTACAGAATCTGGATGTTCTCGGCAATCACCTCCGTTTTGCTGCGGCGCTGACCGTCTTTCTCCCACGTACGCGTCTGAAGTTTTCCCTCAACATAGAGCTTCATGCTCTTCCGGATGTTACGCTCAGCCCATTCGGCAAGATTGCGCCACAGCACGATTGAGTGCCAGTCAGTCTTGTCAGGAACTTGCGTCCCGTTCTGCATCGTATAACCGCGTTCGGTGGTCGCAAGATTGAAATTTGCAATGGCTACACCGCGGTCAAGATAACGAACGTCAGGGTCAGAACCAACGTTGCCAATTAGGATAACTTTATTGACTGAAGACATAATTATGTAAATTTAGTAAAAAATTTTGTGCAAAGTTACAAAAAAATTTGCATATTTGCAAAAAAATTTGTAACTTTGTGCGTTTTTTTAACAAAAATATCTTTTTACTGTATGAAAAACATCGTTGCAACCCTCATTTTTGCTTGTTTGGCACTTGTTAGTATGCCTATGCAGGCGCAAAAGAATTCTCACGAATCAGACACGCAGGACTACATTGTCCGCTGTGTGGCTTTTTATAATCTTGAGAACCTGTTCGATACCATCCATGACTTCTATGTGCTCAACACGGGAGACACCATCCACAAGAACGACTACGAGTACCTGCCTACCGGCGGTATGCACTGGTCGGGACTCAAGTATCGCAACAAACTGAAGAACATGGCGTATGCCATTTCGCAGTTCGGCTTGGACAAAACTCCTCTCGGAGCATCTATCATTGGCGTATGCGAGGTGGAGAACATCGGCTGTCTGCAAGACTTGTGCAAGGAGATAGAGAATCAGACAGGACGCAAATATATACCTGTGTTGGAAGAAGGTCCGGATCGCCGTGGCGTGGATGTAGGCTATCTGTATGATCCCCGCTATTTTGTTCCTTCCGGCAAGCCTGTACCTTATACCCTCAAGGCACATTACTCTGACGGTGGTGTAGTTCGCAGCCGTTTCCAACTGCTGCTGTCGGGTTACCTGATGGATGAGAATCACAAACGCGTACCGGACAAACTGCACCTGATTGTCAACCACTGGCCTTCACGCTACGGTGGAGAGGAATCGTCGCGCGCTACGCGTGATACAGCTGCTATGTTATGCCGCCATATCTGCGACTCGCTTTACCTCAAAGACCCGAAAGCCAAGATTGTCATCATGGGTGACCTCAACGATGATCCATACAACCACTCCTGCGCCGAGATTATGGAAGCACGCAAGAAACGTGAGGAAGTAACCACGCAAGGATTCTTCAATACGATGTGGCTGCACCTTGACCGCGGCGTCGGAACGCTGATGTACAACGGTACATGGGACTTGTTCGACCAGATCATCATCTCCGAGCCGCTGCTCAACGCGCCTCACGAACGTACAGGATGGACATATTGGAAATCCGAAGTGTTCAACAAGCCTTTCCTCACCGTACAGGAAGGCAAGGATAAAGGTGCTCCGCTACGTACGCACAAAGCCGGCGTATGGCAGAATGGCTATGGAGACCACTATCCTACAATGATTTATCTGATCAAGAACAAATAATGGAAAGTCCGTTAACTCATCGCACAGACGCAATCAAATTGCGCAACTACGGCAGAATACTTCAAGATTTGGTACTGTACGCCACCACGATTGATGACGAACAGCAACGCCAGGCAGCTACTATATACATAGCTCGCTGCATGAGACAGAAGAACCAAATATGGAACAAAGATTTTGAATCCGGAGTGCAACGGCTCAAGGAGGACATACACACCCTGTCAGAAGGCAAGTTGTCCACCGATTTCCCGGAGTTCGATGAAGCAATGATGCATAATGGTGTCGTTGAACCCTCTCCGAAGAAAGATCCGCGCGCCAAACAAACGAAAAAACAGAAACGCTAATCTGTGCATTGGAGCAAAGCGCCTTTTTCGGGCGCTTTGCTGCGTTATATCGAGAGTAAATCGAGAGTGCCCATTTGACATACTTATTTGATAATTGGCGATTTTTTTTCTGCCTTGTGCAAAAAAACTTGCAAATTTGCGATAAATTTTGTATCTTTGTACCCGAAATATAACATAAAACTCTACACGATATGTTTATTATTGGTATTGCCGGTGGTACCGGCTCAGGTAAGACAACTGTAGTCCGCAAACTCACCGAACGTCTCCCCAAAGGAGAGGTAGTGGTTATTCCTCAAGATTCGTACTACAAGGACAGTAGTCACGTACCTGTCGAGGAGCGTCAGAACATCAATTTCGACCACCCCGATGCCTTTGACTGGTCACTGTTGGAGAAACACATCGCCCGCCTCAAACAAGGCGAATCCATCGAGCAGCCCATTTACGATTACATAACCTGTACGCGCCAAAAGGAGACTGTGCACATCGAGCCCAAGGAGATTATCGTGGTAGAAGGCATTATGGCGCTCAGCGACAAGAAACTCCGCGAGCAGATGGATCTAAAGATCTTTGTGGATGCCGATGGTGACGATCGCCTCATCCGTGTCATCAGCCGCGATGTCGTAGAGCGCGGACGTACGGCTGAAGCCGTCATGGAGCGATACCAACGTGTGCTCAAACCGATGCATGAGCAGTTCATCGAACCCTGCAAACGCTATGCAGATGTGATAATCCCGCAAGGCGGACACAATAACGCAGCTATCAACATGATGGTCAAGTTCATCAAACAGGAGCTGCGCGAGAGACGAACAAACTAATTACCGTTATATATATGAAAAAAATACTATTCACCCTACTCTTTGTGGGGGCTTCCATCGTTTGTATGGCTCAGACATCCATCGTCGGTGATTGGAAAACGGTGGACGACAAAACAGGCGATAACCTGTCGATAGTAACGATCTATCAGGGCAACGATGGTCTGTACTATGGAAAGATTGCGAAGATTCTGGTCGGAGCGGAAGATGTGGTGTGCACAAAATGCGTTGACGAGGATAAAGACCAGCCTATACAAGGGCTCGTGATCATCCGTGGGATGAAGATGGTGAAAGGCGAACTGCGAGGCGGTAAGGTGCTCGACCCGAACGACGGTAAGTTCTACTACGGTAAGATCTACCCCAAAGACGGCAAACTTGTATTGCGTGGCTCGCTGGACAAAGCCGGACTGTTCGGACGCAATCAGACTTGGCTGCCCGCAAACCGCTAACCCGCTAATCCGCTAACCCGTGCAGCGCTATCCGTTATACTTAGCCCCGATGGAGGATGTGACTGACCCCGCATTCCGACTGCTGTGCAAGCGTTTCGGAGCAGACAGGGTATATACGGAGTTCGTCAACGCGGATGCTATCGTAAGGGATGTGGCTTCCACGATGCGCAAACTGCGCATCAATGATGCCGAACGGCCGGTGGCAATACAGATCTACGGTCGCGAACCCGACTCGATGGCAGAAGCTGCCCGCATCGTCGAGCAGGCGCAGCCGGATATCATTGATATCAACTTCGGCTGCCCTGTAAAGAAAGTTGCAGGCAAAGGTGCCGGAGCGGGATTGTTGCGCGACGTGCCAAAGATGCTGGCCATCACCAGCGCCGTAGTGAAGGCAGTGCACACACCCGTAACGGTCAAGACACGGCTGGGCTGGGAAGACAAGCTCCTCTATCTCGATGACGGTACGCCGTTCATCGTTGATCTGGCTGAACGACTGCAGGACTGTGGCATAACAGAAATAGCCATTCACGGGCGTACGCGCTCGCAGATGTACCGCGGCGAGGCGGACTGGACGCTGATAGGTGAAGTCAAACACCACCCGCGGATTCATATCCCCGTCATCGGAAACGGTGACATCACCACGCCCGAACGAGCCAAAGAGTGCTTCGACAACTATGGAGTGGATGCCGTGATGATCGGCAGAGCAACCTTCGGGTGCCCGTGGATATTTGAGGATATACGTTGTTATCTTGACGGCAAACCGATCCCCAAACGCAGTATGGCGTGGTGTATGGATGTACTCAAGGAACATGTCAACCGCAGCATCGAATGGGTGGGAGACGAACGCAAAGGCATAGTGCACAGCCGACGCCACTTTGCCGCAAGTCCCATACTCAAAGGGTTGCCGGACTTCCGGCAGACGCGTATCAGCCTCTTGAGGGCAGACACACGAGACGAGGTCTTCGCTATCATGGATTCCATAGTGCGGGACTTCGGGACGATATTTGACAGTACGCAAGACGAACGTTAAGCAAGAGATGAGCATAAAGCAGTTTATAGACAAGTATGCCTTGGCTTTGGCCATGGTCATTGGAGCAACAGGATTCCCGTTGTTCCGGCACTTGACACCGGCTCTCCCCGTACTCATCGGTCTGATGCTCTTCTTCACGTTCTGCAAAGTCAACCCTCTGGATCTCCGCTTGCACCGTTGGCACTGGTTTGTGTTATGCGCACAACTGCTGCTCACGGCTGGAGTCTATTATGGTGCAGTTGCCACGTGCCGGTATCTAAACGTAGATATGGAGGATACAATGATCATCAGCGAGGGATTGATGATGTGTTTCCTTATGCCCACCGCCACAGCGGCGCCTATCATCGCCGGCAAACTGGGCGGAAGCATACAAAACCTCACCACGTTTACCCTGCTCAGCAACATTGCCACCGCACTGATTGTTCCTGTATTCTTCCCTCTCGTTCACCCCGAAGGACAATTGCCTTTGGTCACAGAAATGCTGTTCATCCTCCAACGCGTAGCGCCGCTGTTGCTGCTACCGTTCTTCGCAGCATGGCTGCTACGCTTAGGCTATGACGGCTGGCAACGGCATCAAGGATCAGACCGCCGTTTCGTTCTCTCGCGCACGTGGGCGCAAGTACCTTTTTATCTGTGGGCAGGCTCGCTGGTTATCCTGATGGGGCACATTACATGGACACTGCTGAATGCCGAATATAGTTGGTGGGCTTTGACCGTCCTCTTCATTGGCTCGCTTATCGCTTGTCTCGCGCAATACAAACTCGGGCAATGGATCGGTTTCCACAACCCCGCTCCAAGTAAAGGAAAAGAGTACGAAGATGTGGTCATCAACCCCGCCGCTGTACCCACCACGATGTCCGGAGTAAGCCGTATAACGGCCGGGCAAGCGTTTGGGCAAAAGAACACTACCCTCGGCATCTGGATGTGCCAAGTGTTCCTTAATCCGTTGTCGGCTATTGCGCCGGCTGCATATATAATCTGGCAAAATGCCTTTAATTCCGCGCAACTGTACCAAGCTGCGATGGTTAAGAAACAATGAAAACAATACGAATCATATCTCCGGCTGGCGCCTTGGCTCCCGCGTTTACAGAACAGGCTGCAGCACGCTTGCGTGCCGAAGGCTTCGAGGTGGTTATTGCGCCACACGCATTAGGACGGTGGGGACGCTTCTCCGCGACACCCGATGAGCGCACAGCCGATGCCGTAGCGGCACTGACTGACCCCAATGTCGGTCTTGTGCTCTGCACACGCGGAGGATATGGTCTGCAGCAGATCATTGACAAGATAGAATCAGACGTACGTGCGCGTGGGTACAACGGCGCAGCTGTGTGCGGTTTCTCAGATGTCACCGAACTGCACCAACTCATTGCCCGCCTCGGTGGCGCTTCTATTCATGGCATCATGTGCAAACCGATAGCCACCCTGTCGGACAGCGATGAACCATGGCAAGCCCTGCTGCGAATGCTTCATAAGCAGCCTTGCAACTATACGATTGATCCCTTACCGCTGAACAAAGAGGGCGAAGTGTCCGGCGTACTCCGGGGAGGGAACCTCGCCGTGCTCTGCGGACTGAGTGGCACACCGTACGACATACGCCGCACAATAGATGCCGACAGAGAGCAGGGCAGACGCTCGATTCTCTTCATTGAGGATGTAGGTGAGCACCACTATAAGATTGATCGGATGATGCACCAACTGCGACTCAGCGGAGTCCTGGAGCGCATAAGCGGACTGATAGTCGGTCAGTTTGCCGACTGCGAGGATGATTTGGAAATGGGAGGAACATTATTAGAGAGCATGGCCGCCGTAGTGAACAAGTACGACTACCCCGTGCTGTTCGGTTTCCCTGCGGGACATGTGCAGCATAATATGCCATTGCCGCTTGGCGTGAGCACAACACTTACGGTCACAAAAAAAGCAGGCCGTGTAGCCTGCTCCGCGCTCCCTCTAGGACTTGAACCTAGGACCCCCTGATTAACAGTCAGATGCTCTAACCGACTGAGCTAAGGAAGC
>CACZRD010000022.1 GCA_902783545.1 uncultured Bacteroidales bacterium
ACCGCTGATCACCAACAGGATACATGCGAACACGATCAGCAACTGCCACCACTTAAGGTCTGCCAGACCGCTGGCTACAGCTGCCAACGCCGTACCAATCATGCCTAATGCCATGCCTAACGCAGCAAATATACCTGCGAACTTGGCGATGTCGAAGGCAGGTTTGGCGGGCTCGGCGGCCTTGCCTTTCTCGGCGTTCTCTTTCGCTTTCTCTGTGGCGGTTGTAGCGTTGGCTTTCATATCCTCGAGGCCCTTGCTCTCTTTCTCTGCCACGGATTTGTTTACGAGCTCGGATACCCAGTTCGCGAACTTGCGGTACGGAGTCCAGAATGCCTGACGGATACTGATCGGGTTGTCGATGATCTTCGTCACTACAGCATCGTAGTCCAGACCGGCGCGATCGTAGAAGATACAGTTCTTGCCTACCTCCAGGTTGTGGATGTCGCCTTGTGTCATCGCGGCTACGATCGACAGTTTTTTGCCTTGCGCTTTGTTCTCGCAGTCGCAGAAGATCAGGAACATACCGGACTTACCTGCCTCGGCTGCCATCTTACCGGCGTCGGCAACTTTCACGCAGAGCTCGCACGCACGCTGGTCGATAACCAGACGTCCGCACTGGAAGATTGCCTTGACCTCTCTGTTGTAGAAGTCCTGGAACGAGATGTAGTTCTTGAGCAGCGTGTAGAAGTCGCGTTTGAGGTGCAGCAGCTTGATCAGCGGCTGGTACTCGCCCGTTGCGGCATCCATAGCGGCTTGATTCTCAGCGGTGATAGCCGCTACCTCGGCTTCGTAAGCTGCCACCTGTGCGGTGAGTTTCTTCCAGTCCTTGTCAGCAATCTTCGGCTGCTTCTCAGGATCGGTAACTGCCAGACCCATCTTCTCCAGCTCCGAGCTGCGGAACCAGGCGTTGAACTCTGCCTCGTTCTCGTGTACAGCGGCGATGATATCTGCTGCCAACGGCGCCTCGGGAAGCGGTTTCTGCTCCACGGCGATTGCGCCTACGGCTGCTTTGACTTCTGCCAGACTGATCGTCTCGCCTTTGCCTGCTATGCGGCGGGCGATGTCCGCCATCTGCTTCGCTTCGGCGTTCTCCTCGTTCAGATCGGCGATCTTCAACTCGTCTTTCTCCTCAAGCAGAATGTCCGGATTACGCAGCACAGCGCACAGGTAATCGGCTGCGGCTACAACCTCGTCAATACGGATCTTGCCGTCGTGGTCAGTGTCCATGAGTGCCAGCGTGTGGTCGCTGATCTCCAGACCGGTCGTCGGGCAGCTCAGTACCGTCCACATCTTCTCGTCCAACTCGCCTAAGTGGCGAAAATCTTCACCTTTCGCGATATGTACGCGGGTGTTACCACCGATGGTGGTGAATGTCCATTTGTATGCCATAGTATTTAAATTTTTTGTATTCCTTTTTTAGTGTTTTGCCTCTTCCACGCCGTTGGCTAAGCCGTGGTAGGCATGCAGACTGAGGTTGTCGGACACGTATTTGATTGCGCTCACATGAGTGAACCCCAAGCCGCAGATATACGCCAACTCCATATCAAACACACAGTCTTTGTGCGGTGATGAGAGCACAAAATCCGTGTTCGAGTAGCACACTGCCGGCGTCGGGTTCAGCGCCCTAAAGAACAGATCATCCACAGGCGTGAGAAGCATGGTGGGTTCCGTATAGGTCACATTCGGGTGATGCAGCCTGACTTCCGTCACCTCCACAACCGTTCCTATCGCATAGTTCGCACTGCCTGCGTAGCCTATGTTTATCAACTCTGTGTCACGGGGCAGATCGCGCAACGCTCGCATGACATTCAGCGCACCAACGCCTGTCACAAGGATGTTCGTCTCGCCTGGAAGGTACTCCTCAACAAGCTTGCGCTCGCTGTCTTCCGCTATCAGTATCGTTCGCATTTTTGTCCATTTTTCAATTCAGCCTACAAAGATACAACAAAAAATTGACATTTGCAAATAAATTTGCATTTCTTTTTTGCATATATCAAAAAAAAGTTGTATCTTTGCAGACAAAATCACAAATCACCAATCACCAATCACAAATCATATGACCCCAATATCCAAGTTAGGAGAGTTCGGACTCATCCGTCACCTCACACAAGACTTAACCAACCGCCAGCCTTCAACCGTCTATGCCGTAGGCGATGACGCCGCTGTGCTCAACCATCAGGGCAAACGCACGCTCGTTACCACCGATCTGCTGCTCGAAGGTATTCATTTCAACTTGGAGTACGTCCCTCTCCGTCACCTCGGCTACAAAGCCGTGGCGGTCAATGTCTCCGACATCTGCGCCATGAACGCTACGCCAACGCAGATCACCATAGGCTTGGGTATATCGGCGCGGTTCTCTGTCGAGGATATCGAAGAGTTCTACGCGGGTGTGCGCGTCGCGTGCGAACATTATAATATCGACCTCGTCGGCGGCGACACCTGCGCCTCGATGAACGGTCTTTCTATCGCCATCACCTGTCTCGGCGTAGCTGACGACAACGATATCGTCTATCGCAAGGGCGCCAAGGTCGGCGATCTCATCTGCGTCTCCGGCAACCTCGGCTCGGCGTATCTCGGGCTCCAGCTCCTCGAACGCGAACTTCAGGTCTTCCGCGCCACGCAACATGGCAACCTCAGCAAAGCCGAGGAGAACAACGATGCTATCCACGAGAAGTTCGAAGGACGTGAGTACCTCCTCGAACGTCAATTGAAACCCGAAGCGCGCATCGACATCGTCGAAGCACTCCGCAAAGCCGGCATCAAACCCACCGCCATGATGGACGTTTCCGACGGGCTGTCGTCCGAGCTCTTCCACATCTGCACGCAGTCCGGGGTAGGGTGCGATATCTACGAGGACAAACTGCCTATCGACTACCAGGCTGCGGCGCTTGCCGAAGAGATGAACCTCAATATCGTCACCTGCGCACTCAACGGCGGCGAAGACTATGAGCTCCTCTTCACCTGCGACATCCACGACTACGAGAAACTCGTTCCCATTGACGACATCTACATCATCGGCCACATCACTCCCGCCGAGTACGCCCCTGTCGATGTAGAGAACGGTAGCAGTGCCGCTGCCAAAGAAGCTCAGCAGCCCGTCAACCTCCGTCTCATCCCTCGTAACGGCAATCCCATCCCCCTCACCGCCCAAGGCTGGAACGCCTTTGTGTAAGTCCCTCGTTCCACCCATAGTCCCTCGTTCCACCCATAGTCCCTTGTTCCACCCGCGTCCCACCTTCGTTCCTGGATCGCGGGTGGAACACTATTGCATCGACCCTGCATCGAGGTTGCAATGTATGCTCAATGTATGCTGAATGTATGCTCAATATATGCTCATCGTATGCTCCTCCCGGCATCACCCCACTCACAAGCCAATGTATATATATTACATAGTAATATATAGTGCGCGTGTCTCATAAGCCAATTTTGAGCATTTGCGCTCATTTTTGAGCGCATTAGATTCTTGGTAGTTGTGCCGATTACTAATCGGCGTCTTTTCGTCCATTGCGCTCAGATGGTATCTGAGCATCGGCTCCCATGAGCCGCCAGCATCGCCCACGGGCGATCAAAAAAGCATCAGCGACTCTCGCCGCTGATACCATTCATTCCTCCGTGTGATTGATCCCTCCGTCCATTTTGAGTGAATTGGATTCACTCCATCCCCTTTTTCTTTGTATTTGAGCGTTTCTTTTTCTTTGTATTTCCAGCGGATTTAATCCGCCGTTTATTATTTCACTTCTATCCCCTGTACGCTGTAACTCTTTCCCTCGTGCAGTATATATACATTCCCCTCGCGGATAAGTTTCTGTGTCGGATTAGAAGGATTGGCATATACTTCTGGTGCAGCATCTACATCGGACTTGTAGATAGCTCGTATTTCAATATCATCTTCTAACAATTTAGCTACAGGTTGCCACCCAAGGAATGTGAAGCCTTCTATTTCTGGTGCTTCCGGCACTTTCAGTATTATAGATTGGTGTAGTATATCATTTTCGTTATTATCGTTGGTGAAACGAACGATAATATCTGTTTCCTCTCCCATCTCGTATAGCGCCTTAATAGTAAGATCGGATGTTACGTGTTCAAAATCCTTGTCCCATCCTTTGAACGTATAGCCTTTACGATAGGGATTGAAAGGAGCTATAGCGGCTGAATTCCAATCAACGCTATCACTCTTTAATACTGAATTATCCCAATCAACAAACTCTACTCTGTATCGGTTAATCTTGTACAAAGCGGTAATTGTCATATCTTCTGTGACATTACTGAAATCCTTATCCCATCCTATAAACGTATAGCCATCGCGCATCGGGTTAGCGGGAGGAATAGCAGCAGAGCCCTCTTCAACCTCATCCGAAGATAAAATAGTCCCATCCCAATCCACGAAAGTTACAATAGGATTTTGTGCAGGGATAGCAATTATTTCGCTAAACTCTTCCCACCATACGGAATTTTGGTATGTTGACAAACTAATTGAGGGCACATAAAGGTGGCATGTACTTGGATTTATACCACAATTAGCTCCTCCTGAAGGTGGAGTAATAGCTAAACATGTTAAAGACGTAACAGGGCAACCAGAAAAAGCTCCGTGACCGATGTCTGCTATTTTCTTTCCCAATGTCACAGTAGTAAGATTCAAACAATTGAAAAAGGCGCCAGTCTCGATGGTGGTTGTACTATTAGGAATTTCGATATCCGTCAACTTCGAGCAATAATAGAAGGCAGAACTACCAATACTAGTTACACTATTTGGTATAGTTATCGTCTCTAAGTTATCACAGAAATGAAAGGCTTCTTTCCCAATAGTTGTTACGCTGTTTGGAATCGTCAAAGATTTCAATGCACTACACGAGCTAAATGTATTATCTTCTAATTTAGTAATTTGATTAGATAGAATAACCAAAGTTAAAGAAATGCAGCCACTAAAAACCCCTTTGCCCATTTGTGTAACACTATTAGGAAGAGTAATAGAGGTAAAATTACAATGAGAAAAAGCGTAGGCTCCTATTCGTTGTACACCATTTCCTAAACTTATCGTAGATATCCCACTAAATCCAAAAGCAAGATTTCCAATTTGCACAACACTATTGGGTATGTCGATGTGTTTTAGATGCTCGCATTCAAAGAATGCCTGCGGCGCAATATGTGACAGCCCTTCAGGTAATGAAACGTGAGCGATGTAGTTGATGTATTCGCCCCATGGAGCAGAATCCATTACTCCACTTCCCTCAATCGTTAATGTACTATCCTTCGTGTTCAGCGACCACGTAAGATTTTCGCCACAAGTGCCATTAACGATGGCAGCGTTTGTTATTCCTATACTTGCTGCAAGTACAAGGAAAATAGTAAAAAGTTTGTTTCTCATATATTATTTGTTTTTATGGTTAGAATTTTTAATAATTGTATCAGTATTGCATCGGAGGCGCATCGAGATTATATCGTGTCCTGTCACACCCTATATATACTTTGTATATATCCCGTGATTTTGAAATGTACATACAAATTAAAAGCGTGAGGCTGCTATGCCACACACTTAATAGTGGATAGGTATTCGGAAACCTAATGATAACAAGTATGCAGATAGTAACTTCACGCTAATGCGCGAAGCCTATTTGCGTTCGTTCTGTTATCACGGTATAGAAGTTCCGAATTTCTCCACCATTAAGAGCGAAAGCAAACGCTTCGGTTAATTCAATATGTCCTTTCTCATTTTTTTCCGCTGTTGAGTTCAGCTCTGCTATTTCCCGTCGGCAGCGACGCGCCATTATCCTCGGCGAGAGCGGCTTGCTTTGTTTCCCGCAAGCGGGGATGTTATTAGTCAAATAAATCTGAATGTGTGCCAGTATCTAATAGCAACAACACGAGCTCGGTATCATTCTGATCCCAAACCAACAGCCAATTGGGTTCTATATGACATTCCCAGTAACCAGCCCAATTCCTTCCAGATAGGATATGTGGCTTGTATTTGGGTGGTAAAGTGCCTGTTTCAGCCAGCAACCGGAGAACGGTTTCCAACTTGGACATATCATAACCGCGCTTCTTGCAAAGTTTGTAAGAGCGCTTGAATTGTCCTGAATAGCGAAGTGTGTATTTCATGCTTCCAATTGCGCCATTAGATCATCAACATCTTTTGCTTCATACACATGTCCGGCTCGCACATCGTCCAAAGCTTTCTGCAAACCGCTCTTGTGTGGACGATGAATAATCCACCCCATCTTCCGAGATAAGGTGCTGATTAGACGGTAATCGCTGCTCGGAATTGTTAAATACACCTGTTTGGGTAATGCTGCTGTTTGCATAGTCGTTTCTTTAAAATGTCATTTCCGCTGCAAAGTTACGATAAAAAATCGACATTTGCAAATTTTCACGAAGAAAAATTGCAGTTTATTGCATTTTTAGTAGTAGCACCTCGTTTGTGCTCGCACAAGAATGAGGTGTTTTTGGGGCTCGTTTCTACCCCCTCATCCCCTTCGTTTGCAACATTTGCATTGCATAAATATGCTAAAAAGCACAAAAATTACGCTTTTTTTGCAAAATATTTGCGTATATGAAAAATTTGTTCTACCTTTGCAGCCGTTTTCGCCCTAAAATTTTTCGGGCGGTCAAAAAACAAGCGAACTTTGAGAGATTGTTCAATCAAGATGTAGTACAAGAGAATGGGTCTATGCTTTATATATAATAAGGTATAGCGAAATGAATTCCTTGTCGATTCCAAAAAATTGTCAATTGTCAACTGTCAATTGTCAATTAGGAAAGTGCAACTACTAATAAGTCGTTTGAGTGTAGGATGAGCTTTTTGTTATAATTTCTTTTACAACGAAGAGTTTGATCCTGGCTCAGGATGAACGCTAGCGACAGGCCTAACACATGCAAGTCGAGGGGCAG
>CACZRD010000023.1 GCA_902783545.1 uncultured Bacteroidales bacterium
ACAGGCTGCTCAGCCAGATATTCATAGTTGGCATGAAGTGCAGGCACAGACCATTGGCAACAAACAACCCTGTCAGCAGCACGATGATCAGCAGATGTTGTCTGGTCAGCAGCCGGCTGCCAAGAGCGAAGCGGACGGTAAGGAGTGCCAGCACATAGTACGACACCTGCGATATGAGCGTAGCCGCAGCCGCACCATCCATACCCCAGCGAGGGATGAGCAGGTTATTGAGCAGCAGCGACAAAGCTGTCAGCACGAACGACAACAGCAGCGAGAACGGGTAATACCGCGAGTAACTCAACGCCGTGAGCTCGAACTGGAACGCAGCCACAAACAACTGCCCGATGCCTAACAGCAGCACCGTCCGCCGGGCTATAGCGTAGGTCTCACCGTTCGGCAGGATAGCGAAGATAAGATCGATATTCACCCAGATAGCTGCCAGGATCAATCCGCCGACCAACAACAGATTGCCGGTGACCTGCGCAAGCAGATGTCCCGCCTCTTCGCGGTCGTTGTTCTTAATCGCCATCGACAACTGCGGTGATGCAATAGCCGTGAGCGAGCGATACGGGATACTGACCATCACTGCCATATAGGTGGCAATAGCAAAGATGCCCGTGTAACTCAATCCCATCTGAGCCGTGATGAAGAACGACGACAGCGTAGGTGCCAGCACCGACACCACAGCCGACAGGACGAGGAACGCTGTGTAGTACAGATACTTCTTGACCAACTGTTTGTTCTGCCTGAGGTAGGCAAAGTCCGGCTTGAGACAGATATCGCCCAGCGAGAACAGATACGCCGCATTACATAGCGCAGCCAACGCATACACACCGACAAGCGACCACACAAAGCCATCCATCGACAGGATACCGAAGGCGTAGAGCAGATAGACGATGAGCAGACCGATACGCGTCAGCAGTTCGCGCACCGCACGCGGCACGACGATATGCATGCGCACATTGGCGTTCGTCTCGAAGACCGCCTGATACAGCATGAAGAACGCCAAGGGCAGAACAAGATAGTAGTAGTTGACGAACAGCGGACTCTTCTCGCCAAACCACCGGCTGAGCGGTGCATAGCAGGCGAGGAACAATGTCGCCACAAGCAGAAAACCCACCATCGGCACTACCATCGTCCAGAAGAAGAAACCGTGCTCGTTGTCAGATTGCGTGTTGGTGACTGCGTGTTGGTGACTGCGTGTTGGTGACTCTGTGTTGCTGACAAAGTACGGATAGAAGCGGAGGATAGATGCGCTGGTGCCGAGTTGCGCCAAGCCGATGAACAGCGTAGCAGCATCAATCAGCACACGTGCCAGACCTATATCCTCTGCCGAGAGAAAACGCGTGATGACAAAGAAAGTCGTCAGGAAGCCCACCGCCACGCCTAAATACGTGACGATGGTGCCTCTGATACTTTGCTTTGCTATAACGCCCATAGTTGGCTATTAGCTATTGACCGTTGGATGATTTATTTCTCGATATCGAGCAGCTCAACCTCGAAGATCAGGGTTGAGTACGGCGGGATCGAACCGGCAGCGCGGCTACCGTAGCCGAGCTGCTGCGGGATATAGAACTTGAACTTCGAGCCAACAGGCATCAGCTGTACGCCTTCCGTCCAGCCGGCGATAACCTGATTCAGGCCGAACACGATAGGCTCGCCGCGCTCAACACTGCTGTCGAATACGTCGCCGTTGATCAGCGTGCCGTGATAATGTACCTTCACACGATCCGTAGCGGCGGGTTTCTTGCCCTTGCCCATCTTCAGCACCTCGTACTGCAGACCGCTCTCGGTGGTGATCACGCCCTCACGGAGTTTGTTCTCCTCGAGGAACTTCTCGCCCTGCTCCTTGGTGTCGCCGTACTTGATCTTGTCCAGCGTAGCGCGGATATACTCACCTGCCGAATGGCCGTCAAACTGACTCTCGTCGCCGAGCAGCCCGTTGATGAATCCCTGCTTGATGAGTGCAAAGTCAGTAGTCAGCGAGGGTTCGCCGATCAGGCCGTTAGCCTCTTGCTCCTTGATGCTCTTACCGATCTGTTCGCCCATGTTCTTGAGCTGCGGATTATGCACTTTCTCTTTCAGACCTTTGTTGATGTACTTGATGAGCGTGGCTTTCTTTGTGCCGAGGGTGTCGTCAGCCAGCACGTACAGAGCGATGTCACCGCCGTTCATCAATCCGAAAGCATAGTTCAGCGAGTCGTTGAGTGACTTGAGGGCTACGGTCTTCGCCTTGCTCGGGCACGAACCCTTGATAGGCTTGCCGGCTTTCTCGGTTGAGCCTTGCGAAACGGCATATTCGTTCTGGAAGAACTGACGAGCCTCAGCAGCATCCATCACGGTGGTGTCGTGCTCCAGGCCGTTCACCAGACCCTGGAAGAACAACTTCTCGTTCAGTGTCCATGCAGGATTGTTAGCCAGACCGTCCTTCTCGCTCTGGGCGATGCTCGAACCGATATTCTTACCGATACGTGCCTCTTCCGTCAGTTCGGGAACCGATCCCTCATAACCGGCCTGCAAGGCGTCAATAAACTCCGTAACAGCCTCAGCTGAACTGTCGTTCTGGAGGTAATACGCTTTGATCTGTGCTCCATTAGCGATACCTAATGCGAAGTTGATAGAGTCGTTCATGTTCGACAACTCTGCTTGTTGTGCGGTGTAGGTGTTGCCGCACGAAACCATTGCCATAGCGGCAAGGATGATAATTGATAATTTCTTCATTATTGTTGATTGTTTATCGTTAAAATCTTCGATATATCGGTATATCGATAAATCGATAAATCGAGTTATTCTATTCCTAAGAGTTCCACAGTGAATACGAGTGCCGAGTACGGCGGGATCGTTGCGCCTGCACCGCGCTCACCGTAACCGAGGTGGTAGGGGATGAACAGTTTGTACTTCGAGCCTACAGACATTAGCTGCAATCCTTCCGTCCAGCCGGCGATAACCTGGTTCAGCGCAAACGAGATAGGCTCGCCGCGTTTGTAACTGCTGTCGAACACTGTTCCGTCAGGCAACGTGCCTTCGTAATGCACGCGCACGGTATCGGTGGCTTTGGGTTTCTGTCCGATGGTTGCATCCAGCACCTCGTACTGCAAACCCGACGCAGTCACCTTCACGCCCGGACGTTTGGCATTCTCAGCGAGGAACGCCTCACCGGCTGCCTTGGCGGCTACCGAAGCTTTCTCTTCCAACTCAGCGAAGAACTTGCTGATAGCCTGTTGCGCTTCTTGGAAGCTTACTTTGGGTTGATTACCTTCCAGCATATCCTGTACGCCGGCTGCCAGATCGGCGTAGGCAAGTTCCTTCACGCCGCTGGACTTCATCTGTTGGCCTATCGAAAGACCTAATCCATAACTAATCTTATCCATAATATATAATTTTTAGTCGAAAGTCGAAAGAAAAAAGTCGAAAGCCTAATTAGTCTTTTGTCTTTGAGCGAAGCGGTCTTTATTCTTTGAGCGAAGCGGTCTCTCTTAGTTCGAGGTAACGGGAGAGATATTTGCCGATGATATCGAACTCGATGTTCACCTCCGTGCCTACTTCGATATACTTGAAGTTCGTATTCTCGTAGGTATAAGGAATTATACATACCGACACATACCCCGTTTCGCCCTTGACATCGGGTTCGCAGACCGTGAGGCTCACACCGTTGATGGTCACCGAGCCTTTGTCCACGCAGAAGTACCCGCGCTTGATCATCTCCGGTGTGGAGTGATACGCAAAGCGGAAGTACCATGAGCCATCCGTCTCGCGGCGCTCCACACAGGTGGCTTTCTGATCGACGTGCCCTTGCACGATATGTCCGTCCAGCGCTTTGTCAAGCGTCATGGCGCGCTCCAGATTGACATAGTCGCCTACCTTGAGACTATCGAGGTTCGTCAGCCGCAGCGTCTCTTGCATAGCGGTGACGGTATAGGTATCTTTATCCGACGACACAACCGTCAGACACACGCCGTTGTGGGCGATGGACTGATCGATACTGAACGCGTCACCAAACGGATTGCGCAGCGTGAAATGTTTATTTGTCTGCTCCTGGTCAATCCGGACGACCTGAGCCATGGCTTCTACGATTCCTGAGAACATCTTGTTATTTACAATTTAGTCATTTACCATTTGGTCATTTTTTGAAATACTTGCCGATAACAGGTAGCCCTGAAAGAGGAAAATCTTTCTTTGCTAACACGGCGCAATATACAACAATAAGCACCGTGCCGACCGCCATCAGCAGCCACATATTGTGTATGTAATACAGACGCAACGCATAATATACGGCAAGCAGACCTATTGTCAGTACGGTATATAATCCTATACTGCGCAGGTCGTAAGGTATCGGGGCTTTCTTCTGACCGATGCAATACGAGAGCAGCATGATCACAAAGTAACAAACAAGACTACTGCCGCAACTTGCCCAATATCCGATGATCGGCACGAACACCACTTGCAGCACAAGGGTGATGACGAGTCCGATGAGCGAGAAGTATGCGCCCCATTTTGTCTCGTCCGTGAGTTTGTACCAGAATGAGAGATTGAAGTAGATGCCTTGGAACACGTATGTCCACAGCACAACAGGCACAATCTTCAGACCCTCCCAATAGGCACTCGAAACGATGTAGCGGAAGATATCCAGGTAGAAGATCACGCCCAACAATATCAGGTACGAGAAGATAATGTAATACTTCATCGCATCGGCGTAGGCTTCAACGGAGTGGCGGTCTTTGTGCTTGCTGAACACAAACGGCTCGTACGCGTAGCGGAACGCCTGCGTGAACATCATCATTACCATCGCCACCTTGAAGCACGCGCCGTATATACCGAGTTGCGCCTGTGCATCATCACCCGGATAGAGGTAGGGGAAGAGAATACGATCCAAGGTCTGGTTCATGATACCCGCTACGCCCAGCACCAGCAACGGCAAGGAGTAACGGAGCATGAGCCGCAGCACACCGCCGTCGAAACGTCCGCCTTTGGGCAAGGTGAACGGCAGCAATACGAGCGTCTGGATGGTGGTAGCAAGGATGTTGCTCAGGAAGACATAGAACACATCGTTCTTACCCAGCACCACAAGGAACAAGAGGTTGAAGGCTATGTTCAATATGACGAACAGCAGTTTCAGTCCGGCAAACAGCAGCGAGCGTTTCTGTTGCCTCAGATAGGCAAACGGGATGCACGCAAACGCGTCAATTGCCACCGTCACAAACATCATCGCCACAAACTCCGCATGATCAGCGTAGCCCAAGACACCGGCTATCGGCTGGCGGAAGAGGGTGACCAGCCCCGCAAACACCGCGCTCGTGGTCAGCAGACAAAGGAAAGCAGTCTTATATACCGTCGGGCTGTCTTGATCCTCACGGTTGGCGAAGCGGAAGAAGCCCGTTTCCATGCCATAGGTCAGTATCACGAGCAGCAATGCTGTCCAAGCATACAGGTTCGTGACGATACCATAGTCCGCTGTCTGCTTGAGTACGTAAGTATAGAGCGGCACAAGCAGGTAGTTCAGGAACTTACCTACTATACTGCTTACTCCATAGATGGCGGTGTCCTTCGCCAAGGATTTCATTTCACTCATTTCCCTGCTACAATTAGTACGATCTCTCCTTTCGGCGGTTGCTGTGCGAAGTGCTCGATGAGTTCGGCGAGCGTGCCGCGAACGGTCTGCTCGAATAACTTGCTTATCTCACGGCTGACAGAAGCCTGACGGTCGGCGCCTAATACTCCGGCAAGCTGCTCCAAGGTCTTCACCAACCGGAAAGGCGACTCATAGATGATCATCGTATGGTCTTGCTCTGCCAATAGACTCAGCCGCGTCTGACGACCTTTCTTCTGGGGCAGAAACCCTTCGAAGTAGAACCGCTCACACGGCAGACCCGAGTCCACCAATGCCGGCACGAAAGCCGTTGCGCCCGGCAGACATTGCACCTCTACCCCACGTGCCACACAAGCTCTGACGAGCATGAATCCCGGGTCACTGATTCCCGGAGTGCCGGCATCCGACACCAGCGCAGCCTTCTCGCCGGCAGCTATAGCATCGGCTATGCGCTCGCAGGTCTCATGCTCGTTGAACTTATGGTGGGCACGCAGCGGCGTGTGGATGTCGTGGTGCTTCAAGAGCACGGAAGTAGTACGCGTGTCTTCCGCGTAGATCACATCCACCTCTTTGAGCACGCGCAGTGCCCGCATCGTGATGTCTTCCATATTTCCCACCGGCGTGGGGACAACGTACAGCATACTACTGGAACCGACGATGAAGAACGTTGATAAACAATTCGTGGGTTGGCGACTGTTTATCCCAACCGAACTTCTCGATGAACGCTACCGCCTCGTCAAACGAGTGCAACGTATTGAGTTCGGTCAGTGTCTGTTGGAGTTTCTCAGCATTACCGCCGAACAGCTCACGCTGGAACAGAAACCGGTCACCGATCGACACCGCCTGACGGATATCCGTCACGGCTGCCCCGAAGAGCGATGTCTGCTGCGGCACATGCGGCGCCTCGGGCTGAGGTGCCGGTGCGGGCTCAGGAACCGGTTGGGGTGCCGGTTCCGGCTGCGGCTCGACTACGGGTTCGGGTTCTACAATGGGTTGCGGCGCTACTTCCGCTTGTTCCGGAATTTCCGCACTCACCACGGTTTCCTCCTTCGGTAACTCAACGGTTGCCTCCTCGTCCTCGGGGTAAACGAGTTCCACCTCTACCTCCGATTCTGCTTGCGCTTGCATAGCCTCGTCAAGAATCTGCTGCATGGCGGAAAGGTGTCCCTTGATCTCATCTGTATTATGCTGCATCTCCTGTAGCATAGGCATACTTTCGCCTACTACTTTCTCCAACTTGGCAATACGCGCTTCTTGGGCAGCCAGACGTGCCTCAAGGGCTTCGAAATATTTAATCAATTCGTTCATATTATCTTTTTTCTTTCAGTGAAACGGTCTTTCTTCTTTTAGCGAAGCGATCTATTTACTTCGTCGCATCCTCTAATTTTTTCATCATAGCAAACATAAACAATGCGGAAACGGCACAAACGCCGATGAATACCGACCATGTACCCCAGAGCGGCAGTTTCTCCCACAATGCCGATCCGACCGATACGAGGAAGTTACCTACAGCGGTAGCTACGAACCAGAATCCCATCATCATACCTTTGTACTGCGGAGGAGCAACCTTGCTGACAAACGATATTCCCATCGGGCTGAGCAGCAACTCGGCAAAAGTAAGAATGAGATAAGTGAAGATCAGCACATTCGGATTGACCAGAGTGCGCTCATCCAGACCGAGCGTAGCCTGTACGTCCGGCGAGTTGAGATTCAGCGAGCATACTGCCATGAATACGTACGCCAAGGCGGCAACGACCATGCCGTAAGCGATCTTACGCGGAGCAGAGGGCTCTTTGCCCTTGGCAGCAAGAGCACCGAACACTGCCATTGAGATCGGTGTCAGGGCTACTACGTAGAACGGGTTAAACTGCTGGAAGATAGGAGCAGAGATTCCGATCTCTGCAGGATGGTTGAAGTACTTATATGCCAATGCTCCAATGACGGCTACGCCCACACAGCCCCAAATCATCTTGGCTTTCTGTGAGTTCTTGCCAAACACGCCAAACAAGGCATATACAAGGATTGCTACCAGCACGAGGTTGATGATGTCAAAGGCCATCGTCTGTACACCTGTCACAACCGGCGTTACGAACTCGTTGGCAAAGTACGTCAGCGTCAGTCCGTTCTGGTGGAAAGCCATCCAGAAGAAGATCACCACCGCAAACACCATAAACAGGGCTATCATACGTTTCCTCGTCTGCTCGGGGCTCAGCGGCTCAACCGCTGCACCACCGGCTGCTGCCTGCTGCTTGGCGGTGTTCTCCACATGCTTGAACCAAGGACGGCAAGCGTAGTAGATGATGATACTCAGCACAAGCGAAGCACAAGCCACCATAAACGCAAAGTGATAACTGTCGTTCACACTGTAGCCCAACGACTCTTGTGCCCATGCCATGATCTTCACAGCTGCTGTCGGAGCGAACATCGCACCGATATTGATAGCCATATAGAACAGCGAGAACGCTGCATCGCGGCGGTCAGCGTATTTGGGATCGTCATACAGGTTGCCAACCATCACTTGCAAGTTACCCTTGAACAGGCCGGTACCTAAGGAGATAAACAGCAAGGCGGCAAGCATAGCAGCCATCGCTACGCCCACGTTCCCGCTCTCTACACCCCCGAGAGGTATAGCCAGCAGCACGTAGCCGAGGAACATAATGATGATACCGATCGTTACGCACTTACCATAACCGATCTTGTCGGCTACGATACCGCCTATCAGCGGCAAGAAATACACGAACGCAAGGAATCCGGAATAGATGTAACCGGCCGCCTCGGCAGACAGACCGAAGTTAGCGCGCAAGAACAGCGCAAAGACTGCGAGCATCGTGTAGTAACCGAATCGCTCGCCGGTGTTGGCTAATGCCAGGGCGTAAAGCCCTTTGGGTTGATTGTCAAACATAATATAATTTACGATTTAGTTATTTACGATTTGTTCATTTATTGGGTCATTGAGCCATTTAGATATTGACGTAGTGCCGCCAATTGTGGTTATCGGGTACGCGGGCATACTGGATGTCGCGAATGGCTTTGTATAACTGTTGGCAGACTTTGCCTGCCTCATCGCCGTACTCATAGACTGCGCCGTTATCGGGATCGATGATCCGCGAGATAGGCGATATAGCTGCGCCCGTTCCACACGAAGCGGCTTCTTCGAACGTACCGAGTTCGGTTACGGGGATCTTACGCTGCTCCACACGGATACCCAGATCCCTGCACAAAGTCATCAGACTGTCGTTGATGATGCTCGGCAGTATTGACTGCGAGAGCGGTGTGACGTAGGTGTTGTCCTTCACGAGGAAGATATTCGCGCCGCCGCACTCATCGAGGTACTTGTGCTCTTCGCTGTCAAGGAACAGTACACCCATCCCCTGCTCATGTGCAGGCTCCGTGGCGCGGAACGATGAGGCGTAGTTGCCGCCGACCTTCCATTGACCGGTGCCGAGCGGTGCGGCTCTGTCCACATGACGGTTGATGATGAACGGTGTTGTACCGAAACCTGCGGGGAAGTACGGCCCTATAGGCGTTACCACCACGCAGAACTCAAACTCCTGCGCCGGACTGACACCCACCTTCGGCGTCGTGCCGAACAGGATTGGACGGATATACAGCGTCGCGCCGGTCTCATAGGGCGGCAGATAGTCGATATTCATCCGCACAGCCAGTTCGCAAGCTTCGATGAACAGATCGGTCGGCACCGGTGCCATATACATCGCCTCTGCCGACTGCTGCATTCTTTTTGCATTCATCTCCGGACGGAAGATGCTCACCTTGCCGTCCACCGTGCGATAAACCTTCAACCCCTCAAACGCCTGTTGGGCATACTGAAGTGCCGTAGCAGCAGCGTGCACAGGTATAATCGGATCGGATGTGGCGTAGGGTTTACTCCACACACCGTTCGCGTAGTGACTCCT
>CACZRD010000024.1 GCA_902783545.1 uncultured Bacteroidales bacterium
AACGACCAGAAACGTATGATCCCTGCTTCGGCTAAACTCGAAGGCGAGTACGGCTATGACGACATTATGATCGGCGTTCCTTGCATCATTGGCAAGAACGGTATCGAGAAGATCGTTGAACTCGACCTGAACGAGGAGGAGAAAGCTCTGTTCAAGGCTTCGCACGATGCTACGGCCAAGACCACGAACATCCTGCACGAGATCAACGCTATCTAAGCAGTAAGTTAATTCGTACTATGGCTCAAAATGCAGGCTGAATAGTTTGCATTTTGAGCCATAGGTTAATTTTATACGACTATGAACCAGATTATTGAATCGTTCACTCAGACTGACTGGGTGATGATCATCTCCCGAATCGGTCTGGCAATTGTGTTAGGTTACCTGATCGGCGTTGAGCGCGAATTGCATGGCAAAGTTGTAGGCACGCGCACGATATCGCTGATCGTGATAGGCACCGCGCTGTACGTGCTGATGTCTCCGACGATCATCGGCGGCGATAACTCGCGAATCATTGCGCAGGTTGTATCCGGCATAGGTTTCCTGGGCGCCGGTATCATCTTCAAGGACGGTGATAGTGTGAAAGGACTAACAACCGCAGCAACGGTGTGGTGTGCTGCGGCTGTAGGCGGGTTATGCGGATTCGGAATGTTCGCCGAGGCTATACTCGGCACGATAGCCATCGTGACTATCAACCTCTTCTTCAAGCACCATCTGTCCAAACTCAAGAAAGAAGATAAGCAGGCGGAAGCCTGATCTTACTTGATGAACTGCAGTTCAACGCGTCGGTTCTGCTGGCGTCCCTCATCGGTATCGTTGTCAGCTATCGGGCGGGTTGCTCCATAGCCTTTGGCTACGAGTAGGGATGCGTCGCAGCCCTGCTTGATGAGGAAGTTACGCACCGACTCGGCACGTTTGCCGGATAGTGTCATGTTCTTCTTGGGGTCGCCGGTGGAGTCGGTGTGACCGCTGATCTCCACGCGGAGTTTACGCTCCTTGATGATACCTGCCACGCGGATGAGCTCGTTCTCAGACTGCGGAAGGAGTTCATATTCGTTGACAGGGAAGAAGAGGTTGTTGACCTGAACCGCCAATCCCTGCTCAATCATCTGCTTGTAAGATGTGAGCTGGATGTTTTTTTCGATGTTGATTGTTTTCTTCTGTTCGCGCAAGTCTATATTGTTCGACAGCGGGAAGAACCGCTCGTCGTCGATATAGTAGCCGTAGTTCTTTCCGAGTGGCATAACGAGATAGAACGATCCGTTGGCAGGGTCGGTCTGTGACTGACCGATGCTCTCATGCGTCTCCAGATCTTCCCAACGGATGGTGACACCGACCTTTCGTCCGGCATCATCGCGCACGGTACCGGAGATGGTAGCCACGGCATTCGGTCGCATGCTCAACGGGAGCTCAAGCATATAGAGGTCTTCGCCGTTAGAGTAGTAAGCCGTGCTGCCGTCCGTGCTGATCTTATATCCCCACTCCTGTCTCGGAGAGTTGATCTGTGCACCGAGGCTGACGGGATCCGACCACTCTGTCCAGCTGTCGTTGAGACGTGTGGTCATGAATACATCCATGTCACCGAGGTTGCCGTGGTGGTCAGAACTGAAGTACAGCGTACGCATGTCGGGGTGCAGGAACGGTTTGCGCTCCAGACCCGGGGTGTTGATCGTTGGACCAAGGTCGATAGGCTCGCCCCAGTTGCCATCGTCATCCATGACAGATACGAAGATGTTCACGGAGGTGTTTACCTCGTTCTCCACCTGCTTGAGAGCGGAAAAGAGCATTGCCCGACCGTCACTGGTAATCATCGCATCGCTCTGCCAGTTAGCAACGTTGATGTTGTCCGGCAGGGTTCTCGGTCGTGACCAGCCATCGGAGGTCTTGGTGGTAGAGTACAGCAGACCGTTGCGGAAGAAGATCAACTGTGTGCCATCAGCCGAAACAGACTGCATCGCTTCGTGTGAGGCTGGTGAGTTGAGTTCAACGACGGGCATAGCTTTATCCCATGTGCGTTTGCGTTTGGTGGAGGTATAGATATCCTCGTTGTTGCCGGCTTTGTTGTCGAACACCATACGCACGAAGTATATCGTGTTGCCGTCAGCCGTCATGACCGGCGAATACTCTTTCATCGGAGTGTTGATGGAGTCGGATATAGCCTCCGGCGTCAATTCCTTCTGCAGACCTTGCTCCAACGCAGCGATGAGATTCTTGTAGTCAGGGTCATCACCGAATGCCTCAGCAAAAGGCTTGACGGTCTGCAGAGCCATTTCTATGGACTGCCGGTTGAGATAATCCGTGATGAGGGCTATCATCCATTCGTAGGCTACGCGGTAGGGAGCCGCCATCTTGATGAGTGCCGGCCAGCCCATATCGGTCGTAACGACCGTGCTATGTTGCTGCACGATCTTGCGGTCACGTGCTTCGAGTTCGGCAAAATGCGGGTTAGGATACTGATCGTGGAACTTCGTGATGTCTTTCACCACGCCCGTGCTGCAATACACGTTGTGCAGCACCATCCATGCGGAATCCTTGATATCGGTGCAGGGTGCACTCTGGTATGCGAGCAGAGCTGCCGGTGCGCTGTGGCGCTGCTGTGCGATCTGCAGGATAGCATAGTACATCCGCCGTTGCTCCATAGGGTCTTTGCGCTTGGCGGCTTTATCACGGAGATCGACCCAGTTTCCTTCGCGGATGAACGAGGCGTACTTGTCAGCAGCCTGTGATGCCAATTCGGCGCGGGCATACGGACTATCGGGATAGCTGGTCACATACTGCGCAAGCGCTTCGGCTGTACCGGCCGCTTGTGCTTCACGTAATGCCAACGCATATATCTGCTGCCAGGCATCTTGCACCTCTTCAGCCTCGGGGTATTGGTTGATGAACGCACGGTAGGCATCCAGGGTGTTCGTTTGCTTTGCCAATGCATATGCGAGCGCATTGCGGCGAGTTATGGCTTCCTTGACATCCTGACCGTTGGGGTTCTGCTCAACGAAGGTGTTGTACGCCTCAATCGTGTTCTGCTCGACAGCCTGTCCAAAGGCAAGATGGCTGAGATGCTCCTTCGCCTGACGTTGGAGCGAGGGGACGGCACGCGGATAAGCCTTGAGGAAGTGGTTGTACGCCTCCTCGGTATCAATAGCCTCAGCATCCTTGAGCGCGAGAGCACATACCTCGTGAATCGTGGTGTTCAGAAGCTCCTTGGTCAGACCTTTGGCTATGAGTTTGTCTTGGGCTGCAGGCTCGAGTTTGAGGAACTTCGATTTGCAATCGTTGATGCACTTGTAGGCCTTGGGTATATCACGACCGCTGTACTCGTCGAGGGAGTAGAGTTTGGCAGCCGAATAGAGATAGGGCACATCGGCAGGATCTTTGGCAAGATGTTTGTCGATGTCCTTCTGTGCGTCCTCGAGGTTGCCTTTCTGCACCAGTTTCAATATGGGGTATTCATACTCTTGTGCCAGCAGAAGACAGGCAGTCATCAAAGCAATAACAAGGAGTAAATGTTTCTTCATAAGCTTACTATTTACGTTAGTTAGAATTTTTCATCCCAGAATATCTTCTTGAGGAATCGGCAGAGATAATCCTGCCAGTTTTGCCATGTATGCTCGCCCTTGCTCTCGTAATAGGTATACTCGAAGTTGCAGTTATCGAGCCATTGCCTATAGTCTTGCAGTTGTGCATATAAGAAGTCATCTCGTCCGATAGCAATCCAGTACATCGGTGGGGCTGCGGCCATGCGGCGCATTTCCATCATCCAGTTATTGTACGCCGGTGAACGATACTCAATCTGGTATTCAAAGCCCATAGTATGATACTGTGAGTCTTCTTCCTCCGCCAGTTCTTCACCAGCCCGGCGCGGGATGATTACCGGAGAGAACAGTCCGACGAAAGCAAACTTCCCGCTGAGAAAATGCGCAATGTGCATCGTGTGAAAACCTCCCATAGAGAGACCTGCTATGGCTCGCTGTCCCGGGTTGTTGCTAATGCTGTAGCGAGTCTCGGACTCTGCCATGAACTCGCGGAAATGCTCTTCCCAGTAGCCTGACATTTCATAAGCTTGCTCCTGCTCGCGTGTGAGTTTGAGCCAATGTGCTGAACCTTTGGATATGTCGAATTCCTCGCCGGAAGGCTTTATATTCGGAGCTTCCATCAGTGCTTGGCGTTTGTCAGGAGGAATACTGCCAAGGAAGTTATCCGGCATGATCACCACCATCTCCTTCACCTGATCGGCGAGAAGTAACATGTTCATCCATTTGAGCAGGTCGCCTTGTTGCGTCCAGTCATCCTCGGAGCCAAACATCCCGTGTTGCAAGTAGAGAACAGGGAATATCGTCTTCGCCTGCGCGACGCGCGTAGGATATTGATAAGGCAGGTAAACGCGACATGGTACGCCGAGAATGGTATCACGCTCTATCGTGCCGACATTTTTTGCTGCTGTCAGAGACTGCGGTACAATGAACAAGGCTATCAAAGATAGCAGTATTAATGCACGTTTCATATCTATTAGAGATCTAATGACAACTGTACATCCGATTCGCCGTTGGTGATGGTGAAGGGGATCGATGTGGGGGCTTCCGGGGTATCCGGATTATCCGGAGTCTCTGGATTATCTGGAGTTTCCGGAGATTCTGGGGCTTCCGGAGGCTCGGGCGGTTCAGGGGTGACGTCGATGATGTTGGCTATGTCATAGTTGCTCAGGCGTTTACCACGTGCCTTGGCAGACTTGACATCGATGAAATCTGCCATGATGACATCCAAAGCAGGACGATTCTCGTCAGCGAAATGCAGTTGGAATACAGCCTCTTCGCGATCGGAGAGGACGATCATCTTATGCCCTTCTGCTTCACCGAGGATAGACTGGGGTTTGGCGAGTGCGTCAGCAAGAGTGAAACGCTTGCCGTAGTAGAATTGCAGTTCATCGTTCCACATGGCGAGTGACCATATCTTCTCGGGATTCCACTTCTCGATGCGCAGAATATTGTTGTCGAAATGCGCTGTCGGTTCGAAGGGGTTGAGGTAGTAGTTGCCGTCGGTGGTGATGACAAGGATACGATCGTCGTCATCAAACTCGCCGAGGTACGTGCCCTGCTCATCGTAGTTAACGCGCAGCACATCGGCATCGAACCACACTTTTCGTCCGCCGAGCGTTGAGTGCCCCTTCTGCTTGAGGGTGATAGACTTAACTTCGAACTTCGTGAGCACGTTGCCCATGGCGTTGCGGTTCTTGACCGCCAGTTCGGAGAGATCCTTGAGCACCTCGACTTTCTTGAGGTGCAGTTGCGGCTTGAGAGCTACACGAATTACCTCCGCCTCGCCGTTGGGGTTGGCAGTGAAATAGACAACCTTCGAGCCCGGTTTGCCTTGCGTGAGGTCGTATTCCTTGTCGCGCGTCACGCCCGTGACATGGAAACGCTTCATATAATAGATACCGCCTTTGCCATCACGATACACGACATTGTAGATTGTGCGAACATCGTCTTTCTTGAAGATGGCGATGTGCAGGATATCCGTTCCGATGAATACTTTTTCGGCTACACGGGTAATCTTATACTTGCCGTCCTTGTGGAATACGATGATATCATCGATATCCGAACAATTGAACAGGAACTCGTCTTTCTTCAGTCCTGTACCTACGAAACCATCGGCATAATTGATATACAATTTCTCGTTGGCTTCGACAACGGTCTTAACGTTAATGTTTGCGAAGTTTCTGACCTCGGTTTTGCGCGGATAGCGTGCGCCGTACTTCTGCTTGAGCATCTCGAACCACGCTATGGTGTAGTCCGTCAGGTGGTTGAGATCGTGAATGGTAGCCTTGATCTTCGTGTCAAGGTCTTTCATCAGTTCATCGGCCTTCTTGGCATCGAACTTCGTGATTCGGATCATGCGGATATCGAACAGACGCTCAATATCTTCCGTACGCACCTCACGGATGAGTTTGGCTTTGAACGGCACCAAAGCCTGATCAACGAACTGAATCAGTTTCTCTTTGCTGGGGGCTTGCTCGTAGCCTTGCTCCTTGTATATACGATTCTCTATGAATATCTTTTCAAGCGATGTATAGAAGTACTGCTCCTCGAGTTCGGCTTTCTGGATCTCAAGTTCTTGCCGCAACAGGTCTTTCGTGTTGTCCGTCGATAACTTCAGCAAGGAAGAAACATTGGTGAAGATAGGTTTCTTATCCTGGATGACGCAGCAGTTTGGCGAGATGGAAACCTCGCAGTCGGTAAATGCATAGAGCGCATCTATCGTCTTGTCGGACGAAGCACCCGGCGCGAGTTGCACGACGATCTTTGCCTCTTCAGCGGTGAAGTCATCTACCTTCTTGATTTTGATTTTTCCGCGCTCCTGCGCCTTGAGGATGGTGTCGATGATCTTTGAGGTTGTTGTGCCAAATGGCACTTGGCTGATGATGAGTGTTTTGTTGTCATCCGCCTTGCTGATGCGCGAGCGGATCTTGATCACACCTCCGCGTTCACCGTCGTTGTAACGGCTGACATCCACCTCACCGCCTGTGGGGAAATCGGGATAGAGCGTGAACTCTTCGCCACGCAGGTATGCGAGCGAGGCGTCACACAGCTCGACGAAGTTATGCGGCAGGATCTTCGAATTCAAGCCTACGGCTATCCCCTCCACGCCTTGCGCGAGCAGCAACGGGAATTTCACCGGCAGGTGTACGGGCTCCTTCTTGCGGCCATCGTACGATGCCATCCAACGCGTGGTCTTGGGGTTGAAAACCGTTTCTAACGCGAACTTCGACAACCGCGCTTCGATATATCGCGGAGCAGCCGCTCCATCACCGGTGAGGATATTGCCCCAGTTACCCTGACAGTCGATGAGCAGGTCTTTCTGCCCGAGCTGCACCAGCGCATCGCCGATAGATGCATCGCCGTGCGGGTGGTACTGCATGGTCTGCCCGACGATGTTTGCGACCTTGTTGTACTTACCGTCATCCACCGCCTTCATTGCGTGAAGAATACGGCGCTGCACAGGTTTCAGACCGTCCTCGATAGCGGGGACAGCTCGTTCAAGAATGACGTATGAGGCATAATCCAAGAACCAGTCTTGGTACATGCCTGTCAAGTGATATTTGATTGCGTCGCTGAAGTCGGCCATGAATGGTTAGTCGATGCGCTTGTTGATGATGATGTACGTAATAATACCAACAAACTCAAGCACCAGACTAGTCACAAGCAGACCATTGGCCGGAGTGCCGAAATAGTAAATACACAAGAAAATCACTCCGATAAGGAAGATAATCAATCCGAGGTTTTTAAGAAAAGCATTCATATCTGATAGATTTAAGAAATTTCTAAAATTTCGATTCGCCTGCAAAGTTACAAAAAATTTTTGATATTTGCAAACAAAAAATGCATATTCGTGCATTTTGTCATGTTTAAAATAGCAAAATTTGCCTAAACAGCCCTAAATTTACCTCCCGGGAAAGACCTTACTCGCTTTTTCATCTCGAGAGTCATGAGGTGTGTAATGATGTCGGGGTAGGTCATATCTGTCTCTTCGGCGAGGTCATTGACAAGGATGCCGTCTTCCGCTTCGCGGAGCAATCGCATCAGCAATTGCTCTTCGGATGTCAGGTCGCTGTCGTCTGTCGTTTGCAACCCCTGGAGACTGGTCTGTACGGGGCGTTTGTCTGTCGCCCACATCATCGCTTCAATCAGGTCATCGGGTTTTTGCAGCAGATTCGCTCTCTGGTCGCGAATCAGCTCGTTGCATCCTGCCGAATTGTCATCGTTGATCCGCCCGGGCACCGCAAATACAGACCGGCTGTAGTCAAACGCCATCGACGCCGTGATGAGCGAACCGCCGCGAGCGCGGGATTCCACCACCACTGTGCAATCCGACAGTCCTGCAATGATACGATTACGGGCGACGAAGTTATGCCGTTCAGGTGTCGTGCCTGACATATATTCGGTCACTATACCGCCATTCTCCAACGCACGAACAGCGTCAGGGCGATGGTAAGCCGGATAGATGCGGTCGAGTCCGTGAGCAGGGATGATCAATGTAGGGATTCCCGCCTCCAGGGCTGCGCGATGCGCGGAAATATCTATTCCGTACGCCAACCCTGATACAATAGTCAGCCGGGGCAATTGCTCAGCCAGCCCGAGCACCAACTCGCGCGTAATTATCTTACCGCGTTCGGTTGCCTGCCGCGTGCCGACCACTGAGATGAAATGTCCGTCTTGCAGATTGACATTACCCTTGGTGTAGAGTAGTACCGGAGCATCGCTGCACTCTGCCAAACGAGTAGGGTAGTCTGCGTCAAACCGGTAGTAAGTCCGAATGTGATGCTTACTAACAAACTCCAACTCTTCTTGTGCTCGCTGCCACGATGCCTCTTTGCCGGGCGACACCACACGCTCCCACGCCTCTTGCGGGTCAGAATAATGCTGCAGCACTTCCCTCAGCAGACGCTGCCTGCCGTCGTACAGGCGTGTCAAGGCTATTATATATGGGAGTTGTTCGTTGGTAATCATTGTTGCGATGATAATTGTTTAGCTTTGTGGTTAGTCAGGATGTGGTACAGCGCAAATAGGGCAACCCCTGCTATTGTGCCAATGCCGTCAGCTATCCAGTCCAGCAATTCACACGAACGTGGCGGACAATACAATTGCATCCACTCCATCAGCCCGCCGTACGCCAATGGTAGCAACAAGGCGAGCATATATATTGAACGCGCGCTTAGACGTGCACGGTAGCTGTCACCTGCGAGGCATAATGTCAGTATCATGTATGCTGTCATGTGCCCCCACTTGTCTGCCAAAGGGATATCTACCTGCATAACTACAGGCACATCCCTGATCAGACTCAGCCACGTGATGCCTGCCGCTACAATCACGGAAGGCAGATAAGCAATATGGAGTTTATTAGGAGCGATCGGAAAGATGTATTTTGGTTCCGTAACACAGATCGCCGGCATCACCCAGACCGGGAACGATATATTTCTTGTCGTTCAATATAGGATCAATCGCTGCGCACCAGAGTGTTACGTCAGGGCTGTCGTTGAGTTCGCGGCGCATGTACTCGACGGACTTCGGTGTAGCAATGATACTGCATAGATGTGTGTGTACAGGCTTGCCATGTCTGAGCAGTGCGAGGTAGCCCACTTCCATCGACATTCCTGTAGCCAGCATAGGGTCAACCAGAATCAGCGTCTTGCCGACAATTGACGGGGCTGCCATGTATTCGGCTACGATTTCCAGTTCGCCTTTGTCATTGACCCGACGGTAGGCACTGAGGAACGCATTCTCCGCACGGTCGAAGATGTTCAGGAATCCTTGATGCAACGGCAGACCGGCACGCAGAATAGTCCCCAACACAATCTGATCCGTGATCTGCGGCACAACAGCGGTGCCCAGCGGAGTAGTTACATCACGAGCCTCGTAATGAAGATGTTTGCTCACCTCCATTGCCATTACTTCGCCAATGCGCTCAATGTTCCGGCGGAAACGAAGAGGATCACGCTGGATGTTCACGTCACGGATCTCGCCGAGGAACTGGTTGAGAACACTATTGTTCTCGGATAGGTTGATGACTTGCATACTAATTATTTTTGAGCTTTTACGTTCTTCATCTCGGACTTAATCACTTCGCGTCGTGTTTTAAGAGTGGCTTCCATCTGCTTGATGTCGGTCTCTTTATTCACCAGTTCGTTGTTGAGCACCATCAGGTCGGTGCGCATCTTCTGGAGTTCAACGGGGTGGTTTGCGAGTTGTGACAGGCGGGCAGTTGTAGCATTGATAGCTGCTTCCAGCGAGCGTCGTTGCCCCTGCAGGTGGTCAACCGCTTTGGTGCGTGTCTCAATGTTGAGCTGCGAGGAAGCGTTGATAAGATTCAGTTGCTTGTCAACATTTTCCTTAACCTTCTTGAGTTCGTCAAGTTCCTTTTGCGACAATGTTTGCAGCGTCTTGATGGAAGCTTCCGCTTTTTCGACATACGCAGACATCTGCTTGTGATAAGTCTTTTCTTCCTTAAGCTGAACTTGTATGTCTTTCAGCTGCTTGGTGTCATCCTTCATCAGTTTGTCCAAGCGCTGAAGTTCCAGCAGATACGACGAGCCTTGGTATTCCTGACGAAGTGATTCAAGGTTGAAGTCGGTCAGTTGGAATTCGATAGGGGTAACATGTTGTGCCGACAACGAGAGAGTCAGCATAACGAACATGGCAAGAATAATTGACTTTTTCATAATAAATGGTATTTAAAAGTATATTGATTTCGCAGGATTGACAACATTTTTCATTTTGAGCATGCAAAGATACAAAAAAATTTGTATATTTGCAAAAAATTTTGTAACTTTGTGTGCTTTTCTTGAAATTGAAGCTATTTTGATGGAACATACTAAGCAATTTGTACCTCATATATCCAAGGAACTGGTCAATCTGATGCCTCTTGCACAGTTTGATGGCGAGACGATTGTCATTGACCGGCCGGAGCAGGTGGTTGAAGCTGTATCGTATTTGCGTACCGCTTCGGTGCTGGGAGTGGACACAGAGGCTCGTCCGTCATTTACGCGGGGGATACATTATCCTACAGCACTTGTGCAGATTGCAACCGAGCAGCGTTGTTACCTCTTCCGACTCAACAAGATAGGATTTCCGCCTTCCCTGGCGAAGATTTTCAGTAGCAAACAGATATGCAAGGTCGGGCTCGCATTCAAGGACGATCTGAACGGCTTGAGACGACTACATGACTTCAAGCCGCAGAACTGCGTGGATCTGCAGTCGCTGGGTGCAGAGTACGGAATATTGGATCTCGGGCTACAAAAGATCTTCGCTATTGTGTTCGGCAAGAAGATCAGCAAATCTCAGCAACTTACCAATTGGGAAGCAGACACCCTGACCCCTGAACAAGCACATTATGCAGCAACGGATGCGTGGGCTACGCTACTCATCTACAATGCATTGCGCGAATCAAAGCCTCTGCCCAAACGCGAGGTGGAACGGCTGAAGTCCGCCGAAAAGGAGGCACAGGTGCAACATCAGTTAGATATCAACATGCACAAAGATATCGACCGCGCTGTTGAAGTGCTGCAAAACGGCGGCGTTATCCTTTATCCGACAGATACAGTCTGGGGTATAGGATGCGATGCTACGAACGACGATGCGGTAAGCAGACTCTTTCGTCTCAAGCAGCGTGACAAAGGGAAATCCGTATTAGTGCTGGTAGATTCCGTTGAACGAATAATGGGGTTGGGCATAGAGATTCCCGATGCGGCATCAGGTCTTTTGGAGGTTTCCAAGCCCGAAGAAGGCACAGTGCCCAAACCGATAACAATCATCTACCCTGCGGCGCGTGGGGTATCCGAAGCGATTCTTGCAGAAGACGGCAGTCTGGGAATCCGGGTTACCTACGAGAAGTTCTCCCACCTGCTGTGTGAGCAGTTCGGTAAACCGATTGTGTCCACCTCGGCGAACTTCTCCGGTCGGCCGACCCCGAAAGCGTTCTGCGAAATAGATGCCAAGCTCCTGGAAACAGCTGATTACGTTTGCCATTCGCGCCGCGGAGAGAACACACCAGCCAAGCCGAGCAGTATAGTTAAAATTGACACCAACGGTGCCTTCAAAATCATTCGCCCATGATAAACCCTCGTCGTAAACAACAACTCACCTATTTGATAGCTGACTTGATCAGTAGCGAGCTGGTCTGGCTGTGTTTTCTGGGATTCCGGTGGATGGTGTACGATGGCAGGGTCGGGCTATTGGATGATGTGTTGGTACCGGCCTTCAGCTTCTGGCCACCACTGGTCGTCTATCCGATTGTCTGTGTGATCATTTACTACCTGTCGGGTTACTATTTGCGTCCTTTCCAGAAGCCTCTGTGGCGGGAGTTCCTCCGGACTTTCTTTGCTGCGGGCGTGATAGCTCTATTGTTCTTCTTTATCATCATCATTGACGATCCTACAGAGAGTTACCACCGATATATCGTTTCGCTGGTAGTGTTGTTCGGCTTGCAGTTTACAATCAGTTACCTGCCGCGACTGACGATCACGTTGCTCTCACGCCGTCTGGGCATCCAGCGCACATGTGAGGTGCACTCGCTGGAGGAGGCAAGCCGTCTGCGTGCCGGAGAACAGGATGAGGTGATCATCGACCTGCCCAGTAACTTCACTGACAGCCAACTTTACGAGATTATCGCGCGCCTGTACCCGCTCGCGTGCGAAATAAGTATGGTGCCACGTGTATATGACATGCTCACCGGTGCTGCTCGTATAGAACATATTGACAAGCCATCACGTATTCGGATCACGGAACTACACATGACGGATGCGGAGCTATGTATCAAGCGCGCGTTTGATATTGTGGCATCGTCCGTAGGAATCGTGCTACTATCTCCCCTTTTGCTGCTGATAGCTCTGTTGGTTAAACTTTCCTCCAAAGGTCCTATGTTGTACAGCCATGAGCGTATAGGCTTGTACGGTCGCCCGTTCCGCATATACAAGTTCCGCACGATGATTGATAATGCGGAGGCAGACGGTGTACCCCATCTGACGCTCGATAACGACCCTCGTATCACGGGCATTGGGCGTTGGCTGCGCAAGTTCCGGTTGGACGAACTGCCGCAACTATGGAATATTCTGCGCGGAGAGATGTCAGTAGTTGGTCCACGTCCTGAGCGTGCGTACTTCATAGCGCAGATCATAGCCAACGCACCATACTATTGCCTGCTGTACAAGGTTCGTCCGGGACTCACGAGTTGGGGACCTATTCGTGTGGGGTATACCGACACGATGGAAAAGATGATAGAGCGCCTGAACTGCGATATGGTATATGTAGAGAACATGTCGCTACTATTGGACATGAAGATCATGTTTTACACCATCGGCGTTATTCTGACAGGCAAAGGCCAGTAAACATCTACTTCGGATTATGACATACGACCAAGCTATTAAACGTGTAGAGGAGATTGTGCACGAACTCGAACAAACCGAGGCACTCTCCGTTACGGAGTACAAGAAAAAAGCAGCAGAAGCTCAGGAACTCCTGAACTTCTGCCAGTCACAACTCGTCGAGATGGAGCAATCGCTTGCTCAAAAAGACTAACGCACTTCCTTGCCTTGCATATTGTAGGTTCGCTCTGCGATGCGGATGAGCAATTGTCCGTCGCGGATGAACTTCTGTGCGTTCATCTTTCTTTCCTTACCAACCGATTCCACACTTTGCAATTGCGGCTTGCCGCGGAGGATGCAGTGTATAGTACGCTCGGCTGAGTTGAGCGCATTGACTTCGATTCGTCCTTCGTCATCAATGATTACCCACCCTGCCATGATATACCATACGGGCGACTGCAGTTCGCTTGCCGCATTGAGGTAGCCGGCGTATGAAGGCGTAGTAAATCCGCTGATCACGCCTTCACTGGCATGAACGGACATATAGGGATTAGAGAGATCGGTGCCCTGCAGAACAGGGTACGTGCCTGCGGTTATCTCCGTCTCGCCTTCGGCGATGTAAATATCCAGAGCGACGCATTGTCCTTCGCTGTTGCGAGCATAGACGAATATGTCGCCATTGATTGCTTGCTCACTGGTATCTAACGTATAGTCAGTGAAGGTCGCCTCGAAGTCGGCATCGGTAGCATCGCCGGTCATCGGCTGGTCTTTCTTGTCACGTACACAGGAGAGATAGAGCGTGTATTCGACAATGTCGTTCACGTTACTTTCATTCTGGCAGATGATTGCTCCTGTGACAATGACGAGGTTACCGCTTTTGCGTACGGTAAGGTTACCGGCGAGCACGTAGTAATAGACGTACTCGGCGTATGACTTGCCGAGGCGCACTTGCGAGCCATCCTTGTAGATGTCACGTGAGGTATACGTGCCTTCGAGCATCGTGGTGAACACCGACAATTGGAGGTAGAGGTCATTGGCTTCGTTGAGCCCGTATATCTGGAACTCGTTCTCCGAAAGAATGCGGTCTTCGAGTGTGAGATTACTGAGTGTCAGTGTCTCGTGGCGAGTGGCAACGGGATCGGTGCGCAGGTTGAGCACGTACGTCACGCCGTTGGCGCACTTGACAGACCCCGTGACCAACACGTCGCCTTCGGGGCGGGAGATGATAATACTACCGCTTGTAGCTTGTGTAGCCTGACTTGCAGCCGCACCGGCGGGGAGCACGAGTGCAGAGTTGTCGCTGCCGTCAATGGTGTATGTGCCGGTGTAATCTTCCGCCGTGGCGTGTACTTGAAGACGAATCTGCGCCGTGCTACCGGAAGCCTCCATTTGGAGTATATACAATGGGAAACCTGCGTATCCCTCATATAGTTTCAGGTCGCGGGCGTCAATCGTTACTTGCTCCGCAGCGAGCATGTGCAACGCTGCGAAGCAAATAATAATCAGTGACAGATAACGTTTCATTACTTAATGATAGTACCGAGAACGTTGAAGCGAGTTTCGTTCTTCTCGATGATCAGTTGACCGTTCTCAAGACGCTTAACAGCCTTGATAGCAGTGTTGGTGTTCTCAATAGCGTCTTGTATAGCCTCACCAGTGCCATCTTCATTCAAAATGAAATAGAATGCTACCGGAGTTGTCGTGATACCATGATTGCAACCAAATACTACTAAGATCCACTCTCCCGGCACAAAGCTTGAACTGATCATTGATGCGAAAGCTAACTCTTGTTTGCCGGTAACGGCGTACTGACTGCCGTAATCTTCGTATGATGCTTCCGCTACAGCCATAAGGTCGTTGTTATATTCCTCTGCTAAATATTCGGGAGTAACAAACATACAATCCCAAGGATCTTCGTTGTTAGACGGAGTGATAATAATATCTGTCTCTGTTACCTGGATATTGAACGTCATATCAGACGGAACAACCGGTGCTTTTCCGGCGATTGTCAGGTTGAGCGTAAAGATAATGATATCCAGATCATCTTCCGAATTCACACCTTTCATTGTACCGGTAATCGTGTAAACACCCGTTTCTTCATTGCGCGTAACAGTAAAGTTGGCTTCTTCCATGGTATATGAAGCTATTTCACTACCATCTTCATCATAATACGTAATGCTGCAGAGGTATGCATAGAAGTCTTCCTCAGTCATCGTGGCCGGAAGGTTATCGCTTTCCATCCAGAATTCCAAACTTACCGTTTGAGCCTCGTCAGAAGCCTCAATGATATAGAACCAACCATAGAAATCTTCTATTTCACCACTGAGTGTCAGAGTTTTCTCTTGAATGGTAGGGGCAGCTTTGCTGAACGAGATGTTCCACGTATTGTCTTCCTCATCAACGATTGTTGCTGCAATCGTATAGGACTGATCAGCTGCTACAGTCTTGGTGAACGAAACAGATTTGTACTGAATAGATATGAGCTTGCGCGCCTCGAGATATGAATACTTTACCCACAGGTCAGTAAGAGAATAGGTCTTGCCGGATTCTACATCTTTCTTGCCATCCTCAACATAGATGTCGAAATAGAACACGAGGTTTTGATCAGTAACAGACAATGCATAATACACGTCATTTTTGGCGCCTTCTTCCTCTGCCTCGTAGAACTCGGAGAAGCCCTCATCGGCTACAAAAGTACCACCTTTTGGCAACTCGGGAATACTTGCTTCGTCATAAGACAAATTCCATATATCACCATCCTCGTCTGTTGCACTGGCAACAATCTTCACTTTGTTGTTTTCATCAACCGTCTTAACGAATGTTGCAGCTGTGAAATCCGAGTAGTTGTAAGTGCTGATGTACCAATAAGCATCCGCCATGTCGGTCAGATTATAGGTCTTTCCGGTAATGATATCCTCTCCCTCTGAATCGAAGGTGAAAATAAAATAGCGATCCTCGCCAGCCAATACATACATGTACTGCTTGTATTGTGAATTGTACTCAGCTTCGATAGCAAGGACAGATACATCTGTGGTAGCATTTTTTGCCTGCGGAGCTTTGGCGGCTGCCTTGCGGGCATTCTTTACGTTTTGCACTGCCTGCGGAACGTTCTGTGTCTTCTTTGTCACAAACGGAACATTCTTCATAGCCTTTGTTGCAACTTGCTGCTTGGGTTGCATTTCCATCTTTTTTTCCAGACGGGCATTCTTCGCGGAAGAAAGAGTCTGAAGTTTTCCGGCTTGCGGAGCAGCGTTTGCGCCAAGCACGATGGCAAGAGCGCAAATAAGAGAAATAATTTTCTTTATACCTTAAAGATTTTGTTAATTGTTCATCCGTTACGGATTGTACAGATTGAGGGCATGTTCCTCCTTGCGGGTCATCTCGGCCTTGCTGTCAGGCGTCTTGTCACCCTGACCGGTGAGGTGCAACAGACCGTGCGCGAGGATGCGCAGCAGTTCGCGTTCAGCCGTTGTGCCGACCTCGGCAGCATTGCTCTGCACGGTGTCCAATGAGATGAATATGTCGCCATTGATACACGCCGGCGTAGTGTAGTCGAAGGTGATGATGTCCGTATAATAGTCGTGCCCCAGGAACTCGCGGTTGACGGAGAGCTCTTTCTCATCAGAGCAAAGGATATATGTCAGTTCACCTATCGTAAAGCCGTAGTGCGCCGCTATCTGGCGCAGCCAGCGTTGCAGGCGCGGTTGCTGCTCATCGATGAGCGCGATGCGCTCGTCAGCAAGGGAACTATCATATACGAAGTTTATCATCTCTTACGAACAATGATTTACATAAAAGAGCACGAGTCTATTAGTGGAAGAACAGGTAAGCAAGGAGGATCGCGGCGATAATACCTGCAAAATCAGCGAGTAGCCCACATGCAAGCGCATAACGCGTGTCCTTTATATTCACGCTACCGAAATACACAGCGATGATGTAGAACGTCGTATCTGTCGAGCCTTGCAAGATACTAACGAGTCTGCCAACGAAGGAGTCTGCACCATATTGCACCATCGCATCAACCATCAGTCCTCGTGCGCCTGAACCGGATAGCGGTCGCATGAGGGCAGTAGGCAGTGCTGGCACGAAGTCGGTGTTCAATCCACATGCAGCAAAGCACCATGCCAAACCGCTGACGAGCATATCCATCGCACCGCTGGCGCGGAACATACCTATCGCCACGAGCATTGCCACGAGGTAGGGAACGATGCCGATAGCCGTAGTGAAACCGCCCTTGGCGCCATCGATGAAGGCATCATAGACGTTGACTTTCTTAACGACGCCTGCAATGATGAACCAGCAGATCACCCCAAGCAGCAGCACCGCAGCAAGCACAGCCGACCACTTGCTGACGGCCTCTTGCGGAAAGTGCATAGCTGCGGCAATCACCGCTCCCACGAAGAGTGACAGACCAACGAGCGTTCCGATGATAACCTTATCCCAAAGCTTGATGCGCTGGATGATTGCCACGGCGATTATGCCGGTGATGGCAGCGAAGTACGTAGCGAGCAAGATGGGCAAGAAGACATCGGCGGGGTTCGCCGCGCCGAGTTGCGCACGGTAAGTCATGATGCTGACCGGCACAAGTGTCAAGCCGCTGGTGACCAAGACGAGGAACATGATCATCGGATTGGAGGCACGCGACTTGTCGGGATTCGTCTCTTGCATCTCGCGGAGTGCCTGCAAGCCAAGGGGTGTAGCGGCATTATCAATACCGAGCATCGTAGCGGAGATGTTCATCAGCATAGATCCGAAGGCAGGGTGACCTTTCGGAAGGTCGGGGAAGATGCGCGTAAAGAACGGACTCACACCGCGTGAGAGCTGGTTGACCACACCGGCTTGTTCGCCGATCTTCATGATTCCCATCCAGAGGGAGAGTACACCGGTGAGGCCGATAGAGATCTCAAAGCCTGTCTTGGCGCTTGCAAAGGTCGAGTCGAGGATCGCCGACATGATTGCGGCATCGCCCATGAAGAGCCACTGTATCAAGCCAACCAATACAGCTATGAGGATTAAGCCTATCCAGATATAATTCAGAGCCATAGTTTCGTGTTATTTATCGGCCATATATGGTCGATGCGTTACTTCTCCCAGCCGTCGAATATTTCCGTGCCGTACACGTTGTTCTCGTCGGGTTCATGCAACGGAGTCCAGATCTGTGCAAAGAACGGATTCTGGCGTGCTACCTCGTCCCAATGCCAGGGGCGCTCGTCATCTTTGCCGCGGTAGGGGAAAGGCATATCGCCCGGAGCCCAGTGTCCGCCGAGCAAGATGAGACGCGGTGTCGCCTCAAAGGTCTCGCCGGAAGCTGACTGCCAACGCAGTGGGGTGTCCCACAGCGCGAGACCTTCTGCCTGCGTTTTGTCCGTTATCAGTTTGCCACCACGGAACGCTGCGGCTTTCTGCAGGTCTTGGATGGTGAGTGCGTCCATCGGCTTGGACTCATCGTAGCCGTGATCGAGGATGACTGCCTCGCGCGAGGGGTGACTGAGATCCATATCCTTCCACTTAGGTATGCGTTTGTAGGCATAAAGACTGCCGTAGTAGGCGTGGATACGCGGGGCTATCTTGTTCTTGATCCACCACTGCGTACCGTGTTCCTTGCTATAAGCCATAGCGCGCATTGCGAGTTTGACGATATGCGGCACGAGTCTGGCGGCTTTGGTGATACGTGCTATCTGAATAGCCTTGGGTACGGAGGGCGATTTTGCCATCTGCGCGAAGTACTCCTTGACAGGGATATTGGCGCGGAAAGGAATAAGTTCGTTGAGGCGGTCGCTGTCCAGATACCACATGCCGTGGAAGTTACGCGTGGTGAACCAGTTAGCGTTGAAGATCTGTTCGGGTCTCGGACAACCGATAGCATCCAAGAGCAGACATTCGAACTCATAGTTCGAGAGCCGGTACTCCTCGCCGGAACCGATGTTATAGTAGTTCTTCCAGAACGTATCGGGCACCTCGTCACGGCAGACTCCTTCAAGCAGCCTGCCGCTGTCCTCTACCGTAGCCCACTCCAGCACGCCACGTATAGGCACGTGGAACATGATCGGGTCATAGTTCTTGAGGATAGCGGGATAGAGGATGCCTGATTGACGAAGTGACACCCAGTTCTTGATAGGTGAGTTCGTGATGATGCGCTCAGCGAGAGCTTTCGTGACACCATAGTGGTCGTAGGCGGATACACAAACAGGATCGCCCGCACGCCCCCAATGGAGCGGTTCGCGGCGGTCGCCCATCTGCGCCACGCTGCCTATATACACTACTTTCGGCTGCCGGTCACCGGGCTGCGCCAACACGGCATCGCGCACGTTGATAGCAGCGCTGATATTGGTGCGGTATGTGGCTTTGGGGCGGTAGTCTGCAGCCGGCGAAACCATGCCGCCTACATGCAGTACAACATCCGAGCCTGTCACGCCTTTGAGTACATCTTCGTAGCGCGTCAGATCACCCCACACAACGGTGAAGTTGTCCGGATATTGCGTCAATATCGGCTCAAGCAACTTCTTGTTCTTTGCGCTCGGTCTGGCGAGCACGCGTACGTCGTAACGTTCGGGATAACGAAGCAGTTCGTTCATGCCGGCTCGACCCATCGTACCGGTGGCGCCTGTCAGGAATATTGTTTTCTTCATATCTTCTTTTTGTTTTCGCTTATCTTTTTCCATGCGCGCAGAATATATGCGCGTGTGTTGGCAATCATCTCGCGTGTGGGGAAACGTTGTTCTTCCGCCTGTTCCTCTTCCTTGTAGCGGTTAGCCACTTCTATATCGTTGTCGGTGAGTACAAGGAGCTGGTCGCCTTCGGCAAGTTCACTCTGACCTGTAGGCACAAAGAAGTCTTCTCCACGCCGCACCATGATGACGAGTGTTTGCGGCGGCAGGTTGATCTCGCGCAGGTGGTTGCCGTCAGCCACCATATCCCAGGTGACTTCAATCTCCGTAGCGGAGGACTGTATCTCCTCCGGCAGTTCGATATCGAAGTGCACAAGTTTCTTGAGTTTGACAGGTTCCGTAGCCACCTGCAGACGTTTCGCCATGCTCGAGAGCGATGTGCCCTGTGTGAGCAGGGAGACGATCGTGCAGAGGAAGATTATATTGAACAGCAGGTCGGCATGTGCCACGCCTTCCGCCTTACACATGACAGCGAAGATGATCGGCACGGCGCCTTTCAGTCCAACCCAACTGAGGAAGAGCTTGTCTTTATGCGTATATTGCCTGAATGGAACCATACACAGATAGACCGCCAGCGGGCGTGAAATACACACCATCACGACGCTGATGATCAGCCCTGCGAAGAGTACGTGCCAGTTCAGTAATTCGTGTGGTCGCACCATGAGTCCGAGCATAAGGAACATGGACAGTTGTGCGAGCCAAGTGAGTCCGTCGAAGAACGACTTGGTCTGATGTTTGCGCGTGAACTTGCTATTGCCGATGATTAATCCTCCGACATAGACAGCGAGGTAGGCGTTACCCTTCATGAAGTACGTCACGCTGAAGATGAAGATACATGCCGTGAGCACCATGATAGGATACAGTGACTCGTTGGAGAGCTTGACACGACGCATGAGTTCGACCAAACCTTTGCCGAAGAAGAAACCGATGACCGTGCCCATGACGAGTTGGATGACGATGGTCTGCACAATCTCCAAGCCGGAGACGGCCGTCTTGGCAGTAACGACACCGATGAGTGTAGTGGTGAGCACGTACGCCATCGGGTCGTTGGCGCCGGACTCCAATTCCAAGAGCGGTCGGAGGTTATGCTTGATTCCTATACCGTTGGTGCGCAAGATAGAGAATACGGAAGCCGAGTCCGTTGAGGACATTGTGGCGGCAATCAGCAGGGACATACTCAGCGTTACGGATTCAAACGAGTTCAACCAGCCGAATACATAGAAGAGGATGAAACCTGTCACCACGGCGGTGATGAGTACTCCGGCGGTAGCCAGTGTCACACCCGGTGCGAGTACGGGGCGGATGTCCGTCAGTTTGGTGTCCATGCCGCCGGAGAAGAGGATGATACACAATGCGATAGCACTCAAAGCCTCGGCCGTCTCCGTCTTGAGCATGTAGCCTACGCCATCATCGTTGAAGAGTGCGCCTATACCGTCCGGCCCGAAGATCATACCGACAGCGAGGAACATAAGCAGGGCGGGTACGCCGAACTTATAACCGATCTTGTCGGTAAATATACTCGCGAAAAACAGCAGCGAGAGGACTAACAGTACAAGCTCAACTTTCATAGGGATCGTTTTGCCTTTGGGTTATTTTTTGTCTTTGGGTTTCTTTAACAGGAAATCGTCAATGATCTCGACGATGTTTTCCTTCGGGTACAAGCCTTTGAGGATGACCGGTTCGCCTTCGACAGGGATATACAACACTTGCGGGATACTGCTGATACGGAATACGCCAGCGAGTTCGCGTTCGCGCTCGGTGTCCACCTTGTAGAACTTCACCTGGTCGCAATAGGTCTGACTGAGTTCCTCCATGATAGGAGCGAGTCGTTTGCACGGTCCGCACCACGTGGTATAGAAATCAATGACGCAGGGTTGCGTGCCCTTGTAGTTCCAATCCTTGTCGGTGGTATAGTCGAATATACGTTCCTTGAACTGCTGTGTGGTCAGATACGTCACGTCGTCAGCCAAAGCAGGCAGAAACACGGCGATAGCCAGCAGGGTTGTAAACAGAATTCTCTTTGTCATAGCGGTTATTGTTTTTTCATAAATTCGTTATAATCGTTCAGCGTCTTGCCGTTGCCGATGAGTGCTGCGTTCGCTTCGGTGATCGGTAGGACGGTGATCTGTCGGTTGGTGAGCATTGCTTTGAGTTCCTCGCTCTCCATGAGCAAGCCTATGTACCACTCCGCCTCGTCCATCGACTCCAGCCCGCTGATGCGCAGGGTTGCTCCGGCGCTGTAGGCAGGTAGTGCTGTGAGGTCGAAGTCGCGAATGAGGAATCGTGTGAAGTTGAACAGAGCGACCTCGTAGAGGAGGTTGTTCAGCTCAGCCTGCGCCTCATCGTCGGTCAGTTGCATTGTTGACGGATAGATGAGTAGGACATAAGCGCGTTCGTTGCGTTCGGCAGAGAACTGCACGGCGTTGTCCGTCTCGGGTTCCTCGGTCTGCATCTCTTCGCGTTTGGCGGTGAGCGTGGATACCGCTCCGCCCTTCTGGCTCTCCATGCCTTGTCCGAGCATAGCGAGCATATCGCGGCTCATCGTTGCCAGTTCGGAGTCGGGATAGCGGTCAATCATGTCGCGCAGGGCATCAGCAAAGGACTCCTTGCCCTCGGTACGTGCTTTGGCTACGGCGTTGAGGAAGAGGAACCGCGGCATGAGCGGCGACAGCGGGTAGTTCTGCTCCGCATGTTGCGTGTTTGCCTTGACGGTAGCAAACTGCCCGACGCGGAAGGCGTTGTAGGTGGCTTCGTAGAGCGAGTCTTGCTCGGCAGCCATCTGTCGGAGTCGTGCGAAGTACTGCGGGTCGGACACTATCTGCGCCTGTTTGCTGTTCGGGTAATGGGCGAGTATAGCCTGACGGAAATCCTCGGCTTCGGTGGTGTTGTTCGTCTTGAGTGCGTCAAGGTAACGCATATAGTACAGCTCGACGCAGCGTTTGTCTTGCGGGAACCGGCGGCAGAAATCCTCGAAGGTAGCGGAGGATTGTGCGGTGTCTTGCAGTTTGTCCTTGTAGATGAAGATCATCTTGAAGAGCGCATCGGCGATGGTCGAGTCGCTGAGCGCAAACTCTTCTGGCGTACGCGGGATCTGCTGCAGGTAATACGCGGGATCGTAGATGTCCGTGACGCGCGGTTTAGTCTGGGCTAAGCTTGTGCTGTCAGCGGGGATACTGTCGTTGAGTTCGCTCAGGTCGCTCTCCTCGGACTCGTCGGGTGTCGGACTCCAGTCGCCTGACGAGGCTTTGCTACGACGACGCCAGTTGTCTTCCAACGGGCGGGTTCCCCACTTGCGCGAGAACTCCTGTTTGCCATTGCGCATCAGTTGGGCGTTGTAGAAGTACCACTCGCCGGTAGCGCCGGCCGTGCCGAACATCTTCGATGTGTTGACGCTGTTCAAGCCTTTGTCGCGCGACTCGCGTTCGCGCTGTACGGCTTTGGCGGAGTCTTCGGCTTCGGCTTTGCGCAGGTCGGCAACCACCTGCTCGGCGATCTTCAGTTGTTCCTCTTCGCTGAGGGTGCTGAGGCGTTGGAGTGAGTCTTGCAGAACAACCGTGCCGTACTCGGTGCTAAGTTCGTCGAGTACCTCGGAGAGTACGCGGATACGCTGGTATCCGTCGGACTCGGCGGGCAGTATCGTGATGGCTTCGGAGTAGCACGGTGCGGCTTTGGCGTAGTTGCGCAGGGTGTAATAGATGTCACCTGCTTTGAGGAGCACTGAGGCTTTGTCCATGCCGTTGAGTTCGCTCTTCTCGATAGCGAGTTCGTAGTTCTCAAGGGCTTTGGCGGTGTCGTGTTGCGCGAGATAGATGTCGCCGATAGCGCCGTAGAGGACATCGAGGTGCTCGTGGTACTTGTAGTTTCGCGCCATGTTCTTGAGCGAGCGCAGGGACTTCTTGTTATTACCGGAGACGAGCGCCATGCGGATACGTGCATTGAAGTCCATCGTCACGGGCGGATAGAGTTGTGTGCACTTCTTGTACGCGGCGTAGGCTTCAGAGTGTTTGCCCTCGTGCTCATAGAGTTGCCCGAGGACATAGGCGAAACGCGCACGGTTACCTTTGCGCTTCTCATCGGGGAGTGCGAGTCTGACGAAAGGTATAGCGTCTTTGTACTGCTTGGTCTTGAGTTTGATGTCTGCGGCCGTGGCGGCGTAGAGCGAGGCGTGTTTGCGCTTGAGATTGTCCGCCTGCACTTTGGAGAACATATCTTCGGCTTCGTAGAGCCAGCCCATCTCGGCATAGGCGCGGGCAACCCAGAGTTGGCATTGGGCAACAACATCGGCATCGTAGTCGTAGTGACGCATGACGTAGTTGAATGTTCCCACTGATCCGAGGAAATCGCCCTTGTGGAACTCCGCCTGCCCGAGCAGCACCCACGCGGAAGCCAGTTCTTTGTTGAACTCGCCCTGCTTGAGCCATGCTTTGTATTTGGGGTCTTTCGTGCGCTTGGGATCGGGCTTGGGGCGCGACTTGATAGAGTGCAGCTTGATACACTTACGGCACTTCTCAATGGTCACATCCATCTTACCGGCAGCAGATTCTGCGGCTTTGTGGTCGGATACGGGGTACAAGGGCAACATCTCGCCGAAGTTATCCTCGTGGGCATCGGCGATCTGCTTGAGTCCTTCGTCGAAGGCGTTACGGCCGTTGAAGGCGATGTTGTATTTCGTCTTTGTCTGATGATACCAGCGCGTCGCGCCTGTGTTCTTTTGCGTGGAGCACGAACAGAAGGCGGCTGCAATGAGAATCAGTACTATGTTGAGTTTGTTTGTCATGTGGCTTAATGCAATCCTTTGACGTGAGCGGGTGCGGCGATAAAGTCTTTGAGGTAGTTTGGCTCGAAGTACGCTATGTCTTTGCCGGCGACAATGCGCACCAGGTGACTGTATGCGGGGTTGGCGTGAAGGCGTCCGGCATTGGCAGCTGTGGGGACAATGCCGTCCAGCCAGTAAGCGTTGGGGTGCGTGATGAGCGTCTTGCACTTGGCAGCGCCGTTACCGCAGAAGTATATCGGGTGCTCGTCGAGCAGGGAAGCGAAACTCTGCTCTGTGACGACGAGCGGTTCGA
>CACZRD010000025.1 GCA_902783545.1 uncultured Bacteroidales bacterium
TATTCTGTTTCATGAGTTTTTGATAAATCTTTGCGCCTGCAAAGATACAAAAATATTTTGATATTTGCAAACTTTCGCGCAGAAAAAATAGAGTATAGTTACATTTTTCTCAAAAAAAAGAAACGACAGACTGCCGTTTCTTTTGATTAAGTGCTATTTCTTGATGACGGATTACATCATGCCGCCCATGCCGGGGTTGGGCATAGCGGGAGCGGGATGCTCCTCTTTCTTATCGACGATAACGCACTCCGTGGTGAGGAACATGCCTGCTATCGACGCAGCGTTCTCGAGGGCTACGCGGGCAACCTTGGCGGGATCGACCACACCGGCAGCGAGCAGGTTCTCGTACTCATCCTTACGGGCGTTATACCCGAAGTCAGCCTTGCCGCTACGCACCTTATCGACAACCACTGCACCTTCCTTACCGGCGTTATGCACGATCTGACGCAACGGCTCTTCGATGGCACGGCGGACGATCTCTATACCGGTCTGCTCGTCCTCGTTCTCGCCTTTGAGGTCTGCGAGTGCCTCCTGTGCGCGGATATATGCTACGCCGCCGCCCGGTACTATACCTTCCTCGATAGCAGCGCGTGTGGCGCTGAGGGCATCATCGACGCGGTCTTTCTTCTCCTTCATCTCGACCTCGCTGGCTGCGCCGACGTTAAGTTGTGCTACGCCTCCGGCAAGCTTGGCGAGACGCTCCTGGAGTTTCTCTTTGTCGTACGAGGACTTCGTGGCAGCGATCTGCGCCTTGATCTGTGCTACGCGCTGTGCGATAGCGTCCTTGTCGCCTGCACCGTTGACGATGGTCGTGTTCTCCTTGCTGACGGTGATACTCTCGGCTGTACCGAGCATCTCGATGGTAGCCTGGTCGAGTTTGATACCTTTCTCCTCGGAGATAACCACGCCTCCGGTGAGGGTAGCGATGTCCTCGAGCATCTCTTTGCGTCGGTCGCCAAAGCCCGGCGCCTTGACGGCGCAGATCTTCAGCTGTGCACGCAGACGGTTGACAACGAGCGTGGTGAGCGCCTCGCTATCGACATCCTCGGCGATGATCAGCAGCGGACGACCGGACTGTACGGCAGGCTCGAGAACAGGAAGCAGTTCCTTCAGGTTGGATATTTTTTTGTCGTGGATCAAGATGTAAGGCTTGTCCATTTCTACTTCCATGGTCTCGGTGTTCGTTACGAAGTACGGGCTGATATATCCGCGGTCGAACTGCATACCTTGTACCACGTCGATGGTGGTGTCCATACCCTTGGCTTCGCCGATGGTGATGACGCCGTCCTTGCTGACCTTACGCATCGCGTCGGCGATGAGTTTGCCGATCTCGGCATCGTTGTTCGCGGAGATCGTAGCCACCTGCTCGATCTTATCGAAGTCGTTACCTACGACCTCGCTTTGCTGCTTGATATGAGCTACAACAGCGCTGACGGCTTTGTCTATACCGCGCTTGAGATCCATCGGGTTAGCTCCGGCAGCAACGTTCTTCAGACCGACGCCCACGATGGCTTGTGCGAGCACGGTAGCGGTGGTCGTACCGTCACCGGCCTGGTCGCCGGTCTTCGAGGCAACCTCCTTGACGAGCTGTGCGCCGAGGTTCTCGGCTGCGTCGTCGAGTTCGATCTCTTTGGCTACCGTCACACCGTCCTTGGTGATGTGCGGAGCACCGTATTTCTTGTCGAGAATGACGTTACGTCCCTTGGGACCAAGTGTCACTTTCACTGCGTCAGCCAGCTGGTCAACGCCACGCTTCAAAGCCTCACGGGCTTCGGTATCGTATGTTATAATCTTTGCCATAATTTTTGATTTTATGTTTGTTACTACGTGTTTGTTACTGCGTGTTGATGACTTCGTGTTAACATTCACTCACTAACATTCTCTCATTAACAGCGCAGCTCACTAACATTTACTTGATAACGGCGAGGACATCGGCTTGCTTGATGATCAGGTATTTCTCGCCTTCGAACTCGAGCTCGGTGCCGCTATACTTGCCGTACAGCACCTCGTCGCCTTCCTTGAGGATCATCGGTTCATCTTTCGTGCCGTTGCCTGCTGCGAGCACAGTGCCGCGCAACGGTTTCTCTTTTGCGCTGTCGGGGATGATGATTCCGCCGATAGTCTTTTCTTCTGCAGCAGCGGGCTTAACCAGCACGCGGTCTGCTAAGGGTTGAATCTTAGACATTGTATTTTGATTTTATGTTATTGACGTTGTGTTAACATTCACTTAAGAACGGGTCAAAATGTGTGCCAGAGGGTGTGCGGGGTGAAAATTGTCAGTCTGCGTGTCACTGCTGCTGCCAAATTGTCAGTTTTGCGATGTGTTCAAAGCATTGACGAGCATCCCGCAGGCAGCGAGTATATCTTCGCCTCGCGAACGGCGTATCGTACATGTCACACCGTGCGCCGAGAGGTAGTCGCGGAAGGCGATCATCCTCTGTTCGTCGCTGGCAGGAAAAAGTTGTTGACTGCGTGTTGGCGACTGCGTGTTAATGACTGCGTGTTGCTGATTGCTTCCCTCCGGTGATTGGTGGAAGCGGATGAGGTTGACGCGGCAGGGGAGCCCGCTCACGAGTCGCAGCAGTTGCTTGGCGTGGGCTGTATCGTCGTTCACTCCCGCCCAACAGATATACTCGAACGATAATCGCCGCTGCCGGCTCCAGTCGTACTGCCGCACGAGGTCGAGCACCTCGCTTATCGGTGTGAGTCTTTGCGCCGGCATGATCGCTGCACGCTCGTCAGGGAAGGGGTTATGCAGCGAGATCGCCAGGTGGCAGTCGGTCTCCTCCAGGAAACGGGTTAAGGGTGAAGGGGTGAGAGGATGAGCGGGTGAATGGGGTAGGATGCCAACGGTGGAGACGGTGATACGCTTGGGGCTCCAGGCGAGTCCCCAGTCCGAGGTGAGGACATTGAGTGCGCGCAGCACATTGTCGATGTTGTCCATCGGTTCGCCTTCGCCCATAAATACTATGTTGGTGACTGCGTGTTGTTGATTTATGGCGAAGATCTGGTTGAGGATATCCGCGGCAGAGAGGTTGCCATGAAAGCCGAGCGTGCCGGTCATACAGAACTTACACCCCATCTTACAGCCCGCTTGTGTGCTGACGCAGAGCGTCACGCGATCGTCCTCGGGCAGATAGACGCATTCGATATGTTCGTTGCCTACCGGAAACAGATATTTTCGTGTGCCATCGACGGAAACGGCTTCGGCGGTAGGTGAGCTGCGACCGATGCAATACTTCTCCTTCAGCGTCTCGCGTGCCTTGAGAGAGATGTTCGACATGTCATCGAACGAGGTGACCTGCTTGCGGTACAGCCAGTCACAGAGCTGCTTGCCAACGAAGCGGGGGAGTCCCGCTTCGATGGCAATGGTTTGCAGTTCGGTGAGTGTCTTACCTAACAGTGGTTCCATTAGTTATGTGCTAGTGGTATAATGATCGCTGTCAGCGGCTCAACGGTGATGCGTTGGTCGAGGTCGAACGCCTTGCCGGAAACGACATCGGTGCCCTGCTTGCTGTAGTTCATCAGGATCTCGTGGTACTGTGCCACAGGTATCTGTCGCGGCTCGCTGCTGGCGTTCAAATAGACAAGCACTGCTTCCTTATCAGTATAACGCACGTACGCGTACGTGTTGTCGCGGCTGAGGAAGTGCATGAGTTTGCCCTCGTGGATCGTCTTGTTCGTGCGGCGCCATGTGAAAAGCTTGGTGTAGTAGGCATTGAGATCCACCTGCTCCTTGCTCAGGCCTGTAGCTGTGCCGTTGAACCACGGGTGGTTGACGCGCAGCGCGCCGTGGTTGTTGATATCGTCGGGGTTGAGACTGATCAGTCCGAATTCCTCGCCGTAGGTGAGTTGCGGTATGCCGCGCATCGTGGCGAGCAGAGCGACGATAAGTTTGTTACGCTCGAAGCTCTTGTCGAGGAGCATGTCGCGTACGCGCGGGGTGTCGTGGTTGCTATCAAAGAGCAGCAGGTTGTCGGGGTGCGCATAGAGGAAGTCCTCGGCTACGACCTCGTAGCATTTCAACAGACCGTTGCCCCAGCCCTCGCCGTTGTTACTCAGTGCAGCGCACATCGCTTCCTGCAGCGGGAAGTCCATCACGCAGGGTAGATTAGAGTTGTAACCGTCGGGGTTACGGGCGTCGGCTTGCCAGTAGGCGACCTGCGATGTAGGACGTGTCCAGCACTCGCCGACGATGTTGATACCCGGGTACTCCTCGCGCACGGCTTTTGTCCACAGGGAGATAGGCACCTTCTCGTTGTACGGATAGGTGTCCACGCGCAGACCGTCCAGATCCATCGCCTCAATCCACCATATTGCCCACTGCTGGAAGTACTTGAGTACATCGGGGTTGTCGAGGTTCATGTCCGGCATCGAGGTGTCGAACCA
>CACZRD010000026.1 GCA_902783545.1 uncultured Bacteroidales bacterium
CACGCAGACGGTAGTTGACCGTCACCTTTCCTATGCCTGTGTTCGTGATGTATTCTTTCATCTTCGCGATGGCATCTTTGACTTCCAGACCGTTCAGGATGCCGGAGTTCATCATGACGCCTTCCTTCGCGTCGAAGCTCTGCTCGCTGACATCCGCGCCCTCGATGAGCGGGATGATCGGCAGGTTAAAGTGCTTGGCAAACGCATAGTCGCGGCTGTCATGTGCCGGCACTGCCATGATTGCGCCCGTGCCGTAACCTGCGAGCACGTAGTCGGATATCCAGATAGGTATCTCGGCATTCGTCAGCGGGTTGATGGCATACGAGCCTGTGAACACACCTGTCACCTTGCGGTCGGCTATACGCTCCCGCTCCGTGCGATGCTTCACCCAAGCGAGGTACTCATCCACAGCGGCGCGCTGCCCGTCGGTTGTCAGACGCTCCACGTACTCGCTCTCCGGCGCCAGCACCATGAACGTCACGCCATAGACGGTGTCGGCGCGGGTGGTGAAGATCGTGATGGGGGTGTCCTGCCCTTTGATCTCAAAGCGCATCTCTGCGCCTTCCGAGCGACCGATCCAGTTCCGCTGCGTCTCCTTGAGGCTCTCTGTCCAATCCACGCGGTCGAGACCTTCGAGCAGCCTCGGTGCGTACGCACTCACGCGCAGACACCACTGACGCATCACCCGTTGCTCTACGGGGAAGCCGCCACGTACGCTGAGCCCCTCGCTCACCTCGTCGTTGGCAAGCACCGTGCCCAGTTCCGGGCACCAGTTCACCTTCGTGTCGGCAAGGTACGCAATGCGGTATTGCATCAGTCGCTCCTGTTGCTCGCGCTCGCTCAGCGTCGCCCATGTCGGGTCTTCGGCTTCGAAGCGCGCAACGAGCTCGCTTATCGGTTTGGCTTTCTGTGCTGCGGTGTCGTAGTAGTGGTTGAACATCTGTATGAACGCCCACTGCGTCCACTTGTAGAACTTCGGATCGCAGGTCTTCACCTCACGGCTCCAGTCGTAGCAGAAGCCTATCTTCTTGAGTTGGCTGATGTATCGTTTGATATTCTCGTTGGTTGTGACCTCGGGGTGCTGACCGGTCTGAATGGCGTATTGCTCTGCCGGCAGACCGTAGGCGTCAAATCCCATGGGGTGCAGCACGTTGAACCCGCACTGACGTTTGTAGCGGCTGTAGATATCCGATGCAATGTAACCCAGCGGGTGCCCCACGTGCAGACCTGCGCCGGATGGGTAAGGGAACATGTCAAGCACGTAGTAGTGCGGTTTCTGACTCTCGTTGCTCACGGCGTAGGCGTTGGCTTCTTCCCACGCCTGCTGCCATTGTTGTTCAATCTCTTGAAAGTTGTATTCCATATATCTGTTTACGATTTACCTGTTTACGATTTGCGATTCGTTATCCGCAAACCTTTGCGACCGCAAAGGTACAAAAAAAAATCCATAATTGCAAATTTTTGATGCAAAATATGGATTTTTTTGCTAATAATTAACACTTCCCTACTCACTTCAACATCCCCAACACTTTTATGTGGAACTTGAGCAGTCCCGAGCGGTGTGAACCGTAGTTGCCATAGTCATACTCAATTTTGCTCTCATCTGCTCCGAGTTCACGGAAACGCTTCTGCAGGATCTCTGCATTCTCAAACGTCACAACATCATCGCCTTTGGAGTGGAAGATGAACATCGGCGACTTCGGGCAGAACCCCGTGGTGGCATTCTCCTTGAGTTTCTGAAAGAGGATCTTGTTTTGCGGATAGTTTTCGTCCATTGCCTCGGGGCGCAAGATCGTCGAGAACTTGCCACAGCCGATGCCTTTCATCAGCAGATTAACCTGATCCATGGTATAGGCTTTGCTGTTCAGCCACACCTTGTAACGATCCTCTTTGAGCATCTCGTCGGAGAGGAAATCCGCTTCGGTGATAGGCATCGTCAGCGATGGGTCGTTCAGGTCGTTGGCATAGATTGTGCCTTGCAGGAACATCGGGACAACAGCCGGGAAACCAATCACATCAGTCTTCTTGGCTACCTCGTACGTCACCATCGGGTCATACGGACCGCCACCGCACAGCACTCGGGTGATTGGCAGGTCTTTCAGATAGTCCGGATGGGATTCGATAAACTCCTGCGTAGCCACCGCAGCGTGTCCGCCTTGCGAGTAACCGAAGATATAGATATCATCGGTCTCGAACGTATAACCGTTCGCTTCCAGGAACGGTCGTGCAAGCCTGCCGAAATCCGCTACAGCACGCCCCGTAGCAGCCTTGTCCAGATACGGGTGAACCATCTGATAGGTCACGCCAAAGCCAACATAGTCGGCATCTACCACAGCATACCCTTTCGTCGCCAACAGCGCGGAGAGCGTCGGCCCTTGCGAGGGCGATTCGCATAGCGCCGCATAGGTGTAGTGGCAAGCCATGATCAAGCCTTTGCACTTCTTGGACTTAGGCACGTACATGTTACCCGACAGCATAATAGGCTGGCCTTTGTATTCGGATGGATACGTTCCGACAATCTGATGCACATCGGAGTTCGTGATCATGTTCATCAGCGGCGAAAACATCTGCATGAAGGTCGATTTGCCTTCCACCTGGTTGTAGCCGTTCGGGTCACACGGATCGACATCCGAAGGGGTATTACCCAACTGGTCTGCCCAAACGGGATACTGCTTGTCCAGATCCACATCGCCACTGCTTATCACATGATAACCGGCTGCGTCCTTTACAAAAGAGGTGTAATCTTTCTTATCCGCCTGGCAGGATACAAACACCATGGCAATTGCCACAAAACCATATAATGTATAGTGTTTCATAATCTTCAAATCTTCAAATTTTCAAATCTTCAAATCTTTAAATTTTTAAATCTCAAAATCTGTACCCCACCGATACATTGAACCATTTTGTCCAGATCGTATAGATGGCGGTCAGGGATTGGAAGTTACTCAACCCGCCAATCTCAGCGGTGCCGAACCAATGTTCGCGACCGACCGACAGACCGAGCGCTGTGACTCCAAACGCAGCACCCACCTCGCTACGGCCAAGATAATCTCCATGAATACCCACACCGAGCTGCACGCCCGAATAGAGATTCACCCACTCGTGGTGGAAATACGTGAAACGCACCGACGGCATGATACACAGGTCATAGAAATAGCGAGGCTGGCTCGAGGCAAGGAACTGATTGCCCTTATCGTCCAGTTGATACGAGTTGTAATCGAACAGCGTAGCACCAAAATCCACCTGACCACCCACGCCGAGCCACGAGTTGAAGCGGTACATATACTCGCCGTAGATATGACCGGTGTAACGGTAGTTCTGACGCACGTTCATCGGCACGCCCAG
>CACZRD010000027.1 GCA_902783545.1 uncultured Bacteroidales bacterium
CCCACACCTGTGGGACCCAAGAAGAAGAACGATCCGATAGGTCTGCCCGGGTCAGCCAACCCCAGCCGCGAACGGCGTATGGCTTTCACCACCTGACTGACGGCTTCGTCCTGCCCTATGACGCGTGAGCGCAACTCGCGATCGAGCTCGCGCAGACGCTGACTCTCCGCTGTAGCCACTCGCTGTACCGGCACGCCGGACATGATACTCACCACTTCGGCGATGTCCGCATCCGTTACCTCTGACTTCTGATCTCTGATTTCTGAATCCTGATCGCTGACTGCTGTCTGCTGACTTCTCGATGCCAGCAGTGCACCGGCTTCGTCGAGTACATCAATGGCCTTGTCGGGGAACGCACGGTCGGTGATGTACCGCTCCGACAGACGTACGCATGCCTCGATAGCTTCCGGCGAGTACTCCACGTGGTGGTAGTCGCTGTAGTACGGCGCAAGTTGCTGCAATATGCCAACGGTCTCATCGGCAGTGGTGGGCGGTATAACGATCTTCTGGAACCGGCGCTCGAGGGCACCGTCTTTCTCGATGGTCTTCTTGTATTCGGCAAGCGTCGTTGCGCCTATACACTGCACCTCGCCGCGCGCCAAGGCAGGCTTGAGGATGCCCGCTGCATCCAGTGAGCCGGAACCGTTGCCTGCGCCCATGAGCGTGTGGATCTCGTCGATGAACAGGATGATCTCCGGGTGCTTGCGTAGCTCTTGCAGCACGTTCTTCATGCGCTCCTCAAACTGCCCGCGGTACATCGTTCCGGCAACCAGCACCGCCAGATCGAGACTGATGATGCGTTTGTTCTGCAGCTCGGGTATGTCGGTCTTGATCAGCCGCTGAGCCAAGCCCTCGACAATAGCGGACTTGCCTACTCCGGGGTCGCCGAGCAGGATCGGGTTGTTCTTCCTGCGGCGCGACAGGATCCGCAGCACGCGGGTTATCTCCTGCTCGCGACCTACAACAGGATCGAGCTTACCTTCGATAGCCAGACGCGTCAGGTCGCGGCCGTAGGCATCCAGAGCCGGGGTGTCGGATTTCGATTTGGCTTTTTGCTTTTGGCCATTGGCTGTTGGCTCATCCTCTTCGGCTGTACCGTCAGCCATCACGCGCTCGGGTTTGGGGTATAATTGTTCGATGACTTCGTAGGTTATGCCATAGGCATTCTCCAAGGTCTGCGCCACGAAGTTGATACGCTCGCGCAGTATAGCCATCAGCAGATGTATCGACCCGGCGACATCCGCTCCGTAGGCATCACGTTCGATGCTGACAAGACGGATGATACGCTCACCGGCAGGCGAGAGGTGGATCGTGTTGTTGTCAACCTGCTCCGGCTGCTCCGGACGCATACGGTCATCCAACACGTGTTTGAGTTCAGCGAAGTTCACACTCGTCTTGGACAGGATATCGTAGGCTGTACCTTCTGCCAAACGCAGGATACCGAGCATCAGATGCTCGGGGCTGACCTTGGCATTACCCAGACGCACCATTTCCTGTCCGGCGTATGAGATGATTGTTTTCAGTCTTGCTGTATATTCCATAAACTAATACCTTTCTTTTATCTTTGAGCAGCCATGTATGGCTGCGGTCTTTTTTCTTTGAGCGATAGCGGTCTATTTGTAGAAGTGCCACGCCAGTCCTGCGCGGAACACGGGCGGGTTAAGCGGATAGCGTGCCATCGAGTAGTACTCCGGATCCATAAAGTGCCCGTTCAGGTGCTGGTACTCGGCAAAGAACCGGAGCCTGATCAGGCGGACATAGAAGTTCGCATAGACGTTGATGATCGGGTAGTTACCTACCTTGACCGTGCTCTGCGTGCAGAACTGCGATGTCGCCGGGCACAGCAGCGGCGCATAGTAAGCCGTGTGATAGCGCACGTTCGCACCGAGTTGCGCATCCATAGCCCGGAACCAGCAGCCGTGGTAATACAGGTTGCTGTACAGTGCGATATCCGGCAGCGGCAGGATACTGCTGGACGAATGCTGCCATACGACATTGTTCTCCCAGTTCACCCACGGCGTAGTGAGGTCGAGGTGCGCATTGACGGCTATGACCTGCACGTTGCCGTCGTGCTGACGGGGCATCCAGTTGTCGTCGAAGTAGATCATCCGGGATATATTCTCAAAGCTCACATCCACCGATGGCTTCACCCATTTGGTCGGGTAAGCGATGTTTCCGCCGACGTAGAAGCGGTAGGTCTTGCCGAAATCGTTGTCCCACTTGAAGTGATTCGACGAGTAATGCTGCAGGTAGTATGAGGGCGTCTGGTTACGGACGTAGGCGTGGGCGCTGAGCGTCAGGCTGTCCTTGCCCAAACGGAATCCGGCATCCACATGTCCGTTGACCTGAAACTCGCCGATCTTGTAACCAACCACACACACCTCGCCGTCAAAGTCATAATGAACGTACTTCGTCTGCCGCATGTACAGTGCACCTCCGACGAAGGTGTTGTTCACCCACTTCTCCGACGTACCCAGGGTGTCGTCCTGCAGGGTGTAACGCTGGCATTCGTTGCGCGCATAGACATCGAATCCGAAGCGCATCAGTCGGTTGAACTCCTCGTGGAACGTGACGTCCAGCGTGTTGTTGATAGTCAGCACGTTCGCGGTGTCGCGCGTGTAAGAGCGCGTGCTGTCGCTCTTGTAGTTGTTGGCGTAGAACCCTTGGTTGGCGGTTTTCTCTATATACCGCTTGGAGGCATCCTGCAGGTCAAAGGCGTGGCGGATGGTGATGAGCGGCACGCTATCCGCAGTTCGGAAGGTGTAGGAGTGATTCAGGTAACCCGCCAGATGCCGCACTCCGGACATAGCATGCAGATTGACGTCTATATCCTCCGGCTCGAGTGCGCCGCCCAGGTCGGAAGGGTTGGTTATACCTCCGTTCTCGAAGTTCGAGAGGCTGGAGAAGTCGAACGCGCCGTGGATGGCGTAGTTCTCGCCGCTATAGGAGAGAAATACATCGCCATTGACCACCTTTCCCTCCTGGCTGGCATAGTGACCGATGGAATTAAGGTAGGTGATCTGTGCACCGACATTCAGATCCTCGCGGATGTTACCCGTGAGCAACACTGCCAGGTCATTCTCCTCGCGATAGGTCTTGAAACCTTTGCTGTAGGAGATCGTTGAGAACGGTAGGTTCGTTCGGAAGAATCGCGTCTTGTCGGGCGTCACGAGATAGGGCGAGTAAGCATGCACGAAGATATTGTCGGTGTATGCCCGCCTATCAAAGTATATCTTCGGTTGTATAGGCGAAATGAGGTTGCCGTCGTAGGCGTTGGCTATGCTGTAGTCGTTGATGACCGTCTGCATCGGATAGTTCAGCTTCAGGGTATCGGGGATATCCGGAATTGTATCGGGAGTGATGAGCGTAGGAGAGAAATGCCACGTCCGCAGTGCGGGCGTTGGCATTTTCTCCTTAGCTGCCGCCGTGATGGCAAGCAGTACTAATCCTATGCTGACAATCAGTTTTTTGCTCATTCAGCTTTCGCTTTGCGGGCACGCAACTTCTTGATCTCCTCCTGCAACTCCTCGATCTCTTGGTTCTGGTTGTTGATGGTCTTCAGCAGACCGTTCAGTTCCTCGTTCTCGATGGTTGTCGGATATTGCTCCTCTACTCTCTGGAGGAAGTCCGAGAGGATGTTCATGTAGTTGATGAACGCATCGTACGCCGACTCATAGTGGGTGTTACCGGCATTGATATGGTTCATGTACAGGAAGTTGTCCGCTACCTGCAGATGCAACCAGTCGCGTTTCAGGTTCTTGTCCTGGCACAGATGTACGCGCTCGGCTACTGCATATAGTTTGTTCAGCGCTTCCTGCTGCAGGTCGTTGCCTACGAACGGAGCAAGGTCTTTCGCCTCGCCGCACCACGTGTTGGCAAACGGAACAGCCAGACTATCGACAGCGGCTTTCTTGCCTGCTTCCGACGGAGTCATAAAGCCGATCTCTTTCTCCAGTGCGAAGTACGGAATAGCCTTCAGGAACTCGAATATTCCCGTAGCCGCCTGCTGACGGATTCCGAAGGTCTCGGCGCCCAGCCAGATGTTCACCAGATCTTCCTCCTTCGGCAGGTCGATGATCTGCTGCGTGAACTTCTCGGCATCCATCGGGTAACCCGGCCACGAGCTGTCAGAGAACAGGAACGACAGCGAGTCGGAGATCTGCGCGTTACGCAGCAGTAGTTTCATCTTCGGCATAGCCGCAGCCGAATAGACGTAGTTCGGCGACTTCCATGACAGCAGGTGTTTCGAGCCCTCGGTCATACAGGTCTTGAAGCCGAGTTTCTGTGCCTTGAATGCCAGTTCGTCGTCGAACAGCATCTCGGTGTTGCACAGCGTTGTGGACTTCTGTCCGAACAGCTCGTTAATCTTATCGACGTGCTGCTTAACCTGTGCAGCGAACTCATTGGCGTCGTACTGCGAAGCCAGCGAGTAAGCGTACGGCATAGCCACAAACTCCACACACTTCGTGTCAGCCAGCGCCTTGAGACTGTCGATCATCTCCGGCACAAACTGCTCGAACATCTCCAGCATCACGCCCGAGATAGCGAATGCGCAGTGGAACTTGCCACGGCTCAGACGGATCATCTCTTGCAGCGTCTGGCACAGAGGCAGGTACGAGG
>CACZRD010000028.1 GCA_902783545.1 uncultured Bacteroidales bacterium
ACGGAGTTTGCTATCCCGATGGATAAGTTCATCAATGTGGATGAGGAGATTCGCAAACTCGAGGCTGACCTACAGCACCAGCAAGGGTTCCTCCGCGGTGTACAGGCTAAGCTCAGCAACGAGCGCTTCGTGCAGAACGCCAAGCCCGAGATAGTGGAGCTCGAACGCAAGAAAGAGCACGATGCTCTTGCACGTATTGAAGCCATTGAAAACCAGATTAAACAATTACGCTCATGAAAAAGCATATTCCGAATATTATCACCTGCTGTAACCTGCTCTGCGGTGCCCTGGCTGTCATGCTGGCAGCAGAAGGTTTGTTCCACTGTGCTCTTGGCATGATCATCCTCGGCGCTGTGTTCGACTTCTTCGACGGCATGAGTGCCCGTGCGCTGAAGGTCAACACCCCTATCGGCAAAGAGATCGACTCGCTCGCCGATGTCATCACGTTTGGCTTGGCACCATCGGTGATGCTGATGCAGTCTATTCGTTTGGCTACCGAGAACAGCAACTACGCATGGGGCTGGTGGTCGGCTTTGGCACTTGTCATGGCAGCGTTCTCGGCGCTCAGGTTGGCTAAGTTCAACATCGACGAGCGTCAGACCACCTCGTTCATCGGCTTGGCTACTCCTGCCAACGCCATCTTCTGGGCTTCGCTCATCGCTGCGTTCCCCGAGATGGCTTCGTGGGCACAGTTTATGCCGTGGTGCATGTTGGCGGTAGCAGCTGTGAGTTGCTGGTTACTGGTATGCGAACTGCCGTTTTTCTCGCTCAAGTTCCACAGCTTGAAATGGAGCGAGAACCGGACGCGCTACCTGTTCCTCATCGGTTGTGTGCTGGTGATTGCGCTGTGCTGCACGTACGCTGTTGTCCGTCACAACTATCACTACGCCCTGTTCAGCGGCACGGGAGTGATTCTGTGGTACATTATCGCGAACTTATTCCCTGAAAAATAATTAAATCTCAATACCATGAAAAACTATCTTACACTCTTAATTGCAGCCCTGTTCTCCGTTTCTATGATGGCGGAGACGTACACGATTGTGTTTAACAGCAGCAATGCTGATTCCTCGTCGCCTACTAGTGAGTTGTCGAGCATCGTTCTTTCAGCAACCGGCAATTGTGTAGATAAAATCATTAAAGCCGAAAAAATCTACCGAGCCAAGGATGGTTATGGAATCAAAGGCGGTACAGGTTCCGCCAAAGGCGAACTGACCTTAGGTCTGGATGACATATATCACATCACATCGCTCACCGTCTATGCTGCAGCTTATGTGCCCGCCAACGGCGCAGACACCGCTGCTAACAGACGCTTGCTTGTCTGCGGGCAAGAAATAGCCTGGGAAGCTGATCACAGAGCTGAGATACGTCCATATACGCTCACGCTCAATGCCGACTTGGAGAGTATAACTATCGCAGCCAAAGTGGCAAGTAACAACCGGTGGTATGTGCAGAAGATTGAGTTTGAGGCAGAGGATCCTCACCCCTTGAAAGGTATTATCGAGACACAATATCCTAATTTGGATTTCGGAGGTGCCAAGTGGGAAAGCCCAGATGAGCCGTTGGAAGACGTATTGAACTTCGATATGGGTGGCAGAAATCTTCAAGGCAATATCTCCCTATCGCTTAAGAGCGGTAAATCGTTCACTTTGACAGAAACCACTCTGCCCGCCACAGGAGGGGAAGTGGGAATATTCTATAGTCTTTTATTTCCTGAAGAGGTAACCAAAGCTTTCTCCATAGAAGATGTAGTTATTGCCAAGGGCACAGGTTTGGATGGCAATGAATGCACACGTGAAAAGGCAATCTCGCTGACTATTGTACCACAAAGTTCCGGAGGCGCAAGCACCTTCGATCTGGATACCACACGCATGAGTATTGGTACGATGCCGGGTAACTACTATCAATTCGCACAAGGTACAGCTGACTCGACGCTGAAGAATCATCTGGGTTATATCATCTGTTGCGGCAAGCGTTATCGTTATGGTAGCGGAGCAAAGAAGACTTGGGACGGCTTCTACTACACCGATCGCGATCCGGAGACCAACGAAGTGCTGGATATGTATTCCAACAACCACCGCTACTTCGATCCCGAGAAGCCGACAGCCAGCGTGGCCGGCTTTGATATCGAGCATATGCTGCCTAAGTCATGGTGGGGAGGTGACGTCAATCCTGCCTATTGCGACTTGTTCCATCTCGTGCCTGGAGACTACTCAGCTAACCGCAGTAAGTCCAACCACGCTCCGGGTATCCCTGCCGACAGTTCGTTCAACAACGGCTCGTTCATCACCGGTAGCGGAGCAACATACGGATTGACACGTGTGTTCTGCCCGGAAGACAAGTACAAAGGTGACTTTGCTCGCGCGTACTTTTATATAGCAGCTTGCTACGGCGACTCACTCGTTTGGCTCACAACCGGCGAACCGGGTGTTGCCATGACTAACGAAGGCTGGCAGGAGTTCCAACCGTGGCTGCGCGACTTGTTGCTGGAGTGGCACCGATTGGATCCCGTCAGCGAGAAAGAACTCAAGCGTGCCATCGAGGTTAACAAGATTCAGGGCAACCGCAACCCGTTCATTGACTACCCCGAACTCGTCGAGTATATATGGGGTAACAAACAAGGCGAACCGGTTGATTTCCGCCAACTCATCCAGAGTTATGGCGATCAGTATGATGATACAGCAACCTCTCTCCCTTTCGGCGAAGCATGCGCTCCGGCAGCAAGAAAGGTTCTTCGCGATGGCCGTCTGTCAATCATCGTAGGTGAGCGCACCTACTCCATCCTCGGACAATGATAAAGCGAAATAGCATCTTCCTGAGTTTATGGTTAGCGTCGGTTGTGGCGCTAACCATTGCTCTGTGCACGATTGACAAAGGCAGTCTTCACCTGCTGCTCTGTGACCATCACTCGACGTGGGGCGATGTGCTGATGCCAATCCTGTCCGACACATGCAACTGGCTGCCATACGCCGTGACGGTTGTTCTGCTGCTATGGCGCTGGCAGGCTGGTGTGTTCGTCGGCGGCTCGTTGATTCTCTCTACGCTCATCACCCAGGCACTCAAGCACACTGTCTGCGCACCGCGGCCGCTGACGTGGTTTGCGGAACACATGCCGGACATCACGCTGCCGCTGACCGAAGGCGTCAAGATGAACTACCATCTGAGTTTTCCGTCCGGACATACTACCACGTTCTTCTGCCTGTATTTCGCACTATGCGTTTTGTTTATGGCCAAAAGCAAAGCGCCTGTGGGCTGGAGTGTCATTGTTCAACTCTTGCTATTCACGCTGGCTGCCGTCAGTTCCTATTCTCGCCTATATTTGAGCCAACACTTTGCACTGGATGTATTGGCTGGCATGATCATCGGCGTCATAAGCGTTGCCATTGTAGCGTATATTTTCGCTACAGTCTTGCGCAAGCAAGCACATTAGTCCAGCATATCGCCGTAGTTGTTGGAGAGTTGCACCATACGATCGTATTCCTCGGGATTAAGGTCATAGAAGTAATAGTTCCGCGGATCGACATGATGTCCCTGGAAATGCACCTCGTAGTGCAGGTGCGGGCCTGTCGACTTGCCGGTGCTTCCGACAAGGGCGATGATATCCGATCGTTTGACTTTCTGCCCTACTCTGACGAGCGCCTTGAACAGGTGGGCATACAAGGTCTCGTAGCCAAAGCCGTGATCGACAATCACCGTGTTGCCGTAGCCTTGCCGCCATCCGACGAAGGTCACTTTGCCATTACCCGTCGCAAACACCTCCGTGCCGGTCGGCGCCGTGAAGTCCATACCTGCGTGGAACTTACGCACATGATACACGGGGTCGATACGCACGCCATAGCCCGAAGCGACACGTGTCAAGTCTTTGTTCAATACCGGCTGGATGGCGGGGATGTTCTCCATACGTATCTCGCGGGTCTTAGCCAGATCGATGATCTCCTCATAGGACTTTGCCTGCACGTAGGTCTGCTTCTCTAGCAGATCGACCTTACGCGTCAGGTCGGCAGCGAGCTGGGTGTTAGCCAGACGGGAGATGTTGTCGTAATATGCGGCATTGACGGCTATTCCTTTACGCGAGGACATCGGTATAGGCTCCGCGCCAAGGATCACGCGGTAGAGGTTGTCATCACGCTGCTGCAGGTCGGCGAGCACGAGCTGCATGCTCTCACAACGTTTGCTGAGCAGTTCGTATTGCGCCTCAAGGGACTGCTTCTCGGATATGAGCTGCCGTTCCTTGGGCGAGGGGAAGAACGAGAAGAATATATAGAAGAACACGATACCGAGGCATATACCTCCCAGTATATACCACCCTGCCCTGCGGAGCCAGTACTTGAATCCGTGCTCCACGCGCTCCATAGCGAGCGTCTCGGGATTGATATTAAAGTGCGATTTTCTCATGCTACTCTTGTGCAGCCAATATTGGCCGCGATCTAACAGATTATGCCACCACCCACGACGAGGTTATCCTTGTAGAGGACGAGCGACTGCCCGGGTGTGGGTGCCCAGACGGGGTTATCAAATATCAGTTCCGCTTCGCTACCGTCAGTGCTCATCGTCAACGAAGCGGGCGCTGCTGCCGAGCGGTAGCGTATTCGCGCCTCAACCTGCGGGCTGGTCGTCAGCCATTGCGTGTCGCGAATGCGCAGCTCACGCACCTTGACGCGGCGCGTATTCAGGTCGTCATGCGTGCCGAGCGTGATGCGGTTGGTAGCGGTGTCTATATGCGTGACGAACGCCGGATAGCCAAGCGCCACGCCGAGACCTTTGCGCTGCCCGATGGTGTAGAACGGACACCCCTGATGCCGTCCGACGATCTTGCCTTCAGCATCGACATACTCCCCTGCCTCGGGGTGTATGCCCTCGCGCTCGAGAAAAGCGCGGTAGTCATTGTCGGGGATGAAGCACACCTCTTGCGACTCGGGTTTCTTGACCAGCGCATCGAATCCGTGTGCCGCCGCTATGCGCCGCACCTCGTCTTTCGTCAGGTCGCCCAACGGGAAGATCGTGTGGCGCAGGTTATCCTCAGTCAGCATCCAGAGGAAGTACGTCTGGTCCTTGTGGGTATCGGAAGCGGTGCGCAGGTACAGGTGTCCGCCATGCTCGGCTATGCGTGCGTAGTGCCCCGTGGCAATCATATCGCAGCCATACTCGCGTGCAGCGTCGAGTAGTGCGCCCCACTTGATGTGGCTGTTACAGAGCACGCAGGGGTTAGGCGTGCGACCGTGAGCGTACTCATCCACGAAGTTGCGGATCACGTGCTCGCGGAACGTGTCGCGAAAATCCACTATATGGTGCTCAAACCCCATCCGCTGGGCGTTATGCTTTGCCTCCATGATGCTCTCGATGGAGCAGCAGCCTTTCTCCTTAGCCAGGCACGACTCCTTCATCGAATCGAACGTACGGAACGTGACGCCCACCAGCTCGTAGCCTTGCTCTTGCAGGAGCAACGCGCTAACGGTGGAATCGATACCGCCGGACATAGCTATGAGCACTCGTTTGGACATGATTCGGACTTCGGATGGCTTTTCGGGCACAAAGATACGAAAATTTTATCAAATATGCAAATTTTACATGAATATAGTTGATATTTTTCTTTTTTTCTTTGTGTAAATTTGGAAATATCAAAAAAAAAACGTAATTTTGCAAACGTAATTTGATTCGATATGAACTGGTTAACCAATTTATTTGTCGGCACGGGAATAGCCCACTCGATCTTTGCGCTGTGTCTGGTTATCGGCACGGGAATCTTCCTGAGCCACAAGCTCAAGGTCAAAGGTATCACCTTGGGCATCACGTGGATATTGTTCTGCGGCATAGCGTTTTCGCATTTCGGCATGCGTCTTGACCCGTTGGTCGAGGCGTTCGCCAAGGATCTGGGACTGATCCTGTTTGTCTATTCCATCGGTTTGCAGGTGGGGCCGGGCTTCTTCTCATCGTTCGGCAAGCAGAGCGTGAAGATGAATCTGATGGCCGCGACGATCGTACTGTTAGGTTGCGCCACGGCGTATATCATCCATCTGTGCTCGGGTGTGGACATAGCCACGATGGTCGGTGTGCTGTCCGGTGCGGTAACAAACACTCCGGGACTCGGTGCAGCCGAGCAAGCGTACATGGACATCCGCGGTGCGAGCAATCCGAACATAGCTGCCGGTTACGCCATGGCTTATCCTTTAGGCGTGGTGGGGATCATATTGTCGCTGATGGCGTTCAAGTGGATCTTCCGCATGTCGCTTGAACAGGAGGAAGAAAAGGTCAATGCCACCAAGAAACAGCAAGACGAGATTGAGCATATCGACATCCGTCTGACCAACCCGCAGGTGGATGGCGTACGTATATCCGAGTTGCGGCAGTACTGCAACGTGCACTTCATCATATCGCGGCTCGTTCATCCCAACGGCACGGACATGGTGGCTGAGGGCAACAGCGTACTCCATACGGGCGACACGATTCGCGTGGTGATTGACAAGCGCTATAAGAAAAACATCATGCTCCTGGGCGAGCAGACGAAGCTTGACGACCAGCTGGATGCCCCGCGTTCACTCGTAACACGGCATATAGTTGTCACCAAACCCGAGCTCAACGGCAAGCGTATCGGCGACCTGAACGTACGTGAGACCTACCGCATATCCATCACACGTATCCGTCGTGCCGGAGTGGAGCTGCTGGCGACGCACGACTTGATTCTGCAACTCGGCGACCGGCTGACAATCGTCGGTGAGGAGAACGTGATGCCGAAGGTGGAGAAGGTGTTTGGCAACGCAGCCAAGAAACTCGATGCGCCTAACCTCATATCGCTGTTCTTCGGAATCGTGTTAGGTATAGGTCTGGGCAGTATTCCGTTCAACTTGCCCGGGCTGTCGCAGCCGTTCAAGTTAGGTTTAGCCGGTGGTACACTGATCGTAGCTATCCTGATTGCGTACTTCGGACCTAAGCACAAAGTCGTGACCTACACAACCACCAGCGCCAACCTGATGATCCGCGAGATAGGTATCAGCTTGTTCCTCGCGGCTGTTGGTCTGGGCGCAGGCAAGGACTTCATCCCTACCCTCATCGGCGGTGGATATGTATGGATCGGTTACGGTGTGATGATCACCCTTATCCCGCTGCTGATCGTCGGCATTATATCTCGGCTGTGGCTCAAGCTCGATTACTTCTCGCTCATGGGCTTGCTTTCCGGCTCGATGACCGATCCTCCGGCACTGGCTTACGCCACATCGCAGAGCAGCCAAAACGATAATGCTGCCGTGGCGTACTCTACCGTCTATCCGCTCACGATGTTCCTTCGTGTGCTGACAGCACAAGTGATGATTATGGTATTGCTGTAACTTTTCGCCGATCAGGGTTGGCGGCTGCTGAAGAAATAGTCTGTCACCCACTGCGGCAATTGGAACAACTTCTTGCCATCAGTCTGCTCGGGCTGATGGCTTTTTTCTTCCAGTTGTGTGTTGGCAGCAGGCTCGATACCGAGGGCACGGTTGATGCGATCGCGGCCTACACCCAGACGCACACCGACGGCGAGGTTCGCTTGCCAGTTCCAGTTGTTGAGTTCGGCAAGTCCCTCCTTTGCTTTCGCCTGGAAACGGATGTTGTTCACCTGCGCGTTCGCGCCAAGGTGTACCCACTTGTTGATCTCCCAACTCATAGCCAGGCGCATCGTTCCCGTGAAGTGAACAGGCTTGGTGGGACGGATCGTGTAACTGGGATATGCAAAGTCGAACTTCTCATCCGGATCGTCGTATGATATATAGTTCACCGTGTAGAACACGACCTGCGCCATGGCGGATGCATGCAACAGAAACTTGCCACGGTTAGGTGTATAGTTGATGCCATAACCCGCTCCGGCAGCCACCTGGTGCGTCACCAGTTCACGCACGCCGCCCAAAACAAACGGCACAAGACCAAGCAACGACGTATCGTTTCCAAGGGAGAGATCGGTATTCAGGTAACTGAGGTTAATCAGCAGCGATCCGGCTGTTCGGCGTTGAATATACGACTGCTTGACAGCCGCATAATGCGAGTAATGGTGGGCATTGAACGCATACCACGCGCTCACATTCATATTCGTAATCCACACATCGCCGACCTTGCCAAGAGGGATAGGTTCCGGATCTTCTCCACTAGGATCTCGAAACGAAGCGTTGATGTTCGTGCTTTTCTGCCGTAAGAACTCCACGCCCCACGACTTGCCGCCCATGGAGAGGTTGAGCTTCTGGGCATACGCATGCAACGCATCCCACGAGTAACCGAAGCCAAAGGTACGAAGACCGATATTGAATCCCAAGTCCAGACTCGGCGTTGTCACCGACTCGAGCTGCACGCGTCCTATTTCCGTAATGGCATTCTCCGCTATGAATGTCGAATGTATACCCACCTCGCTGTTGGTAAGCGCCACGCGCCACGTGAATTCCGGGATTGTGACATACGCAGTGTCCAGACCTTTGAGCGCCAGGTCATCCAGCCACAAGCCAACCCTGTACATGAACTTCATGAACTCCCCTTCTTCTGCACGCAGTCCACAGGCTACGAGCAGACACAAGCAGACTATGCACAAACGCTTCTTCATGCCAATGATCGGATGATTTGCTCCAGCCGTTTCGCCACAACACAGGTGTAATGCTCCTCCAGATAGCGGCTGTACTTGTTCATATCTACGGGTTCGCGTCGTGCTTTGTCGAGCGAGATTTCGAACTGCTCGTAGGAATCGATATGCGACCCGAAATCCGCCAAGCGGAAGTAATCCGTATCGGCATTCTGCGGATAGCGCATCAGCGGATGGCATCCGCACGCGATAATCTCAAGGAACTTCGGCGTGACTTGATTGAACCCATTCGTCTGGCGTGCATTGTCAATCCCGGGTGTGGCATACATCGCCGCGCGCGCACTGCGCATCAGTCGTATGTATATCTCCCGCGAGTCAACAGCCGACACCACAGCGCCGCTCTGATCGACATAGATTGAACGGCCGTCTTGCAGCACTCGCCGCACGAATGTCGTATCCGGATGAGCGGCAACATAACGGTTCAGATAATCCGTCAGCACACGGTTCTGACGGCCGACCAGCACCAGATCGTATTGTTTCTCATAACGCGTCTGAGGCGTGATGCGGTATCGATCGGAGATAGACAGCGGCAGGTGGTGAATCTTCTTCAGCCCAAGCGTCTGCGTCAGGAACTCATACACCTCCCTACTCGCCACGCATATAGCCGGATTGCGCCAATACTGACTGTACCACAGCCTGACTTTCCACGGCTCGCGGATGTAGAAATCAATGATACAGGGGATGATGTTCCGTTTGTTGTTGCCATTATGGCGCTGCGTGCACATCTCATAGGTGAAGGCCGGCTCATATGTTTGCACCCAGTTCAGCGCAAACGGTATGAACTTCGAATACCGCTCATTCTGCACGCCACGGTTATAGGAGAACGTGGCACCGAAATACTGACGCAGATCTTCCTCCCACTCATACACCAGATCGTTGGCGGGATGAGGATCAATCTGTCTGTTCGTTATGATCTGTGCTAATTGCATCGCTTCTGCATTTTGTTTTTCAGTTTCTTCGGCCAGCCTGCTATCCGTTGCGGCACTTTGATGAGCCAACGCACAATCTTATTCCACGCGAACGCACACCGGTCAGCGAACCCGAACACCGGCTTTTGTATTCCTGCCATCCGGTAGGCTTCGTTGATCACATTGTCTATGCGTTGCTGCTGCGCACCGGCAGTCGGTTGCCAGTGACGCACCACCCAAGCCGGTACGGAGTAGAACCGCGCATACCACGTGTGCCGGCACATTTCCTCGCCTTCCTGATTGTATAAGATAGTTGTCCAACCGTCTGGATGCAGTGCGGAACGCAGATACAAGGTCTTGGTGTGATATGCTTGCCAGAAGAAGAACGGGTAATACGGCTCTCTGTCTACTTGATCAAAGTGATACCCTCTCCCATCTGCAATCATCTGTTTCGGGTAAGCATCTTCCATCTCTTTTAGGTGGGCAAGATAGTCAAACTGCTGCTCGGCTTTGTGGGTGTATTGCTCGCGTAACAGATTGAGGTTAAACACGTTAAAGAACGGATTCGTAACAATCGGATTGCCTCCCCGCGGGATGAACGAACCACCGTCCGGGCAACCGGCATTGGCAATATCGTTCGCCACAACATACTCCACCAGTTGCATCACAGCTTCTTTGCTTGTGATGAAGCAGTCCTCATCCACATTGATGGCTATATCGCAATCGGTATCTTTGAGCATCGTGCGGAAGTAGCCGTCAGCCGTCTGATCAGTCAGACGCACACACGGGATGTCCCAACTCTCATACAGCCCTTTGCTCAGACGATAGAGTTTGAGATTGAACGATCGGCAGAAAATCTTTATACGCGGCTTAGTCATAACATCTCTATTATTGGTACGAGCAGTGCTTTTTTCAGATAAACATAGTACAGTTGCCACCTGTATTCCGGCATCAGTCCCTGCCGTTTGGCATAATCGAGCATCGCACGAAACGCCCGGCGTTTGTCTGCGCCTTTCCACACCCGGCGTTTCGTCAGGCTGCCCTCATGCATGACATAGTGATAGAGCACTTTGTCCGTCTGCACCACGCGGCGTGCCGATAGCAGACAACATGCCACAAAACTGCTATCCTCGGCGCTCTTGGCATCCGGGAAGGTTATATTGTTGCGAATGAGCCATTCGCGGCAGAAGATGCACGTCCACAAATACGCCACGTACTTCGCGAGCAGTTTCTTTCGCTCACTCGCCGTTAGCTCGCCCTGCGCAACAGCCGGATGAGTTAAGATATTCGACGCTCGTCCGTTCTCATAATCCTGACTTGCATTGCAGCAACTGACAACCGCATTTCCGGCTTTTGCCAGCGTGTACAACACCTCGTACATGTTCGGCTCTCCCCAATCATCGGCATCCAGAAACGCCACATACTCGCCTTGCGCCAACTTCAGACCGATGTTCCGCGCAGCACCGGGACCGCTGTTCACCGGTGTCGCTGCAAGACGGTATTGTATATCCGCTCGCTTGCTGTTTGCCGCAAAACGCTTGGCTATAGCTATGCTCTCATCCGTGCCGTGATCGTCCACCAACAGCACTTCGATCTCGCCCAGCGTCTGACAATCCACCGACTGCAAGCATCGCTCAATATAGCGCGACGCATTATATACGGGTATTATGACGGATAGTTTAATCATTCGCAATCAACTGCTCAAACAGGTTCAACCATTGCTGCGCAATCTTGTCTGACTCAAATCGTCTGCACATACGCAATCCCGCATGAGCCATGGCATCGCGCTGAGTCGTGTCGCGCATGAGTTCCGCCAACCGGCTGGCATACACCTCATCATCGGGACTGCTAACTATCACCCCGTTCTCACCATCTTCAATAATATCCGTCAGCGAGGCATACGTATTCTGCACAATCGGCACGCAGCCGAACTGTTGTGCTTCTGTCAACGTCAGTCCAAAGCCCTCGTAAGCCGATGTCATCATGAAGATTGATGCATCCTCGTAGAATGGCTCTATAGCCGGCTGCCTACCTAATAATGCGCACCGCTGCAAGCCAAGACGACTATGCAACTCTTTGTAATAACCGGCATCAGGACCACCACCGACAATCTGCAATGTCCAATCTTTCAAATCGGGCAACTGCTCTATCAACTTCCACACGCGAAGCGCCTTGCTAATTCGCTTGGGACGTTCTTGCTGACGGGATACGATCAGAACAGTCCTCTTCTTCTGACTGATCTTCGTTTCAGGCATATTATCTGCATACGACAACGCACTGGATATAGCATGGAAGTGATCATGACGCACATCACCGGCAATAGCCCGATAAGGGGCATAGAAGTTCTTCGACAGGAGCACAAACGCATCGGAATACTTCGGTGACAAGCGGTATTTGCCACGCAGTAGCAGTCTGTTGACACACAACGGAGTAAGATGAATAAACACATCCTTTAGTGCCTGTGCAACGCCATAATGGTGACGCAACTGATATCCTATATGTGCCCAATCTGACGGGATTATATCTTCACCGGGCATCGCATGATAGCACGCCACGACTCTCGCTCCCTGTGAACGGGTAGCTTTATATAACACCGGCAACACGGCTTGCTTGTATTTCTTGACAACCAGATTGACGACCACAATATCTATCGCATTATCCTCAAGAAAACGCAGCAATTGAGCATGCAACGATTGCCCAAGATTCATGCACATCTTTCCCTCAAACTCCGTAGACTGAAGATCGGCTGCAATGGGATTAATAAATCCGAGAAAACACCGGTGCCCTGCTGCACGGAACGCCTGCGACAAGGTATGCGTAATATGCTCTGTCCCACCCTGAATGGGACTAATCTCGGCTTCTGTCAGGAATAGAATATTCATTACCATATTTTCCAATTGCATGAATGCGTCACACGTTTATCCGGCGAGGGGATCTGCATGTAATCGCCATAGAAAACATGAAGATATGCATCGTAATCGTGTGGCACTTGTACTTTTAGCCCCTCAAATTCAAGTTCACTGGTCGGTAATATCCATGACGGATTATAAGCCGGATAACTTGTTGTGCATAAAGCAAATCCATACGTTACTATATTCGGATGCTTGGCGCCATAATGGCGGATAAAGGCTATGATTGCCGATGCAAACGGATATAACAACACGGCAACGGACTTGGTTATCAGCCGTCGCGTTCTGGAGGATGTAACGACCTTGCCGGAGTTATGGCGGTGACGGAATAATTTGCCGTAAATTTTCTCTCCAAAATACTTATGTCGAATATTCGCTAATTCCTCCATGGGATATATATCGATATACAATCCCTGCTCCTTCTGGAAGCGATATTCCGGGATATCCACATGCGAGTTGACTGACTTCACACGTCCGCATGAATCGAAATAATTGCTATCCGTCTGCGCATCAACGAATCGAAATTCCGGTGGCAACTCGCGCATTAGGGCTTCACGTGCTTTGGCATATTCCTTGCGCAAAATGGCAACATCTACATCATCATCCCAAGGGATATACCCTTTGTGGCGAACAGCTCCCAACAACGTACCGGCATCTATCCAATAGTGGATATTATTGCGACGGAAGATCTCATCCACCACCTTCAATATTTCCAACATACGCTGCTGAGCTTGATATAGCGGAGTGCCTACGCCATTGTATCTGGAAAAATCTTCTGTCATTTCTTTCCTTCTCTCAAGCGAATCAGAGTCTCGTTTATCAAGGTGCTGCTCGTGCCCTTCGTATAAGGGAAATAAACCACTTTGGCTCCAACTTTCTCAAGGTCGGATTCTATCTTGTTCCACTTATCTGTCCCCTTCCAGTCATCGCCTACGAACATCACATCAAAGTGATACTTCTCCCAAGCCTCAAGTTTATCCATATTCGCTTGAGTCACTACTTCATCCACATAACGGATTGCGCCGACTATCGCTTTCCTTTCCTCGAATGGTATTACGGAACGTTTGCCTTTGTACTCCACCAGATCATCTGTTGATACGCCGACTATCAGATAGTCGCATTGCTCTTTAGCTTTCCGCAACAGATTCAAATGTCCTATGTGAAACAAGTCATATACACCTGTTGTATAGCCAATCTTGAGCGGCTCATGCATATTCAGGAATTGCTCCAAGCAATATAACTGCCACTTCTGATTTCCCGTCAGCGAGGCCATATCTATATCCCTGCGGAACTCCGGACGGGTCGGACCTTGCCAGTTCTTGAAATACTCATCCACAGGACGAGGCATAGGAGTCTTGTTCGGGACGGGAATCTCTGGATATTTCTGATGCATCAGCGCGCGAATAAGATACTTCGGCTCGCCATTACGCACTCTGTGCAAATCCAACGGATCTGCCATACGCAACAACGAATATGGGTCAGTATAAGGAATACCCGCTGCTCCAAAAGCACTGTAATAAGAAGACGATGACTCTATACTGAACACATTGTCCATAAACGCCATAAAGTCAAATTTTCCGTTCTTGTTATAGCGCTCGAACAGATAACTCATATCCACCGGATCCTTCAACGCAAGCACAGGATCCAAAAACGTATAGCGCTTCTGAAACTCATCCTTCGTCCAATCTTTAGCAAGCAATTTATCCATGCCTCCAAAAATCAAATCACTACTCTCGCCTACTATCATTCGTGTCACGCCATCAGCTTTTGCTTGCAATGCTGCTTGATATAACTGAGGCTCAATAGAATGCACCGGTGCATTACGATGACGCATCATTACAGGCAGGTATTTTTCTACAGTGCTCCAATCTATATCAACATAGTGCAGATGGAGACCATAGTAGTTGGCATAATACTCTGCTCTATTCAACTCCTCTTTTTGGAACTCACCGCCCAAGAACCGGAAAGTATAAGCATCACAGCCGCGCATATACGATGCTAAAATTGCCGAATCCATGCCTCCGGATAAGCATATTCCTAATTTTTCGCCTTTCAGGCTGTTAAATACTTTTTGCAGTTCACGGTCAATATCTTCCACGGTGTGAACATACGTAAATTTAGACGCATCTGGCAGAGGAAGAGTAAACGTTTTCAAGCCGTCGTAAAAATTTGTATCTTCCTTTTCTATGTACCGAAAAGCCAGATACGAACTCATGCAAAATTGTTTGTCTGTCATATTGCTATTTCATTTCGTTTCTTTCTGGAAATCACCCCTTCAATATCTCATCCGCAATCTCTCTAATCGCGCCTTGGCCACCGGGAGTATGCAGCACCCGTATTCCCTTGATCGCCTTCACTTCCGGCCGCGCGTTCGGAGGACAACACGGATAGCCGACCTTACTCAGCAGCTCCACATCATTGATATCATCGCCCACAAAGCACACGTTCACTAACGATATTCCCAACTCGTCACAGATCTGTTGTGCTGCCTGTAACTTCGTCAGGCAATCCGGATTCACCTTACTGCCCACACCCAGATACAGGTACTGCAACTTCAGCTTCTCTGCCCTCGCCTTCACGACCATACTGTTCTCCGAGGTGAGGATCCCGCACGGGATACCTGCCTGTTGCAGACACACCATTCCCATCCCGTCATATACGCAGAATCGCTTCATCACTTCCCCTTCAGCGGTGTAATACATCCCACCGTCCGTCAGGCAGCCATCTACATCTGTCAAAAATAGTTTGATATCTTGCATATTCATTCGTTTTCTCTGATTACCACATCAGCAGCCCGTACCGGCGATCCTTGTTCTTGGTATAGTCCACCTCGATGCCTATGTTCGCCAGCGTCTTCGTCACATTACATCCGGTGGCTGTCCACGATATACGCGCTTGTTCGGGATGCGCACACGCCTCTTTGTTGCAGCCTTCCTTGCATAACTCGCAGCTCCCACCGATGAACGAAACAGCCAACGGCTCATTGCGTCGGAACAGTTCGGCCTCCATATACAGCAACGCTTCATGCAGACACGCTGCCGTTCCCACGACAACAGCCATATGAGCGTACTCGCTTGTAATCTTCACATAATCCAGCTCCGGCAATCGCCCGGGACATGTCCACTTCGTGCGGTAGTTGCGGCAATGCACACACTTGAGCCGCACACGCTCCTCATACACCAAGTCCTCATGCCGGATCGCCACAACCTCCATCTCAGGATACTTGCTCCGCAATATGTCTTTTATCTCCTCTGCCATCTGATATCTGACTACTGACTTCTGACATCTGATTTCTAATTGCGCCCACAAAATTACAAAAATATTATGACATTTGCAAATTTTTGAGCAAAAATATGTTATTCGGGCGAATTTATTCTATCAGTCTTAGCTTTTTCAGTCTTGCACGGATGGCGCCTTGCGTGCGATTAAGCTCTTGCGCCATTTGAGCTATACTTGCACTTTCCAAAAACAATTCCCGCAACCGGAAGTCATCCAGCACCATCCAGCGCTCTCTGTTGTGTAGCCCGGTTGCCGAGCTTGCAATCTTCGGAGACTTCGTCTTCTTTGCCGGTTTCTCCATCACCGGCTGCAACTCAGCCACCGGAGCCACAAAATCATTCCTTGCTTGCAGCAGCGTCTCGGACGACGGCTCGTTAGCCTTCAGTATCGCTTGCATCAGGTGTATCTTCTCGTGCAGCACAAGAAACAGGTCGCTGAGCATCGGTTCGAAGTCCGACACATCGGCTTTGTTCTTGCTTCGGCAAGGATGGTTCGCCACTTTTACGGTAACCAACCCCAACAACGGCAGATAATAGTAGGCTGCAGCATGTAGGCGTTCTTTCAGTTGCTCTTTCGCTGCCGACAGCAGCAGCCGCGTCAATTGTGGACGGAATTTGTCTGCTACCGATTGCCACTCGGTGAATTGCGGAGCAAGCTCCTCCAACCATGGCAGAGTCTCCACGTTGAACGACACTTTCGACGAAGCGACCTTCCGCATCTGCTCGACCAGCAAAATCAACCGGTGGAAGTCAAACAGTGCACTGAACAGTTGCAGTTCATATTCCTTTCGCGCTTTCGGCAGTGCCTGAGTGACAACATCTACCGATGGTTGACTATCCGTATAGTGCAGCACAGACGGATCATTATCCAGTTCCACATAATCCAGCGGTGTGGACAGCACAATGCCTTCCAGTGTCCGGCATCGCGACAGCGCCACATACACTTGCCCGGCTGCAAATGCACGTGCCGCATCGATGATGACCTTGTCGAACGTCAGTCCTTGGCTCTTGTGGATCGTCACAGCCCACGCCAAGCGCAACGGATATTGCGTAAACGTACCCAGAACCTCCTCTTCAATCTTCCCTGTCTTCTCATCCTCGCGGTAGCGGATATTCTCCCACGTCATGCGCGTTACCTCGATGTCCCCATCCTCGCAGCGCACTATTATCTTCTCTCCGTCAATATCTGTAATCAGTCCTATCTTGCCGTTATAGTAGCGCCGCGGTTTCTGGTCATCGTTTCGTACAAACATCACCCGCGCACCGATCTTCAGCGTCAGCGTCTCCTCTGTCGGATAGATGTTTGCCGGAAAATCTTTCTTTATCTCGGCAACAAACATCCGCGGCGCATCCGGCAGCCGCATCAGCTCCCGTTCGTTCAACTCGTCTGCCAGACGGTTGTGGGTTGTCAGCGTTATATGGAAGTCCTCTTCCGTATTCTTGAACCGCGGATTATACCGCGCACTCAACAGCGCCCTACCCTGTGCCGTCAACTGATTCTCACGCACCTCGTTCAGCAGATTGACGAATACCTGATCCTGTTGCCGGAACACGTGATCCAGTTCCACGTAGATCGGCTGCAACTCTTTCATCACCTTTGCATGGAAGAAATACGGTCCCTCGTAATACTTCGCCATCGCCTCCTCGTCATCGCCTTTCGTCACCACCGGTGACAACTGAAACAAGTCGCCTATCATCACCAACTGTACGCCTCCGAACGGTTGATCTTTGCGGTATTTGTAGTGCCGCAACACCATATCTATCGCATCCAACACATCCGCACGCACCATACTGATCTCGTCGATCACCAACATCTCAAGGTGATAAAGCAAATTCCGCTTGCGTTGGTACATCCGCTGCTCGGCAAACAGCTGTTTGTACGATTGCGGCGTAGGAATAAGCGTGCGCACTGGCAACTGAAACAGCGAGTGAATAGTCATTCCTCCCGCATTGATTGCAGCCACACCCGTTGGTGCCACCACAGCCATGTTCTTTGGCGACTGTTCCCGCAGCTTCCTCAGGAACGTCGTCTTTCCCGTCCCTGCCTTCCCCGTAATAAACACCGGCCTATTCGTACGCATAGCATACTCCTCTGCCAAATAATACGGCAGAGACTGGCCACGCAGGTCAATATATTGTTGACTCTCACTCATTCAACCTGCAAAGTTACAAAAAAATTTTGACATTTGCAAATTTTGTTTGATTTTTTTGTACCCCATCAATCCCAACCCGCTTCTTTCCGCACTTTTCGATAAACCTCCGTGTACATCCATCCGTAAAAATGCTTATACCGTCACTCCATCAATCCTTCCACGTGATTGCAATGTATGCTCAATGTATGCTGAATGTATGCTCAATATATGCTCATTGTATGCAGACTATACTATTACCCTACTCTTATGCCAATATCACCCTCCCAATCCGACTATGCGTTGCCATTGTTAGTACTCAACCCATACACAACCAATACACAACCAATATCTAACGTTTTATTCATCGGTATTATATATAAATATATAATACTATATATGTGTCTGTTTGGAAAAAATATAAAAAAAAACATGGCACAAGTGGCACAAATGGCACAAATCCGTGTCAACATATTTAGTAAATTTGTGCCATTTGTGCCACTTGTGCCAGTGCAAATTTTTACGTGTGCGAATCAAAATCACGGGATATATACATAGTATATATAGGGTGCGGTGGGATACGTATATGACTCGATACAGGAACGATCTCCGCTCGACACCAGCTCGGAAATAAATCAACAACAGTCAGCAATAGTTCAATAGCCGAAAACTATTTCTGGAAGATGTCAACTTTTTTAGGAAAGTGTAAACATTTTTCAGGAAAGTGTCAAGTCTTTTAGGAAAAATCATTAAAAAACGGTCAACGCTATTTAGGAAAAGTTATATTTCACAAGACCGTCACACCTCTATATATGCTCATTGAGGTTGAAAAGAAGCCACAACACTTGGATTTAGCTGTGCATTCATCACATATAGGGAGATATTTGTTCTTCCAATCGGAAATGGATTGTTTGGCAAATGATCGCAAGGATTCCGGCAAGAGGCACAACGGGAGATTGAAAAGCGAGACATCAAACTCCAGTTGAGCAAGGTACTGAACTGCTTGTTGCAGTTGGGGCATGTAGTCGAGCGGCTCAATCCAAATGAGGTCGCGGTTCTTGATGGTATAGCCGATGTCTTCCATCGCCATGAAAGCAACGGTTGAGACAAAAGCAAGGTTCTTGGAAATGAAACGCGCCATCTGCGGCAAGCGTTGGTAGTTCTGCTTGGTCAGGACAATGCGCAGTTCGATATCTATATCATTGGCGGCGAGGTTATAGAGACCTAAGAGCGTTTGATTATAAGCGTTCTTTGCTCCGGCAATGCGGTCGTGAATGATTGGCGAATCGGAATGAAACGGTACGCCGACAATGACCATTCCCTCGGACACTTGTGCCAACTTTTCCGCGTAGGCTCCATCAGCGAACTGGCGACCATTGGAGAGGATTTGGATATGCGTGTTGGATAGGCGCTTGCGGATATAAGCGATTAGGTCAAAGAGGCGATCACCGAGCAGGGTTGGTTCGCCACCTGTGATGCCAATTGTGGGCAGCTCGACAGGTGCGCTGTCTATGAGACGGATGTTCTTCTCGTAGAAGAAATCTATATCGTCTCGCTTCACCGGTGGTTGACAGCACATGAGACAATGATTGTTGCATTGTCCGGTGACGAACAGCGCATTGTCATTGGATTGTATGTCAATTATATCACGCATTGCGACCTTTGATCCATTGGGTGAAGATAGGCATCACTTCCTCGTTGCGGTTTTTGAGCAGCGATAGGATGTGTTTGATGATAGCTTTGTATTTCTGGCACAAGAGCGATGTCGGTCGGTGTCCGTACATGGAGCCTTGTGTGCTGTAGTTGCGCACCGGGTCAGCTCCGCAATAGGATTGCAGGGCACAATCGGAGCAACCGGCGATGGTTTCCGTAGCCCAACAGTCGGCAAAGTGTTGTGCTTTCTCTCCGTAGAATAGCGATTCGTAGGTATCGGAGATGTTGCCTAAACGGAAGGTATAGTCACCAGTCTCTGCCAACATGCGCGATTCGTCAGAAGCATAGACACCTCCGTCATAGTTATAGACCACGACGCTGTTCACGATGCCTGCCGGTGATTGCAAGTCCACAAAGCCGATTGGGAATGGTGTAAGGATTTTCTGTAGGATGAGCCGTGTGAACTCTTCCACAAACAATTCGCCGGACTTGTTAATCTCGATGATATAATCCAACATCTGTTTATAGAACTCGATGAAGCGCGTGGTGTATGCTTCCCAATCGTTGTTCTCTGTGGCTAATCCGTAGGGATTGAGTGCGCGGATGAAGATGGAACGGAAGCCGTTTTCACGGTAGGCATCGACTATCTCTTTGGGGTAGTCAAGAGCCGGAACAGATGTGGTCATCAGTGCCGAAACTTTGTCTTCGCCTATGGTCTGACGCGCAAGTGCAATGCCGGCAACCACTTTCTCGTAGCTGTCTATCTTGCCGCGATTGGAGTTGTGCAGGGCACGCGGTCCGTCAAGCGAGGTTGAGATGAGGATGTTGAATAGCTTACAAAGTGTAAGCACTTCGTCCGTGAGGTGGACGCTATTCGTGCAAAGCACGTAAGTTAACGTCTTGTGGGCAGTTTGGTTCAATGCCTCAGCCTTTTCTATCGCAGCACGGATGAGGTGCGGCACAAGGGATGGTTCGCCACCTTGAAACTCCATCGTGAGATGTTCGGACGGTGAGCGGAACATAAGTTCAACAGCTTTGAGCAAGTCGGGCAACTTCATGTCCTTGCCGTGCGCACATTCCGGTTGGCTCGTTGCTTGGCAATAGACGCAATTTTGGTTACAACGAAGTGTGAGCACAAAGATGTGTAAAGCCGTGAACGAATCAAGGAAGGCTTTCTTTGTGCGCAGACGCGCAGCAAGAACGTCTATGGTAGGTGGGATTGGTTTCTGGGAAATGAAGAAGTTCGCCAACAGGTCGTGATATAATTCTTCGTCTTCAGAGATTTCACGATTGACGATACGCGCTGCCGTTCCTTGGGGACAAAACAGATAATCCCCTACCTCATTGACCAGCAATTCGGAATCTTCAAATCGCTCA